>NZ_NHRQ01000018.1:0-55528 GCF_002165335.1 Acinetobacter sp. WCHA29
CTCTTGAATTAAATAATTTTGCTGATTAATTTAAGATCAAATAAATTGTACGTTTTTTGATTTATGACGGAAGTCTAATATAAATTGATTAATAATCCTTTGGTTAAACACCATCTCGGGCAAATTGATTTTAAAGAAATCACACCGTTTATTACTTTAGTGACTTACAAGATTGAATTTACAGCAAAAGCGCCTTTTGTAAGTAAATTAGTTCTTGCACAACTCAAAGCAGCGATTACACTAGGTTTTTCAAAATTAGCGAAGTCAGTTGCTTCATAAGAGACGGGAATGACAGTTCATATTATTACGATTGATGGTCCTAGTGGTTCTGGTAAAGGGACCTTGGCAGCCAAAATAGCTGCTTATTATGGTTTTAATCTATTAGACTCTGGTGCTTTATATCGTTTACTCGGGCTGTCATTATTTCAACGTGGCTTACTTGATCAAATCGACTCTAATTTAGGTCAATGCGTTGAATACGCAACGAATTTAGATATTGAATTTAAAACGACTGAGGCTGCGACCCTTGTTTTACTAGAAGGTGTAGATGTCACAAATACCATTCGTACTGAACAGGTCGGAGAATATGCCTCTAAAGTTGCAACTGTTCCTGAATTAAGAAAAGCATTATTTGCGCGCCAACGTGCATTTATTCAAGCCCCTGGTTTGGTAGCTGATGGACGAGATATGGCGACATCAATTTTTCCAGAGGCTCAAGCTAAAATATACTTAACAGCATCGGCTGAATCTCGAGCAGAGCGTAGAGTAAAACAGTTGCAGGGTATGGGTCTTGATGCTAAAATAAGCGACATTTTATCTAACATACAGGCTAGAGATAAGAGAGATATGGAGCGAGCTGTTGCTCCGCTCAAGCCAGCTGAAGACGCTTATATCATTGATAGTTCTACAATAGGCATCAATGAAGTATTTCAGTTAATGGTGAACTATATCGATAGCCGTATTCAATAGATAGACCATTTTATTTTCAGTTGAAGCATTGCTTGATCAGATTTTTTGGACAATGTAACAACTTAACTAAACCGGCCTTGTCTGATCCAAGACCGCGGACTTTATCAGGTATATCATGACCGAATCTTTTGCAGCCCTCTTTGAAGAAAGTGAATTAAACCTCAACGTTGAAAAGGGTGCAGTCATCCAAGGTACTGTTGTTAGTATCGATTCTGACTGGGTTACTGTTGACACTGGCCTTAAATCTGAAGGCGTAGTTGACCGTGCTGAATTTTTAAATGAACAACGTGAACTTGAAGTTCAAGTTGGCGATACTGTTGACGTAGTTGTTGAAGCGCTTGACAACGGTATGGGTCAAACAGTTTTATCACGTGAAAAAGCGAAACGTGCTGAAACTTGGACTAAACTTGAGAAAATCTTTGAAGACGGCGAAATCGTTACTGGTGTTATCTCTGGTAAGGTTAAAGGTGGTTTCACTGTTGACATCGGTCCTGTACGTGCATTCTTACCAGGTTCTTTAGTTGACACTCGTCCTATCCGTGACACAACTCACCTTGAAGGTAAAGAGTTAGAGTTCAAAGTAATCAAACTTGATGCTAAGCGTAACAACGTTGTAGTTTCTCGTCGTGCAGTTATGGAAGCTGAATCTTCAGCTGACCGTGAAGCATTACTTGCTCAACTTGAAGAAGGTCAAACAGTTACAGGTACTATCAAGAACCTTACTGATTACGGCGCGTTCGTTGACCTTGGCGGTATTGATGGTCTTCTACATATCACAGATATGGCTTGGAAGCGTATCAAGCACCCTTCAGAAGTTGTTGAAGTTGGTCAAGAAGTTACTGTTAAAGTACTTAAATTTGACCGCGAGCGTAACCGCGTATCTTTAGGTCTTAAGCAATTAGGCGAAGATCCATGGTTAGCGATCATGAGCCGTTACCCTAAAGGTTCTATCGTTAAAGCACGTGTAACTAACTTAACTGACTACGGTTGCTTTGCAGAAATCGCTGAAGGCGTTGAAGGCTTAGTACACGTTTCAGAAATGGACCACACAAACAAAAACATCCACCCATCTAAAGTTGTTCAGATCGGTGACGAAGTTGATGTTATGGTTCTTGAAGTTGACGAAGAACGTCGTCGTATTTCATTGGGTATCAAACAAACTCGTGCTAACCCATGGGAAGAGTTTGCTAAAGCAAATGAAAAAGGCGAAAAAGTTTCTGGTACGATCAAGTCAATCACTGATTTCGGTATCTTCATCGGTTTATCTGGTGGTATCGACGGTTTAGTACATTTATCTGACATTTCTTGGAACGAACAAGGCGAAGAAGCTATCCGTCGTTACAAGAAAGGTGACACAGTTGAAGCAGTTATCTTATCTGTAGACGCTGAAGGTAACCGTATCAGCCTTGGTATCAAGCAATTAAACAGCGATCCATTCAATGATTTCTTAGCTGCGAACGAGCGCGGTGCTTTAGTTAAAGGTACTGTAACTGCTGTTGATGCTAAAGGTGCTACAGTTAAATTAGCTGATGACATCGAAGCAACGCTTAAAGCTTCTGAAATCAACCGTGACCGCGTTGAAGATGCAACTAAATTCTTAGAAGTTGGTCAAGAAGTTGAAGCGAAGATCATCAACGTTGATCGTAAATCTCGCTCTATCAACTTGTCTATCAAAGCGAAAGACGAAGCTGAAGAGAAAGAAGCTGTGAACAATGCTCGTCAAGCAGCAGCAGCTCAAGTTTCAGAAGCTAATGGTCCTAAGACTATTGGTGATTTGATTAAAGCTCAAATGAAGTAATTTGTTAAAAGGTACATTTCTTGTAACAGAGATGTACCTTTTTATACAAAAATACTGCAAACGGTAGCGTAGTATCGATGTACTGCGCTACCGTTTTGTATTTAAACAGGTTATTATTAAAATATTGAAAAGTAGTAATAATTAAAGAGGTCAACGATGACTACTGACGCACTTAACAAATCTGATTTGATTGAACGGATTGCCCTTAAAAACCCTCATTTGGCAGAACCGTTGGTCGAAGATGCAGTTAAAATTATGATTGATCAAATGATTGAAGCACTTTCGAGTGGCGATCGTATTGAGATTCGTGGTTTTGGCAGTTTTGCATTACATCATCGTGAGCCACGTTTAGGGCGTAATCCTAAAACTGGTAAATCAGTTGATGTTGCAGCAAAAGCTGTACCGCATTTCAAACCAGGTAAAGCACTTCGTGATGCAGTAAACGAGACTTTTGATTAATAAAAAATTGAGGTGTTCATGCGTTATATTCTTATAGCATTACTCATCGCCATTTTTGGTTATTCACTTGCTCTAGTTTTACAAAATCCAGCAGAATTAGAAGTAAACCTATTGTTTACTCAAGTTCCTGCAATGCGTTTAGGTTTATTGCTTTTATTGACTTTGGCATTAGGTGTCGTGGTCGGTTTGCTTCTAGGTGTTCAAGTATTTCGTGTTTTCCAAACGAATTGGGAAATTAAACGATTACGTAAAGATATTGACCACCTCAGAAAAGAGCAGATCCAACTTGCTCAGCAAGCAGCCGCAGAAGCTGCTGCAAGCGTAAGACATGAAAAAACTGTTTTAGATGTTTATCCGAATGATAAGATCTAATAGTTGAATTGCTATTTAGTATTGAAAATGGCTATTTCACAATTGAAGTAGCCCTTTTAGTTTTTGATTAAAAAACACTTAATTAATTTTAATTTCATTTTTCAAGTTCAATTCAAGCTGATCCATAAATTGATTAAAAGCATTAAAACTTTTTTCTACTACGATTAATGCAATTTCATTCATTTCTCGCGTTATAGGCATGTTTTCAAAAACGTTTGATTCGAGACCAAGCCTATTAATTCGTAAGATAGTTTACGGCTAGGTGATATGTCATCACACCAAATAAATCTAAGGGTGTTGGTAAGTTCTTGTTTATTGTTGAGCTCGAGTGTTTTTAGATCATGCAAATACCAAGGCCAATGATTAGCATCCTCTTTACAGTGAACATTGATTGCTTCTTCATATTCATTCTGTGGAAAATTAAAGGGTTGTACATATTTATTTAAATCCGCAAAGCTCATTATAAAATGAGCAAGATTGGGCAAGAATTTTAAGCGTTGTTGTATGGGTATTTCTTGATTTTTCAGAATCTTAAAAAATGATGGTGACTAAATTGATGCCTTTTTATGCCTATTGCAGTTTTAATCGTTTTTAATTTATTTTATGATTAAAATTTAATCAAATTTTACTATTTGGTATGTTTTAGTTTTGTTGTTGCAACTTAAATGTAAGAAGTAAAAATGTGTTGAATGAAATTTTACACTTAAATTAAAACCTATTTATAATAGCGACTTTGAATCAACTGGGAAGAAACGCTCTTGAGTATCATTGTTGCACTAGATGCAAAAAGCGAATATGACGCTTTAACGATTGTGGATCAGCTTGATCCTGCTTTATGTCGTGTCAAAGTGGGCAAGGAACTTTTTACTCATGAAGGTCCAAGTGTTGTTAAAACTTTACAAAATAAAGGCTTTGAAGTTTTCCTTGATTTAAAATTTCATGATATTCCGAATACAACTGCTCAAGCTGTTTGTGCTGCGGCAGATCTAGGTGTGTGGATGGTCAATGTTCATGCGTCTGGCGGTCGAAAAATGATGGAAACCTGTGTAGATCGGTTAAAAGCAGGGAATTATCAAACACAATTGATCGCGGTCACGGTGTTAACTTCAATGGGACGTGAAGATTTGCGTGATATTGGCCTGGATATTGAACCCATAGATCAAGTAAAACGCTTGGCTAAGCTCACTCAAGAGAGTGGCCTGGATGGTGTGGTATGTTCGGCACAGGAAGCAAAAATTCTTCGTGAAATGTTAGGGGCAGATTTTGCATTGGTAACACCAGGTATTCGTCCTGAAGGTTCAAATGCCGATGACCAAAAACGTATTGTGACACCTAAACAGGCAATGCTGAACGGTTCAACACATTTGGTTATTGGTCGTCCTATTACACAAGCTGCTAATCCAAATCAGACTTTAAAAGATATTTTAGCGACGTTATAATTGTTGTACTTTTACTTTGTCACATGAGTGCGAAAAGCCTTTTTTAAGAAAGGCTTTTCATTTTGAATATAGTGTGATTTTATGAGATTTTTTTAATTGAGGATTTTTTCATGTCCCCTGAATTAAATACGGAAGATTTACAACAACAAGCCGAAAAAATTGTACAACAGTTAGAAGAAACCGAACAACAACAGGCACAGCAAAGTCAGAGTACAGATTGGACATCGGGCGTGGATGTGATTGAAATTGTGGCAGATATTTTGGATTTTTTGGGTGATGTTTTAAGCAATATTGATATTAATTTCTAAGATCAAGATATCATAAAATGGGGGGCAACGTATGGTTACCTCTCATTTGCGTCGCAATACCATTTAAAACTTCAAATTTAAAAATAAACTAATCAATAGCGGTGCGAGTAGCGAAAGAATTAAGCCACTCATCATGGCATGTGGTACATAATGTGTGCCACATGATTGCTTCACCATTGCCAGAGTAACATCCATTGAGGTTGCTCCAGCACTCGAAATCGCTGAACGTGGAAAACGCCAGCCTAGACAATACATAAGAAGAATGGCGAAAATTTCTCTGAAGAGGTCGGTTAATAAGGCAATGCTACCAAGTCGTGCTGAATGTAATTCAGTGAATAGAATGCCAGACATTGAGTACCATCCATATCCCTGAGCTAAAGCCATTATTTCATTTAAGTTAAAGTGATTAGATAAAATTAAATAATTCACGATTGCTGCTAAGCATGAACCAACAAAGGCTGCAGCGGGAACCAATAGTACTTTCCAACTTAACCAACTACGATCAAATTGCGTAAAAGCAAGCTCAATGCCAATCAAAAAGATAAATATGAGTAATAAATACCAACTATTAAATGCAATTTGTAGATTAGATTGAGTGACTAGTATTCCAAGTAAAATCCCTAAACCTAATGCTAGAAATGCTTTAGCGATATTTTTGAGTGCATTGATAAAGAGGTGTAATGAAATTTTTCCTTGTATGCTTTGACGATCAATCAGTTTGTAAGTAATCAGACAGATAAAGAAAGAACCAACTGATGTAGTAAATGCAATTAATAATGCAGGTGGTAATATTGCTGCTGGATCTGAGATATGATTCAAAGCTTGAGTCAGTTCAAAGGCAACACTCATTAATAATAAATAAGAAAAATAGGGTAAAATTTTAAATACAAATTGTTTAATTCGCTGTGATAGTTTTGGGGCGAGAAAATAGCCTAAGCTTATTGCGATAAAAATTTGGAAGATAAGAACAAAAGATTGCATAAAAAAAAGCAGGTTACGAATAACCTGCTTATTATGAAGAATTATTGATTAGGCTGCATTGTTTTTTGCATTTGTTGCTGTATGAATAAAATTATAGTCAGCGACATTTACTTTACGTGTTTCTAACCAATATTTCCAAGTATATGTTGGCCATAATGAGAAGTTTTTACCATCGGCTGCTTGATACCAACTACTGCATCCACCTGCTTGCCAAACTGTTCCTTTGAGTTGTTCCTGCACACGATCATTAAATTGATCTTGTACCTGTTGTTTAATCTCAACAGCTTGAGAACCTGTTTTATCTACGGTTCGAATCAATTGCAAAATATAATTCACTTGAGATTCAATCATAAAAATAATAGAGTTATGACCTAAAATCGTATTTGGACCTAAGAGTTGGAATAGGTTAGGGAAGTTTTTCGTACTAACACCATAGTAGCTTTCTGCACCATCTTTCCAAGCTTGCTTAAGTTCGATTCCATTACGACCAACACAATCGAAATGCTTTAAGTAAATACGTGGGTCAGTAATGAATCCCGTACCATAAATCAAACAGTCAATTTGGCGTTCTTTACCATCTTTGGTAATAATGCCGTTAGCTGTAATTTCCTGAACGCCATCAGTAATTAATTCAACATTTTTACGGTTGAACGTTGGGAAGTACTTATTTGAAATCAAAATACGCTTACAACCCATCACGAAGTCTGGTGTAAGTTTTTTAGCGAGCTCTTTGTCTTTGACTTGAAAGCGGATAAATGCTTCTGCAAGCTTTTGACCATATTTCATGATCTGTGGTTGTACGATAGGTACGACACGTGATTCGTTGCTCCAATACAAACGAGTACGATGAATTTGACGATAAATATTTGAAGCTTTAAATAAAGATTTGCTTAATTGTGAATATTTACGTTCATCACGTGGAATGACCCATGCGGCAGTACGTTGGAATACATAAAGCTGTTTCACTTCTTGTGCAATCTCGGGGATATATTGAATTGCACTACCACCCGTACCAATAGAAGCAACAGATTTGCCTTCTAAGCTGTATTGATGATCCCATTGTGAAGAATGGAAGACTTTACCTTTAAATTTTTCAATTCCTTTTAAGTGAGGAATTTGTGGAACGTGTAGGGGACCAGAAGCAAAAATAACAAATTGAGCTTCAATGGATGGTTGATCTTTAAAATCTAATGACCAAACATTACGATTTTCATCAAACTCAGCATGAGTAACTTCATGATTGAATTTGCAATAATCTTTTAATCTATATTGCTGAGTAATATCTTGGATATATTCAAAAATTTCATCAGCTTCAGCGTAACGTTTTGACCAATCTGTTTTGGGAGCAAACGAAAGTGAATACATGTGTGATTGAACATCACAGGCAGCACCCGGGTATTGATTTTCACGCCATGTGCCACCAACGTCATTGGTTTTTTCTAAAATTACAAAATCATTCATTTGACTTTGTAATAGTCGAATAGACATTGCTAAACCACCAAAACCTGCACCAATAATTGCAACTTTAGTTTTTTGAATAGCATTTTGGGGTACATCACGCATAGTCCACGCCCTACACATCTAAATTTTATGCAAGTTTAAAGGTTTTGTAGAGATTAAATATGATTGTATAGACGCAAAACCTGATCATTTCGGCAATTCATTTATTCGTATTTTTATAGTACAACGTTAAAGTTTTGGGAATTGCATTCGGAATTATGAAGAGATCTATCCTCGGATTGATGTATTTAATTCAAGGCATGCGTCATGTGGGCATTGATGTTGATGCTCGTTTAGCAGACATGGGAATACAAGCCGAAGCTTTAGATCCGAGTTCAATTATTCCAGATGAAATTGAATGGGATATTTTACAGTATATTAGTCAAGATATTTCTCCTGAACAAGGCTTAATCATTGGTCAACATTATGCGCTTGCAGGGTATGGCCCATTCTTGATGCTGCTTGTTACAAGCGATACTTTACATAAAGCTCTGTTAAATGGTGTGCGATTTCAGCAATTGACACATCTGTTTGGTTCATTACAACTAAATATTAAAAAAGATTACATCCATTTTCATTATCAACCAATTGATTTAAATACACATTTAGGATTATTTCGTGCTCAATGTGAAATCTCAGGTACTTATAAGTTCTTACAAGATATTTTTAAAATGATGGGGCTTGAAATCCCTAATATTCGTATTGAATTACCTTTTAAAGCACCTAAAGAATTAGAATTAATAGTGGCTTATCAAGACTATTATGGTCAGGATGTAAAATTTGAATGTCAGCATGCCTCTTTTATTCTAGAAAATACTGACATTTTAAATATAAAAATACCATCTGCTGATGTTCTTACTTACCGTGTCTATGAAGAAAAATGCCTACAAGATCTGAAGAAATTAGAACGAAGTAGCCGTGCAAAGTTGACCATTTTAGAATATGTCGAGGAATATCTTGAAATGCAAAATGGTGTAATACCTACAATGTCTGAAACAGCATGTGCATTAAAGATTCCTGAGAGGACTCTAAGACATAAATTGCAGCAAATGCAAACAAGTTATAAGGAAATACGCGAAAGGCTCATTAAGCAGAAAGCATTAAAGTTTATTGAAAATAGTGCATATTCAATTGGGCAAGTTGCGGAAATGTTAGGTTATTCTGAACCTGCTGCATTTAATCATGCGTTTAAACGATGGTTTGGTCAAAGTCCAAGACAATATAATCGTAATCATTAAAATGATTAAAAAATGGTACATTATGATGTTTAAACTCCATGATAATTAAGCCTAAAATCTAATGCCTTTGGACTTAATGTTCGATATAATTTTCACCAATTAAAATTGTAATAACACCTTATGTTAAATTCTAAACCAGACTCACATAGCACTTCATTTATGCCGATCTCACCTGCGGAGCGTTATGCTCAAGCAATCGAATCAGGTCAATTTATGCCAGATGAAGCTCAAGCTCAGGCAGTGCAAGAGTTAGATCGAGTATGGAAAGAGTTGCTTACTCGTTATAAAGCCTCAAAGAAAGCGTTTAGACGTTTCCGTCGTCAAACCTACCCAAAAGGTGTTTATATGTGGGGTGGTGTAGGACGCGGGAAAACATGGTTGATGGATCAATTTTATGAGTCAGTTCCATTTCGCCGCAAAACACGCATGCATTTTCACCATTTTATGCAACATGTCCATAAAGAATTGAATAAGCTTTCAGGTCAACGTAATCCGTTAGATTCTGTTGCTGATCAGATTTATAAAAATGCGGTTGTCATTTGTTTTGATGAGTTTTTTGTATCAAATGTGACGGATGCAATGATTATCAGTGATTTATTTCAAAAGTTATTTGAACGTGGCGTCACGTTGATTGCAACGTCTAATATTGCACCAGAAGGTCTCTATAAAAATGGTATCCATCGTGACCGTTTTCTTCCTACAATTGAATTGGTTCAGAAAAACTGTACGGTTCTGAATGTAGATGCTGGTGTTGATTATCGTTTGCGTGTTTTGAAGCAGGCTCAATTATTCAAACATCCATTGAGTAATGATGCTCAATCATGGATGTATGAGCGTTTTCAAGCGCTGACACAGACACAAACGCTCTTTAATACACCTATCATGATTAACAATCGTATTGTAGAAACGCTTGGGCATACAGAAGATGTATTATGGTGTGAATTCTCTGAGTTATGTTTTAAACCACGTAGTCCAGCTGATTTCATTGAAATTGCTAATATTTACAACACGGTACTGGTAAGTAACGTGCCGCATTTAACTGATTTTCTCTCAGAAGGAACCCGTCGCTTTATTTATTTAGTGGATGAGTTTTATGATCGTGGTGTGAAATTACTTTTAACTTCAGAAGATTCAATTATTGATCTTTATGAAGGTCAAAAATTAGCATTTGAAATTGAACGAACACGTTCACGTTTATTAGAAATGCAATCCGATGATTATCTGCATTCAGAGCATCGTCAAATTCATGTTTCAAAAACTTCATAAATTATAAAGGCATTCTCAGGAATGTCTTTTTTATAAATTCATATAGAGAAAGCTTTATTCTTAATTGAATTTTGTTATAACTAAATGAGTTTTAAAAAGTGAGTATGTCGCAGAATAGAAGTAGCTAGATCAAAACTTGGTTTTGGTGTTTAGTTTTGGTGTTTATAAAAATTATATTTGTCAATACTTAGACTAAGAAAATGCTTACTATTTAGCAATGTGATATTACTATTCAGGCTAGTATAAATCGGTATACTAGGTTTCTTGTTATAAAAAGTTAGCATCATCAGGAAAGACAATGACTGTACGTATTCAACAAGGCAAGCTAGCGATTGCTAAAGAACTTTACGATTTCATCGAAAATGAAGCTTTACCAGGCTCTGGTTTAGACAGTGAAACTTACTGGAAAAATTTCGAGCAAGTCGTTGTCGATCTTAGCCCAAAGAATAAAGCACTATTAGCTAAGCGTGATGAAATTCAAGCTAAGATTGATGAATGGCATCGTAATAATGAATTTGAGTTAAATGCGTATAAAGCATTTTTAACTGAGATTGGTTACTTAGTACCAGAAGTTGCTGATTTCCAAGTAACGACTGAAAATGTAGATGAAGAAATTGCATTATTAGCTGGTCCTCAGCTTGTTGTGCCAGTACGTAACGCACGCTATTGCTTAAATGCTGCGAATGCACGTTGGGGTTCATTATACGATGCACTTTACGGTACTGATGTAATTTCTGAAGAAAATGGTGCAGAGAAAGGTAAGGGATACAACCCAGTCCGTGGCGATAAAGTAATTGCTTTCGCTAAAGATTTTCTTAATCAAACATTCCCACTTGCTCAAGGCTCTCATGCCGATGCAACTAAATATGCAGTTGATCACAATCGTTTAGTTGTAACTTTAAAAGATGGTTCAACAACATCTTTGGCTCATGAAGTTCAATTTGTTGGCTTTAATGGCGATGCTGCAAACCCAACTGAAATCGTTTTATTAAATAATGGCTTGCACGTTATTATTGATATCGATGCAAATAGCCCAATCGGTAAAACTGATGCGGCTGGCGTCAAAGATTTAACTCTAGAAGCTGCTATTACAACGATCCAAGATTTAGAAGACTCAGTTGCAGCTGTTGATGCAGAAGAGAAAGTTGAAGGCTATCGTAACTGGTTAGGTTTAATGAAGGGTGACTTGCAAGAGTCAATCGAGAAAAATGGTAAAACCATTACTCGTGCATTAAACAAAGACCGTACAGTTCAGAACTTAATTGGCGGTACTACAACGCTACATGGTCGTTCATTAATGCTTCTTCGTAACGTTGGTCATTTAATGACTAACCCTGCGATCCTTGTAGATGGCCAAGAAGTATTTGAAGGTATTATGGATGCATTAGTTACTCCATTACTTACAATTACAGATATTCGTGGCGAAAACGAAAATAAGAACTCTCGTAAAGGTTCTATGTATATCGTTAAACCAAAAATGCATGGTCCAGAAGAAGTTGCATTTGCAGTTGAATTATTTGAGCGTGCAGAACAAGCACTCGGTTTACCTGCAAAAACTCTCAAAATCGGTATCATGGATGAAGAACGTCGTACTTCAGTTAATTTGAAAAACTGTATTGCTGCTGCAAAAGACCGTACGATTTTCATTAACACTGGTTTTATGGATCGTACGGGTGATGAAATCCATACGTCTATGGAAGCAGCGCCAATGGTACGTAAAGAAGCTGTTAAATCTCAGAAATGGATTGCTGCTTACGAAAATCGTAACGTTGCAATTGGTTTGGCTTGTGGTTTACAAGGTAAAGCACAAATTGGTAAAGGCATGTGGCCAAAACCAGATAGCATGAAAGATATGTTGGCGACTAAGACAGCTCATCCAAATGCGGGTGCTTCTTGTGCATGGGTTCCATCACCTACAGGTGCTGTACTTCACGCAATGCATTATCATCAAATTAATGTAAAAGCACGTCAAGATGAATTGGCTGCTGAAGATATGTTGACTTTAGATGATTTGTTAACGCCTCCTTTTGCACCAGAAACAAACTGGACTGCTGAAGAGTTGAATAACGAACTTGAAAATAACTGTCAAGGTATCTTGGGTTATGTTGTGCGTTGGGTTGATCTAGGTGTAGGTTGTTCTAAAGTTCCAGACATCAACAACGTTGGTTTAATGGAAGATCGTGCAACTTTACGTATTTCTTCTCAGCATGTTGCAAACTGGTTGCGTCACGGTATCGTAACGAAAGAACAAGTTGAAGAAGTGCTTAAACGTATGGCTGTGATTGTTGATCAGCAAAATGCCAATGATCCACTTTACACGCCAATGGCACCAAATTTTGATGGTATCGCATTCCAAGCTGCTGCTGATTTGATCTTCAAAGGCGCTGAGCAACCATCTGGTTATACAGAGCCATTGTTACATGCTGCACGTTTAAAACTTAAAGGTTATACAGGTGATTAATTTCATCTAAAATAAAAAGCCTCCTCGGAGGCTTTTTTTATTAAGTAAGGTGCTTGTGATTTTATGTGTGCTAACTACAAACCAGTAACACTTGAGCAATTACAACAACTTGAACTACCACTTGTTCCTTTTAACTATCTCGATGAGATTTATCCAAGTTATAAAACACCATTATTATTTAAATCTGAACATGGATTGGAGTGGAGAGAAGTATTATTTGGTTTAGTGCCGAAATGGGCAGAGGATATTAACAGCTCTAAACGTGCTTATAATGCTAGACATGAGACCATTTTTGAGAAACCAAGCTTTCAGGAGGCAGCTTATAAATGCAAGTTCGGTATAATTCCAGTCACTGAGTTTTATGAAAGTAAATATATTGGAAATAAACCTCAACGATGGGGTGTAAGGCGTAAAGATGGCAGAGCCTTTTTTATTGCTGCACTTTATGAAATTTGTAAAATCAATAATCAAATTATTCGTTCAGCAGCGATGCTTACAATGGACGCAGTCGATCATCCGATGATGAAAGAATTTCATGAACCTGGCGATATAAAAAGATCAGTTGTCATCATTCCACATGATCGTCTTGATGATTGGTTGAGTTTAAAACAACCACATCAAATGATTCAATTTATGCAAGGGGTTCCAGTCGAAGAGTTTGAATGTTCACATGTACCTAAGGCAAAAATAGCAAAACAAACACCTCAGTTAAATATGTTTGATCTTTTCTAAATAAAAAAGGTTTCTAATAAGAAACCTTTTTTTATATTTTATCAATCAACGAGCAAGATTTTTAAACATATGTTTTAAAATTTCCATCGTCTTTTCAATTTGCAACGGCGTTAATCCATCAAATGATTGTTCTAATATTACAGAGGTTAGATCATTAATTTTAGTAATCATTTCTGTACCCTTATCAGTAAGATAAACGCGGGTAATACGACCATCTTCTTTACATGAATAAGTTTCAATATATCCCTCATCTTTAAGGCGATATACGATTTTTGTGGTTGTAGACATTTTAGAAATCACCATGTCTGAAAGTTCAGACACGCTTGCATGTGGTTTAACATTCAATGCAATTAAAATACGACGGCGAGAGTTGTCTAAACCATACTTCTTAAGTACATTATCGATATTTTGAACGTACTGTGCATTTACTTGAGAAATCCAGAAATAAGGAAAGTCTTCTAAGTTAAATGTTTCTGATGTAGGTAAAAAACGCGCATATTTTTTAGGCATTAAGTTATTTCCTATGCTTGTTACACAGAGTTGTTAGATGCAACTCCTAAATTCCATGAAATGTCTACAATTTATACGCTAGAAAAATGATGAAATCTAATTTTTCTAACATTCCATTTATAACAAATCTTCCTAAAAATGGTTGTATAACCATCTTTGCTTAGGATAGGGGTATCATCATGTAAACTACATAAAACTGTTATTAATGATGGTCTTACCTATCCATCTTGCCCCAATTGTATTTCTACAGTGTTGCATTGTAGCTTATTTGTAGAACAAATGTATTGTAGAAAATAAATACAAATTATGACGTGACTTTTTTATAAAAGATTCTGTCTAAAATGTCATATAGCTTTAAAATTATTACATTTGTAAAATAAAATAATCTAAAAAACAAATTAAATACATATATTTGAATTTAACATTTGGTTAAAAATTAAAATCCATAGTGCTGCTAAAAAAGTTGAATAAATACATTCTTTATCACATTTAATCACTATTAGTTAATTAATTTGCTTAAAAAGAATACAAATGTAGCTTTATTATTTAATTTTATATTGTTAAAAAAAAATTCATTGTAAAAAACTTCTACTTAGTTATGTCATTTATCGTTTATGTAAATAATTGTAAATTAAAAAGGCGCATCTAAATAGGATTACAAACTTAGATACGCAAAAGGGTAAAGCTGTGAGTTTAGGGATTACATTCTCAGTTCTTTTTCTAATACGGGCCATAATTTCTGATGTGATTTTTTGAACATCAGCATATGTCCAATTTGTTTGTAACCATATTGTTGTGGTTTCAATTCAATCAAATTGGTTTGAGCATTAGGATAAAGTCTGAGTAAATCTTTAACATTTGCCTGTGTTGCGATTTCATCATCACTTGCCCAAATTGATGTAATCGGACAGACAATCTCTTGGTGATAATCAGCAAAAATACTTTTACCAATTGCATTCATGACATAACCAGGTTGACTACAAAATTCAGCCCATTGTTTTGCTACATTTTTAGGTAAATTTTCACCCATACCAATAAATTGTGTTGCACCGTATCCTTTAATAGCACTGGATATTGGAAAAATGACATTAAACATTAATGGAGCAAGAAGTTTAGTTTTTCCTTTTAAGCCTTTTACATGACCCGTTGAACCAGCGATTGCGACAACTTTAGCAACTTTTTGATGGTTAGGGTTGATTCCAAGTAATTGACCACCGGCACTATGTCCCAAAATAATCACTTGTTTAGCTTGAGCGCGATTCAAGAGTGTTTCGATGGCTGCGGGAATATCTAATAAACCCCAATCATTGATACTGGCATTCGAATTTTTCAGTGCCCCATGTAAAGATTGACCTATTCCTCTAAAGTCAAAACTTAAGACCTTGTAGCCTTGTTGATTTAACCATTCAGCAAATGAGTGATAAAAACCTTTGGTAATACCTGTTGCTGGACAAATTAGAATCGGAAATGGTTTGGTGGCATCACTTGCTGGATAATACTGTGCTGCAAGTTGGTAACCATCTTTACAGCTGATCCAAAATGATTCAAATGTAGTCATTTGAGAAATACTCTTGTCTAGACATATTTCCAGTTTATACAAGTTCTAAAAAGAAACTCGTTTAAAAAATGACTTAAAAGTCAAATTTTATGTAATATAGCTATTTTTGGAAAAACAATTTAGGGAAAAGGGAATGTTAATTTTAACCAGTGCAACCCAATTGGCGATCATTTTTAGTGGGATATTTCTTTGGGTAGGGATGCTAACTGGTGTTTGGAAGTATTATCAAATTAGAAATACAGAGCTTGCACGTGCACATTATTATGTCGATATTGCACATCGCAGTAGTTTGCTTTATGCCGCTGCGAGTTTAATCTTGGCTGCATTAAGTTATTTTACAAGTTTATCGGATAGTTTGAATCTATTTTGCGTTGTGGCGAATTTATTCTTTTTCTCAATGTCGATTTTGGTCTATATCATTCATGGAATGTTAAAAGATACAACGAATCAGTTTAAGCAACCGCATACGTTAGGGCAGTGGTCGATTCCAAGATGGTGTATGACATTTTTAATGTTGAGTTTAATAATGGTCGAATTAGGTGCTACAGCAGTATTACTATTAGGAACAATCTTAAAATTTACCAGTTAGAAAAATGGATGATTACTCATCCATTTCTTATATTAAAAATTCTTTTGGCGCTCAGCACTTATCTGTCGAAACTTTCGATCAATAATCCCCCACGTACAAAAGGCTAAAGAGACGATTAAAGCGTATGCAAAATATTCAGGTTTTAAATTACCCTTAATAGTGCCTTGCAATAACAGCGTCGCCATTAAGGCAAATGTCGTAATTGCATATACGATGGAATCATTGGTCTTTAGAGTGTCAATGAAGACTTGCTTGTTGAAATGTAATGAGAACATCTCCATCCCTCCTTGAGTAGTGATGACAAAAGCTAATCGTTTTTGTCAGAATTAAGATTAAAGTTGTACTTTGATTTTTTTAGTATTTCAATAGCTAATTTCACTATTTTTTAAATAAATTTATGAATGTATTGATTTCTATATAGATTGAACATTTTTTGGGTGTATTAAGGTTATTTTTATTATGAATAATGGTGTTGGTTTTTTACAATTTGAAAAAGTTGCTGAAAAGATGTTTTTGTGATTCAGATCAAATACAGTGTGAATAATACGGGTAGAGGTAGATACAAATAAGATAAAAAATAATTTGTCGTAAACAAAAAAATGTAAGTTGGATAAAAGAACATTTTTTGTATAGCTAAAATTATATTTGGGTAAAACATTATTTTAACGACAAATCATTTTAATTTTGAGAAGCAGTACTGCTAGAGAATCGATCTACAGCAATTGCGATAACGAGTACGACCAATGAAGGCAATAACCAAGCAAGGTTCTGTTCATTCAACGGTAAATTATTAATGAATTGAGGGAGTTGTTCAGAGAATCCAGCCGCTTTGAGTGCTTCAATAATGCCAAAAAGAAAAGCAACAGCAGTAACAGAGCTCACGACAGTTGAAGGTTTATTCCAATATTTCCAGAAGAAACTCATCATAATCACAACAATCGCTGGTGGATAAATTGCACTCAACACTGGAACAGAGAACGCAATTAGTTTTGTTAAGCCTAAATTAGAAATTAATAATGAAAATCCAATTAAGATAAAAACTAATAATTTATACGGTAAGCCTGTTAATTCAGTGAAATATTCTGCACATGCACAGGTAAGGCCAATTGCAGTTACCATACAGGCAAGAAAAATCAAACCAGCTAAAAACAACGAACCTAGATCACCAAAGGCGTGTTGTACATAAGCATGCAGAATTACTGCACCATTCGCTGCATTCGCCGCAACTTCATGGCTACCTAATCCAAGTTTAAATAGGCTGATATATACTAGGGTTAAACCTACACCAGCAATTAAACTCGCGATAATCGCATATTTGGTGATCAGCTTTGAATCTGTCACTCCACGAGACTGAATCGCTTGAATAATCACAATACCGAAGACTAAGGCACCCAAAGTATCCATCGTTAAATAGCCGTTTACGAAGCCTTCAGAAACAGGACTAGTCACATACTTATGGATTGGTGGAGAAATATAGCCAGTAGGGATAAGGATTGCAGCAATACCAAGAACCGCTAGAGCAGCAATTTTTAAAGGAGCTAAGACGTGACCTACTGTATCTAATAATTTATTCGGGTAAAGCGAGATCACAGTGACAAGTGTAAAATAAATAACACTATAAATTAGTAGACTGCTATTTGATGTACCAAAATATGGAGCAAATCCTATTTCATAAGAAACAGTTGCAGTACGTGGTGTGGCAAATAATGGTCCAACAGACAAATAACAGACAATCGTGAGGAGTAGGCTAAAAAAGCGTCCAAGTGGCGAGCTGATAATTTCAATAGAGCCTTGCATACGAGACAAAGCCATAATGGTAATTACAGGTAGACCGACTGCGGTAATTAAGAATCCAAAAGCAGCGAGCCAAACATGCTCACCTGCTTGTTGCGCAACGATAGGGGGGAAAATAATATTGCCAGCACCGATGAAGAGTGCAAAGGTCATGAAACCGAGAGCAATAATATCTCCTGTACGAAGATGGTTCATAAAAGGGAGGTATAAAATAAAAGTGCGGATTCTAGAACAAATTTGTAGTCATTTGAAACTAATTTTATGTGAAATTTGGTTTATTTTTGTCTAATAAGAACTGATTAAAATCATATAATTAGCATTGGTAAACTTAATTTATTGAAAAGATTTTAAAAGTAAAAAATATAGCCCTTTATACTTTTTTACTATGATGCCGATTGAAATTAAATGTAAAATAATAGCAACCGTTCAATCTTAAAACGATTGAAGATTTTTGTACGACAGCGTACAACTGTTGAAATACGAGATGCAGTACAAAAATGAATCTGCATGTTGCATTAACCTATATTTAAATAAGGAAAATCTCGAATGAGAGCTTCTACTGTGACGATTAAATCTGAGCAAGATATTGAGAAATTACGTATCTCAGGACGTTTAGCGGCACAAGTATTAGAAATGATTGGTGATTATATTAAGCCCGGCGTTTCAACTGAATATTTAGACGATATTTGCAACGACTATATCGTAAATACTTTGCAGGTGATTCCAGCCAATGTGGGATATCATGGTTTTACCAAGACGACATGTATTTCAGTCAATGAAGAAGTGTGCCATGCAATTCCTTCCGCAAAGAAAATTTTGCAAGAAGGCGATATATTAAATATCGATGTTGCTGTAATCAAAGATGGTTATTTTGGGGATACCAGCCGCATGTATTTTGTGGGCGAGCCGAGCCCAGAAGCCAAGAAACTGGTGGAAACAACTTATGAAGCCATGCTTGCAGGGATTCATACGGTAAAACCAGGTGCGACACTCGGTGATATTGGTTATGCAATTCAATCCGTTGCGCAACGTGAAGGTTATAGTATTGTCCGAGAATATTGTGGTCATGGTATTGGTCGTATCTATCATGAACAGCCGAATATTTTGCATTATGGTCAAAAAGGACAGGGTATGACCTTGAAAAAGGGTATGGTATTTACGATTGAACCGATGGTGAATGCTGGTAAACGACATGTGAAAGAACTGAATGACGGATGGACTGTGGTGACACAAGATAAGTCCTTATCAGCGCAATGGGAACATATGGTTGTTGTTACTGATGATGGTTTTGAGTTGTTAACGCCTTGGCCAAATGGAACAGGACACTATCCAGCGGTGTAATATATTTAAAAAAGAGCTTGAATGATTCAAGCTCTTTTTTTATTCGGTGATTCTGTTAATTGTTCTACTAAATAATCGATAAAGACTCGTACAGCGGGTAATAGACCTCTACGTGACGGATAAACTGCATGGAAAATACCATGTGGGGCAGTCCATTCAGGTAAAACTTTGACCAATTGGCCTGATTTTGTGAAATCTTGTGCAATACTATCTGGTAATAAAGCAATTCCACAATTTTGACTTGCCAATTCCGCGAGCATCAACAAATTCGAACCCACAATGACAGGATTTACTTTAATTTTCTTTTGTTGATTTTCAGGTCCAAATAATAAAAAGTGTTGATCTAGATGTTCTTCGGACATACTGATAATACGATGCTCAGATAATTGTTCTGGCGTTGTTAAATGACCGAATTCATTTAAATAAGCTTGACTAGCAAATAGACGTTGCTCAATTGCTGTAAACTGACGCAAAACTAAATTAGGGTCATCGTCTAGCTTAGAGCGAACACGTAAGGCGAGATCAACGCCTTCGTTAATTACATCAATTCTGCGATTGCTTACCATCATTTGAACCCGAACTTCAGGGTACTTCTTTAAAAAGCTCGGTAATATTTTCGCCATTTGATTTTGTGCAATATCAACTGGAACACTGACTTTAATTACACCGCGTGGTTCACTACTTAAGTGATTGACAACATCATGTGCAGCTTGAGCAGCATTCATCATCACTTGAGCATGACGATAAACATCCATACCAATATCGGTAACGGCAAAGTGTCGTGAACTACGTTGAATTAAGCGTACACCCAGCTGTTCTTCGAGATTATAAACTCTACGACTTAATTTGGATTTAGGAATATCAGTTGCTCTTTCAGCCGCACTAAAACCACCATGTTCGACAACAAGGGCAAAGCAATAAAAATCATCTAAATCCGTTAGCATTACGCTATAAACTCCAGCTTTTGTGATTAGGGTGAATCATTATAAAAGAGATTATTAAACATTTTGGAGTAATAATAAATCTCGAACCTGTTGGTATTCTTTCAAACGCTCAAAATCTTTGACTGTTGGTGATTGAATGCGAGATAAGTCCATATTGTCATTGATATCTGCTAATTTAACAACACGTGCGATTGGATTTTGTCGCGCTCGTTGAGCTGCTTCTAGACGAGTTTCTCCTTGTTTTTTAGTGAGTGCGACGATTGCGTCAATGATATGCTCTTGAAAACCGAATTGGTATAAATCTTCAATCGTTGTTTCTGTATCTTCTAAAATATCATGTAAAACGGCCACAATTTTATGTTCAATTGTAGGAACATTTAACATGACTCTTAATGGATGCAATATATAAGGGGCATTTGCTTTATCTACTTGTCCTTCATGTTGTTTTGCTGCTAGAGAAATCGCTTGTTCAAGTGTTGCCATAATTTAAATCCCTGTTATTCGAATGGATTCACAGATCGTATTCTTTTAAACTAAATCCAAATTTTCTATGCTTTAAAATTATGTCATACCAACTTATAAACGTTATCGACGCGACTCAAAACATTGCATGTCCATATTGTCATCAAGCTGTTTTAGATTGGGAACAGGAACAGTATATTCAGCCGTGTGAGCATACTTTATTCATGGCTATGGATTTAGGTTTTGAATTTATTGCTGATCGTTTTGAAGAAGTTCTACCACAGTCGGTTGATGAAATTCATGAAGATCCAAGTATGAATATTTATGAGACGATCACTCAGGCAGACTATCCAAACATGCAAATTTACAAAGCCGATTTAGGGGTGGAAGGTATGTTTCGGTATGTTGGTTTTAGCTTAAACTAAAACTCATTGCAATAAAAAAGCCAATCATTTGATTGGCTTTCATTTTTTAGCTTATGCTTCAGGAGCAGGGCTATACTGTTCAACTAATGGCTTTAACTCACCATTTTGGAACATTTCAAGCATGATATCGCTACCACCAATGAGCTCACCGTTTACCCATAATTGTGGGAAAGTAGGCCAGTTTGCAATTTGAGGTAATGTTGTACGAATATCTTGATTTTCCAAGATATTTACATAGGCAAATGGGCGACCAATTTGGCTAAGTGCTTCAACTGCACGCGCAGAAAAACCACATTGCGGAAATTGTGGAGTGCCTTTCATGTAAAGTAAAACAGGGTGTTTCGCAATTTGATCACGAATTAACGCTACTGTATCACGCGCTTGTTCCGTCATAGATAGATCCTCAACTAATCTTCGTAAATTATATACTGAAAAACAGTTTTGCGGCTATTGCTAAAGATTTTTCTTATATAAATGTGAGTTTGAGCTTTCAATCTACTCAAGTTTTTGCTTATATAACTTTTTTCACCACAACTAATGATAGATTGAGTTTGTTATGACTAATATCACTCTTGCTCCTGTGCAACCTGATCAACCATCACATCTTATGGCAACTTATGGTCGCCAAGCGATCAGCTTTGTACGAGGACGAGGGGCGTATTTATATACAGCGGATGGTGCGGAATATTTAGATGCCTTAACAGGTATTGCTGTTTGTGGTTTAGGGCATGCACACCCAGTGATTGCGGAAGCGATTGCTGAGCAAGCTGCAACTTTAGTGCATACCAGTAACTTATTTGAAATTCCTTGGCAAACTGCTGCAGCTCAAAAACTTGCACAAATTTCTGGAATGGAAGAAATTTTCTTCTCAAACAGTGGCGCTGAGTCAAATGAAGGTGCGATCAAAATTGCACGTAAATTTGGTTCTAAACAAGGCATTAGCAATCCTAAAATTATTGTTGCTGAACAATCTTTTCACGGTCGTACTTTGGCGACCTTATCTGCGACAGGCAATAAAAAAGTTCAAGAAGGTTTTGCACCTTTGGTTGAAGGCTTTATTCGTGTGCCATTTGGTGATGTTGAAGCGATTCAAGAGGCAGCTATCAATCATCCAGATATTGTTGCAATCTTGATTGAACCGATTCAAGGTGAAGGTGGCGTCAATACAGCACCGCAAGGTTTTAGCTACCTCGAGGAAGTTCGTGCTTTGTGTAATCAGCATAATTGGTTAATGATGCTTGATGAAATTCAAACAGGGAATGGGCGTACAGGTAAATACTTTGCTTATCAACATACGAACATTATTCCTGACGTTATGACCACAGCGAAGGGTTTAGGAAATGGTTTCCCTGTTGGTGCAGTAATGACGCAGGGTAAAGCGGTAGGCTTACTCGGTGCAGGCAGCCATGGTTCAACATATGGTGGTACAGTACTTGGCTCACGTGTGGTTTACACCGTACTTGATACGCTTGAAAATGAAAATGCTGTTGAAAATGCAGCCGTAGTTGGAGCCTATATTGTTGATCAACTACGAGCTCAATTGATTGATCAAAATGTACAGGTGCGTGGCTTTGGTATGATGATTGGTGTTCAATTACCAAAAGATTGTGCTGAACTAGTTGCTATTGCACGAGATGAATATAAGTTGATTATTAATGTAACGGCAGGTTCAGTGGTACGTTTATTACCACCATTAAACCTGACTCAAGCTCAAGCTGATGAATTGTTGAAGCGACTTGTACCTGCAATTCAAGGCTTTTTAGCAGCGTAATGACGTATTAGTCGTGCAAAAAAGGGCAATTTCAATTGCCCTTTTTTGTTGAGGCGATTAGCCTGAAATATATTGTTGAAGTTGCTCGATAAGAACGCGTTGATCTTCCATTGCAGCTTTGACTAAGTCACCAATTGAAATAAAGCCAACAAGTTTTTCTTTATCTAAAACAGGTAAGTGACGCAAATGTCGATCAGTCATTAATTGCAAGCATTCTTCAACTGTATTGTTTAAACCAACGGTGATGACTTTAGATGTCATAATATCTGACACGGGTGTCGTATTTGATGAACGCTCCATCAACGTCACTTTACGTGTATAGTCACGTTCAGAGAAAATACCAACTAGTTTTTCATCTTCTGCAACGACTAAAGCTCCCACGCCTTTATCTGCCATAATTTTGATTGCTTCAAGTACAGTCGCATTTGGTGAAATTGTAAAAATTGATTGTACAGCTTTATTCTTGATGACTTGGGCAACGATTGTCATTGTTTATCTACCTCTGTTGTATTGTCATTTTCATTTAACTTAACGGTATTTTTTTTAATTGCAAAGCACTAAATGCGCAACAATGATAACTTTCTCTTGTGAATGTCTAAAAAGTCATCATGATTGGTGGGCAAATCTATTACGCCATAACTGGTTCTGGCTTAAAAAAGAAATGCTGCATTTGTTGTGTCGAAAGCTTGAATTTACGATGCGAAGAATTAAATAGAGCAGGCTCTACTTGTAAACGCGTTAAGGTTGGTAACAGTGATTCATGAAAATCTTTTGGTGTAATTTTACGTGGTTTATAATTTTTCCAATTTGATTTTGCATAACGGTGTGCTTGTACGCCATTCAACCAAAATGGGAATACATGACCATCGTGATCGGACTTGATTGCCCAACCTTGATGATATAAACCCCAAAGTACGCCACAATACATCATTGTTTTTAGAATTGAAATTTTAATCATCAACTCGCGTGATACTGGTTGGAAATTATTAAAACGATACATGTTCGTAAACTAATTTTATTTAAACTCATGTTTAATTATAAGAAATTTATATGGCATTTATGTTTAAACAATTAATCTAAATCGTAAGCAAATATTCTTTTGGGTCAAAATATCATCTTGATTATTCAATCTTTGCATCAGATAAAAGCAATTCAGAAAGACTCTAGAAATATTTTTTTTATTAAAGTTAACACTACCTGAGCAAATCAAAGCTTTGATGCAGCGCAAGTTAGACCGTGGGAGGGAGTGATGTTGTACGTTTTAAGGAGGTATTAAAAAACGCCACCTGAGTGACGTTTTCTTATGCTTGCATTGTTGCTAACTTTTGCCAATATTGAGCTTTCAAAGAATCACGTTCTACTCGAAAACCTTGATAATACAGTTCCGCTAAAAATAATGCTGCTTTACCGTGACCTGCTTGAGCTACTTGTTCAAGCTCTTTCACAGCATCTAGAAAGTTTTTTTGCGATTGAATTGTATTTACTGCATTGGCATACACATGCTCTAGTTCATGTTGTGTAAAATGCTGAATCATATATAACTCCTTATTTTAATTATGATTACTTCAGATTCTATTCAAAGATACTTTACTTTGAACTTAAGTCACTATAACTCTGAATTATGAAATAATTATGACAACATTACTTGAATTGTCAAATATATTGCGTGTCATTATGTAATTTGTAAGCTTACACGATTAAACACTTCTCGCAAATATTTTTAAGTAAAATCAAAGTGAAAATAATAGAAATTGATAAGGAGAATAATATGTCAAATGTAATTGATGGCTTCAGCCTTGATGTACCGCCAGCAGAAAGCCAAATTATTGCTTTAGCTCATCATCACCGTAAATTACTCGATGAGGCAATCTTTCATCAGGAGATTCACTTAGGTGACTATTGTTTAGCACAGCGTAAAAGAGTTTACGATTTCGCAAGTCATTTAAGCCCTGAACAAAAAGATCGGTTTTATGATATTTACAATGGCGAGTTGAAACGTATTGCTGATGATGATGATTTACATCCAGCTGATGCTGAAAGTGGTGTAGGGATGTTTGCTATATTTTTGGCACTTGTGATTATTGCATTTATTTTATATTTCGCCTTTGTCCGTTCGCTGATGAGTTGATTAATATCATATGAGCGTTCAATAAACTTACTAGCGGTGAATTATTGAACGCTACACTTGTCCTAAGCGAGCTAGACACATACACTACATCTAATTCGAGGTAGATTATGCTGTCTATAATTTCTAAACATAAAGTTCTACAATCCAAATTGGGGTTGAAAATTGACCAATTTTATAATGCTTTGGTCAGTATCATTATTTTGTCTATTTTTATCATTGCATTTTATGCATTGAAACGTCCTGTCAATCCTTTGCAATATCAACAAGTACTTCAGTTTTCACAGCAAGCCAGTCATCCTAAAACACAACAAATGGCAGTACATATACTGGAAAATTCTCAGATTCGCCGTGAAGATTATTTAAAGCTTTTGAACGCTTATGAATTTGAATCTAGTCGAATCAAAGAGTACCCAGCCATGGCACAAGAAGATGAATAAGTTTTAATCGACTCATTTCTATTTATAAATGAACAGTTTGCCTTAGTCAGGAAAAAGAAATCAATTTGTGCTAGACTGACCATCTTTAAAAAAGCTGCTTTTTTTCTCAAGGAATCGACATGCAACAGCAATCGAATATGCAAAATAAATTCTTGATAAATGCCGATATCGGAGATGACGATGTCACATTACCAAGTTTACCTGCTGTCGATGTTCCCATTATTGAGCCAGTAGCTAAAAATACTGTTGAAACGCCATCACCTGTAGTTGTGGAAGAAACATTTGTTCCTGCTATTACAGAAGAAGCCAAGTCAACGGGTTTCTTTGGTCGTATGAAGGATGGTTTGGCTAAAACGCGTCGTAGTTTTACGGATGGTGTGGTCAATATCTTAATTGGTGGCAAAGAAATTGATGATGAGTTATTAGAAGAAGTTGAAGAACAGCTAATCATCGCCGACATTGGTGTCGATGCGACCAAAACTATTATCGCCAATCTTACTGAAAGAACTGCGCGTGGAGATTTAATTTATTCGCATGCGCTCTACAAAGCATTACAAGAAGAGTTGGTTGCATTACTGGCGCCACGTGTCAAACCATTACATATCGATCCAAATAAATCGCCTTATGTGATTTTAATGGTGGGTGTAAATGGCGTAGGTAAAACGACGACCATTGGTAAACTGGCTAAACGTTTACAAGGTGAGGGTAAAAAAGTCATGCTAGCGGCGGGTGATACTTTCCGTGCTGCAGCGACTGAGCAACTACAAATTTGGGGTGAACGTAACGATATTCCAGTTGTCGCTCAGGGGCATGGTGCTGATAGTGCGTCGGTTATCTTTGATGCTTTTGAAAGTGCGCGCGCGAAAGGCATTGATGTTCTAATCGCTGACACAGCAGGTCGTTTGCAAAATAAATCAAATCTTATGGAAGAGTTGAAAAAAGTTAAACGTGTGATGCAGAAGATTGATGCAACGGCACCGCATGAAATTATGTTAATTGTAGATGCGGGGACAGGCCAAAATGCAATTAACCAAGTACAACTGTTTGATGAGGCGGTTGGCTTAACGGGTATTACGATTACTAAACTTGATGGTACAGCGAAAGGTGGTGTGTTATTTAATATTGCGAGCCGTACCCATGTGCCAATTCGTTATATCGGTGTCGGTGAAAAGATTGATGATTTACGCCCTTTCTCAGCAAAATCATTTGTTGCGGCATTATTTGAAACTGATAAGTAATTAGTTTATGTTAAAAGAACTCCACTCAATGTGGAGTTTTTTTATAGTTCACAAATAGTATTGTTTCAAAAATAAAACGATATGTCATATTTTTTAGACTATTCCTAAAAAATGTATCGTTATACACTACATTCAATCCAAGATAACGCCTTAAAGGTATAGTAGGAATAACAACATGAGTAACTTTCTAAATAGCATTAAATCACGTCGTACCATTTATGCAATTGGTAAAAATCTTACAGTTGACCAAGCAACGATTGAAGAAACAATTCGCGAAGCAGTAAAACAAAGCCCATCATCATTCAACTCACAAACTTCACGTGTTGTAACTTTATATGGTGAATCACATCATAAATTTTGGGAAATTGTTCGCGAAACTTTACGTAAAATGCTTCCAGCAGAAGCATTTGCAAATACTAGCGCGAAAATTGATAGTTTCTCAGCAGGTTTTGGTACGGCGTTATTTTATGAAGATCAAGATGTTGTAAAAGGTTTACAAGAGCAATTCGCATTGTATGCGGATAACTTCCCAGTTTGGTCTGAACATTCAAGTGCAATTGCACAGTTCGCAACATGGACTGCATTATCTGAAATTGGTGTTGGTGCATCATTACAGCACTACAATCCAATCGTGGATGCCGAAGTGGCTGAAACTTTTGATATTCCATCAAACTGGAAACTACGTGCCCAGTTAGTATTCGGTTCTATTGAAGCGGCTGCTGGTGAAAAAACCTATATGGATGATGCTGCACGTTTCAAAACTTTTAACTAAGTAAATATACGTATCATTAAAAAGAGCACTCAATGTGCTCTTTTTTTATTTAAGGGTTTGTATTCGCCAAAAGAACTATGGCGCTTAGCATTAGAATTGATGTATATATCTTAAAAAAGCCAAATTGTTGGAATAGACAGTTTTGTTTTATGTCATAAAATGGTCATAATCGCAGAGCATAGTGCTTACGATTTCATAAATTGTTTATATCGAGAAGAGTCTAATGTCTTTAAGAGTTGGTGTTGCTGCTTTCGGGTTATTATTGAGTAGTTCAGTTTTTTCAGCAGTCACAATCACTGCACCTGAAGAAATCGTGATTCTTGCGGTAAATGGTCAAGAAGTAAATAATGGGTTAATTTCTTCAAAGAAAAACAACTATCAGGTTGATCCTGGGAACTTAACGGTAAATGTTCGTTATCGTGAATATTTTGAACACTTAAATGGTGAACACGATATTGTGAAATCTGGTGTGGTAACAATTCAAACAGCAGATCTAAAAGATAATCAAACTTATAATTTGGCACTGGTAAATGCTCCAAAAGACTTTAGTGAAGCAAAAAAATTTGCTGAACAGCCTACGGTTGCTTTATATGATCAAAGCAAAAAACTTATAGTACAGCAAACAGGTGCAAATAATGAAGCTCAACCGTGGTTTTCAGGTAACAGTTTGCTAGGTCGTACTTTGGATTTAACGCAAAAAAACAAAAATAATGTCGTGAATCAACCTACACCCGTATATGCAGCTTCGACAACAAATGTAGCACCTGTTGCTGTAACAGCAACAACGGCAGTATCGGGTAATATAAAAACCACAGATCAGCAACTCGTAGACTTGTGGCAAAAAGCATCAAAAGCTGAGCGTCAAAAATTTATGGCGTGGTTAGCAGGGCAAACGAACTAATTGCTCCACTGTAAAAGAACCGATGTTATCATCGGTTTTTTATTGAGCGTATAAAATAGAAATGTCTTTAAACATTAGAACTGCAAAAAATGATGATGTAGCGCAATTGGTTGAATTAATCAATTTGGCTTATCGGGCTCAATCTGAGCGAAGTTGGACCACTGAAAAAGCATTTGTAGATGGAACACGGATTACCAATGAGCAATTGAATGGAGACTTGAGCCGATCCAATTTTAAACTGTTTGTTGGCGAGAATGAACAAGGTTTGTTAGTTGCTTGTATTGGACTCAGTCTTGATCATAATTCTGTTGAAATTGGAACTTTTGCGATTGATCCAACAATTCAAAATTTAGGTTATGGCAGAGAAATGCTTAATTATGTTGAAGCATATGTTGCACAGAGTTGTTCGGAAGTTCGAGATTTAATTATGTATGTCTTGGATGTTCGCTCTGAGTTAATCGCATATTATCAGCGTCGTGGTTATCAAATTACAGGTCATACAGAGCCTTATCCTGTAAATGCAAATGTAGGTCAGCCGTTGGTGCCAATTCAGTTAATTGAAATGAAAAAGACGATCATATAGTCTATTGATTATAAATTAAAAATTTTATTACTCAATATTTTAAATTACATTGTAATTACTTTGTATGTTATTAAATGATCATTCAAAACGACACAAAAAAGAGGAAGCCATGCTTCCTCTTTTTATTTGATTTGTTAAAGATTAATTACCAATCCAAATATAATAGCCTAAGATCATCAGAGGCCATGCAATATAAGGGCTAAATAACCATTTCCATAACCAAAATCTTGGTATAAACCCAACACCATGAATAAAACCGCCAGAAATACCAACCATGACGAGCATCAGCATACTGTGGTTGTAGTGACCATTGGCATCTAACATTAATGATGGGTGTACCAATAAAATAGCAGCAAGTGGCAATGCCAACAAAAACGAAACGGTCATTGCAAGCACTTGAGCTTTACTATTCTTCGGTGTTGTCATTGCTTCAGCCATTTTATTATTCCTCATCTAAATCTTGATGGTGTTCGATATAGAGTGCACTGAGTACACCTGCGAAGCATGCCATCAAAATGCCTAGAATCCATGCAAAATACCACATTTCACATCTCCTCATTAGTACAAACTATGTGAATTTTCTTCAATGTGTTTGTTAGTGATGACACCCCACATTTTGTAATAAGACCAAGAGGTATAGATCAAAATGAGAGGAACAAAAATACAAGCAGCAACAGTCATTACACCAAGAGTTTTGTGACTAGAAACAGCATCCCACATCGTTAAACTTGATGTTGGGTTGATACTTGATGGCAATAAGAATGGGAATAATGCAAAACCAGCAGTTAAGATAGCACCCACAATCATCAGACTCGTACCTGTAAAGCTTGCAGCTGCCTTACGTTTTCCAGCACTAAGAATAACCAATAATGCACCTAGGATTGCAACAATTGGTGCAGCCATAGTAATTGGGTAAGTTGAGTAGTTATTCAACCAACCATGGTTTGCATTTGTTACCACTTCTTTTGCAAGTGGGTTTAATGCAGCATTAGTATTAACAGCAGTAGCATAACTATAGCCTGAGATATTTCCAAAGAATAACCAAGCGCCAGCCGCTAAGAAACATACAAGGAATGCGATTGCCATAATTTGAGTTGCTTTAGCCGAACGGTTATGTAAATCACCATCAGTACGAAGCATTAACCATGCGCCGCCATGAGCAGATAACATTGACAAACTCACGATACCGCAAATCAGCGCAAATGGATTCAATAATGCAAAGAAGCTGCCTGTGTATTCAGAACGTAAGGTGTCGTCTAAGCTAAATGGTACGCCCAAAAATAAGTTACCAAATGCAACACCGAATACTAGTGCTGGTACAGCACCACCAATACATAGACCCCAGTCCCAAGAAGTACGCCATTGGGTATTTTCTAATTTAGAACGATAGTCAAATCCAACGGGTCTGAGGAATAGCGCAAATAGAACGAGTAGTAATGCCCAATACATTCCAGAGAAAGCGACAGCATAAACCATTGGCCATGCAGCAAAAAGTGCACCACCAGCGGTAATAAACCAGACTTGGTTACCATCCCAGTGTGGTGCAATCGTATTGATTGCAGCACGTCTTTCAGAATCAGTTTTACCTACAAATGGCATCAGCGCCATTGAGCCCATATCAAAACCATCGGTGAGGGCAAAGCCAATCAGTAATACACCAACCAATACCCACCAAATAATTTTTAGGAGTTCATATTCGATCATGATTGAGCCTCCCCAGTTTTTGCAGCTAGTTTTTCAAAATGATATTTACCAGTGTGCAACGAACTTGGACCTAAACGAGCAAATTTGATCATTAAGTACATTTCAATAATGAGAAGTACTGTGTAGAACGCAGCAAGTGCAATAATTGATCCCCATACATCGCCTGTACTAACACTTGATGCAGAGAGGTGTGTAGGCAAGATTTCACCAATAGACCACGGCTGACGACCACCTTCAGCTACATACCAACCTGTTTGAGCTGCAATCCAAGGAAGAGGAAGTGCAAATAGAGCGTATTTAAGTAACCAAGGTTTGTTCTCTGCATTGCGTTTTGCAACAGCCCAAGTTGCTAAGATGAATAGCAATAACATGAGGAAGCCAGAAGCAACCATCGCACGGAAAGAGAAGAACAATGCAGCGACGTTTGGAATTGTATCTTTAGTTGCTGCTTTAATATGATCCTCAGTTGCATCAACAACATTTGGAGAATATTTTTTCAATAACAAACCATAACCTAAGTCTTTTTGATTTTTCGCAAATGAAGCCATAAGTTCAGGTGAACGATCACCAGCACGAAGCTTTTCTAACTCACTATAAGCCACCATACCGTTACGGATACGTACTTCGTGTTCTTTCATCAGATCATGTAAGCCAGTGACTTGTTTGTCTGTAGAACGTGTTGCAATGATACCCATAACATATGGAATCTTAATTGCATAATCTGTACGCATCTCATGTTGGTTGGGAATACCAAATAATGTAAATGCAGCAGGTGCAGGTTCAGTGTGCCATTCAGCTTCGATTGCAGCGAGTTTAGTTTTTTGAACATCGCCTAGCTCATAACCTGATTCGTCACCGAGTAAGATTACTGATAGGCTTGATGCTAAACCAAAAATTGCAGCAATCGCAAAAGAACGACGCGCAAACGGTAAGTCACGTTTTTTTAGTAAATAGTAACTTGAGATTGCAAGAACAAAAATCGCGCCTGTTACATAACCAGCAGAAACGGTATGAACGAATTTAACTTGAGCAACAGGGTTGAAAATCAACGCTCCGAAGTCTACAAGTTCCATACGCATGGTTTCATAGTTAAATGCGGCACCAACAGGGTTTTGCATCCAACCATTTGCGATGAGAATCCACAAGGCTGACATATTAGAGCCAATCGCAACTAGCCAAGTTACACCTAAGTGTTGAACTTTAGAAAGACGATCCCAGCCAAAGAAGAATAGACCAATAAAAGTCGATTCTAGGAAGAAAGCCATTAAGCCTTCAATTGCAAGCGGTGCACCAAAGATGTCGCCTACATAGTGAGAATAATAAGCCCAATTGGTACCAAACTGGAATTCCATCGTTAAACCAGTAGTTACACCTAAGGCAAAGTTAATCCCGAAGAGTTTCCCCCAAAATTTGGTCATGTCTTTGTAAATTTCTTTACCAGAAATCACATAAGTGGTTTCCATAATGGCAAGAATAAAAGCCAGACCTAAAGTTAGAGGGACGAAAAGAAAGTGATACATTGCGGTCATTGCGAATTGGAACCGCGAAAGATCGACCACGCTTTCAGAAATCATCAACGTGTCTCCTGAGTTTTGGACATATCGCCAGCAATACGCTCGGCAACTTCATTGTTAAAATCTTTTGGAATCGTTGGGGCATCAAACCAGATATGTTTAATCACCATGAGAAGCACAACTTTAATAATAAGAATGATTGTGATTTCTCTGATTAACCTTCGATTTGGATCTTGAGAACTCATGTTCATAGAACTTCGCCTCATATTTTTAAAGATGTTACATATTATTAATTAAAATTTATTAAAAATAAACCTTTAAGGCTTTTAAATTGAATTAATTTTATATTTTATATAAAAATCAATTATTTAAATAAATTTTGGTTAAATTTTGAAAATGTTGTTATTACCCAACTAAAATAATATGAATTAATTTAAAAAACTGATTAAAACGGTTGTATTTATATTTTTAAATCTGATTAAAAAGGTTTGATTTATACTTAGTTAAAAAAAATTTAAACCAACTAAAATAGTATGAATATAAAAAATATAATATTTACAATCATTTAAAGAACTGATTATACAATTAAGTAATTCTTATAATGGATTCTGCGCAAAACCTAGTGTATTGGTAGAGTTTGGTTTAAAAAATATGTGAAATATCATCCTTCATTTTAGTCTGAAATTTAGATCAATAGATTGATGAAAATGGAAGAGGTGATTAAACGTTTTTTACTTTTTCTTTATGTAACAAATTGTAATTTTAATGATGAATGAAAAAAATTCTAATCGCTTCAATTAGATTTCAACGGATTTTGGGTTCAGTCTGCGGTAAATAGTTTATTTGAAATAGAGATTTTTTTAGCAATATAGTATGAATTGGATTTCTGACTGATCAACAACACTTGAGATTGTAACTCTAATTCACCATATTCTGGCTCTACTTGTACATAATACAGTTGACCAAATTCATTGCGAACACGTGCCTGTGCAGAGAAGCCTGGACGTGCATTTCCCGTTGAGATTGTTGCTAAACGACCCACTAAGTTAATGTGAGTATGTGTGACTTTAGGTTTAATCACTTGGTCAAGACAATTAATCATAAACACTGTAAAAAAGATGTCGATAATCAAAGCAGGAACAAAAAGATAGTAAGGCGAGATAAAGTAGTGTTGTAAAGCAAAAAATGAAAGCTCTAGAAAATAACCTGCAAAACTAAAATTGATGAGTAAAAATACAAATATTAAGTATTTAGAAAATTTTACATCTAATAGCGGTGAATTTAATAACCACTCTGGTGTCATTTTCTTTACGAGATGACTTGGACGTAACCCAATAAAAATACCAATTGTTTCTGCAATGCTGAGCAAAATCAAAGCCACTACGCTCATGTGAAATGGCATAAGGTAGTAATTTAAAAAAAACTCAGTCATCGCAGAATTCATGATTTAGGTATTAGTCAATATAAATACCACCATCAGAGTGTACTTCCAAATTTACTTTTTCAAGGAATTCACCTAGACATGGCCCTGAAATACATTCACCAGTTTCTACTGAGAATAATGCTCCATGAGTTGAGCATTGGATATACTCACGATCCTGATCTAAAAATTGATTTTCTAAATACTCAAGTTCAGTTTGCAAATGTGGGCAAACATTTTGATAAGCGTAAAAGCTACCATCTTTCTGAGTAATAAAGATTGTTGTTCCTTTCATGGTGTCATATGCACGAGACTCACGATCTGGAACTTCTTCAGTCATGCAAATTTTTTCCATTTTAAGCATATTCCTGTTGAGAATTTTTAAATTGTTCAAATAATTTGGCATAGTTTTCAACGGCTAAGCGTGGACCAAATTGTGCAACAACTTCACTAGAAATTAAAATAGCCAGTTGAGCCGCAGCTTTTAAAGTTAAACCAGCGTTAATGGCATATAAGAATGCACCAGCAAAAGCATCGCCAGCACCGTTAGTATCAACGGCATGAACTTCACGACCAGCAACGTGGAATTGTTGTTCAGGGTCAATGATGACTGCGCCATTTGCGCCTTGAGTGATGACAATATGTTGATTCTTTGATTTTAAAACTTCAATAGCTGCATCAAGTGTTTCAGTATTACTGAACATTAGCGCTTCTTGTTCATTACAGAATAACAAGTCAACGCCGTCATCTAAGAGTTCTTCTAGCCCTTGACGTGCATATTGCACCATTGCAGGATCAGACAGTGAAAGGGCGATTTTAACGCCATGCGCTTTGGCAAGTTCACGTGCTTGTTTAACCGCAACACGAGCAGTATCACTTGTCGATAAGTATCCTTCGATATAGAGCCATTTTGCAGCTTTCAACGGTTCAAAATCGATTTGTTCAGCAGTTAATTCAGCGGTAATGCCTAAATATGTGTGCATAGTACGTTCTGAATCAGGACTGATCAGAACCATACATGTGCCTGTTACACCTTCACTAATTGATTGTGCAGCGGTTTTAATGCCTGCTTCATTTAAACCATTCAAGTAGATTGAACCGAGGTCATCATTACCCACACGGCATCCATAAAAAGCTGTACCACCTAGAGCACTGAATGCAACAGTTGTGTTTGCAGCCGACCCACCACTTGCTTGACCTTTATAGTTTTGGGTGTCTTGTAATTGTTGATATAAAGCAGCCTGAGTTTCACCATCGGTCAACTGCATTGTGCCTTTTTGCAAAGCTTGCTGTGTTAAAAACTCATTTGAGACTTTAAATTCTTGGTCAATCAGCGCATTACCAATTGCAAAAAGATCAACAGTTGTCATGTTTGTCATCACATTAAAAAATCAAAAAGCAAAGTTTACACTAATGCATTGACCATCACACCTTGCTTGCTGAATTTTTCTACAAAAACATACCAATTTACATGGATATCCATGTGTATTCTTCGGTAGACTCTCTATATTAAATTAGTGTTATTTAAATAGATAAATTGGAGATCACATGACTGTAGATGTTACTGAAAGCATTACTCAAACCATTCATCCCGCGTTTCAGCTATTACGTCAACACCATGTAGAAGCACTCGATATTCAAGTTTCAGAATATAAGCATAAAGTAACTGGTGCTGTTCACTACCATTTGGCCACAAATCACGATGAAAATGTATTTCTAGTGGCTTTTAGAACTCAACCGATGGATTCTAAAGGAACAGCTCATATTTTAGAGCATACAGCTTTATGTGGTTCTGAAAAATTTCCTGTACGCGACCCATTCTTTTTAATGATTCGCCGTTCATTAAATACCTTTATGAATGCGTTCACAGCAGCAGATTGGACAGCTTATCCATTTGCGACACAGAATAAAAAAGATTTTCAGAATTTATTGTCAGTGTATTTAGATGCTGCATTCGCTGCAAATTTGAATCCTTTAGATTTTGCTCAAGAAGGGATTCGAATTGAATTAGAGAATGATCAAGCCGTTTATAAAGGTGTGGTGTTCAATGAAATGAAAGGAGCGATGAGTTCACCTACAGATCAGCTCTATCACCAGTTGGCACATCATTTATTCCCTGAAACGACCTATCACTATAATTCAGGTGGTGATCCAAAAGACATTCCTGATTTAACCTACGAACAGCTTGTTGATTTTTATAAAACACATTATCACCCAAGTAATGCAGTCTTTATGACTTTTGGTAATCAAACTGCCTATGATTTACAGGAGCAGTTTGAAAAATTAGCATTAAATAAGTTTTCTCAGGGTACAACATTATATTCAAAACCTGAAAAACGTTTATTAGCACCAATAGAAGTGACTGAAAGCTATGCAGTTGATAGCGAAGACTTAAAAGATAAAACTTATCATGTGATGTCATGGTTACTCCCTGAAACCAGTGACATTAAATTACGTTTAGGTATGCGTTTAGTAGAAGGAATTTTATTAGAAAATTCAGCGTCGCCGTTGCGTCATTATTTAGAAACTTGTGGTTATGCACAGTCAACAGGTCCATTGATGGGAGTTGATGATAGTAACTTCGAAATGACGTTCTATTGTGGCGTACAAGGCTCGAATGAAGAACATGCTGAAACATTTAAAAATGGCGTTTTAGATATTTTGAAAGAGGCTGCTTCAAAACCAATTGACCGTGATTTGGTTGATGCGATTTTACATCAAATTGAATTGCATCAACGTGAGATCAATGGTGATGGTACGCCTTATGGTTTAAGCCTTATTTTGAATGGTCTAGGTAGTGCAATTCACCATAATGATCCAATCCATGTTTGGGATGTGGATTCTGCAATTGAGCAAGTGAAAGAAGAATTGAAAGACCCAATGTGGTTGTCTAATTTAATCAAAACTCATTTGTTAGATAATCCGCATCGTGTACAAATGACCTTAGTGCCAGATGCGACCAAATCAGTAAAAGAGCAACAGGCTGAGCAAGCACGTTTGGCTGAAATTACGGCTAATTTGACAGAAGATCAAAAAATTGAAATTCAGCAAAAAACTGAAGCATTAAAAGAACGTCAAGACACAGCTGATGATCTTGAGTTACTTCCTAAAGTTGGTTTGGAAGATGTGCCTGCGGATTTGCATATTGTTCAAGGTCAATTGCGTGAGATTATCTGTAATGGTCTGGATACACCATTAAATCTTTATCATGCAGGCACCAATGGTATTTACTATCAACAAGTTTTGATTCAGATTCCAGACGAAATCGTACAGTCGCCTTATTTCAACTTACTTTCTATCTTGATGGGTGAGGTTGGCGCAGGTGAGCATGATTATTTAGAATTCCAACAAATCCAAACGGCTGTAAGTGGCGGTTTGGGAATGGGAGCGTCTTTACGTAGCAAAGTGGATGATAAAGATCGAATTAGTGCTTGGTTAACACTGACGACAAAATCACTTACGCAAAAATTAGATTCTATTCAGTTGTTGAAACTTGCCTTTGAGCAGCTTCGATTTGATGAAAAAGATCGCATTATCGAATTATTGCAGCAACGGAAAACCCGTTGGCAGTCACGCTTGTCAGGTTCTGGACATAGTTATGCAATGCAAATTGCTTCTCGTCAAATGAGTGCATTAGCTCGACGTGACTATCATAATACTGGTTTGGGTGCGCTGAACTGGCTGAGTGATTTAGTCACTAAGATTGATCAGGACGAAGATGCCTATCATGCATTAATTGCTGAATTACAGGCAATTCATCGTAAGTTATTACAAGCACCTAAACAGTTTTTATTGGTTTGCGAAGAACATCAGTCTGATCGTTTAGTTGAAGAGATTCAAAACGTTTGGGATAAACTGGCTGTCGATAAATCACCTGTAAGCCTAACCGAAGTTGAACACGTCAATACAGAAAATGATGAAGCATGGCTCATTCAGACCAATGTACAGTTCTGTGCTTCCGCCTATCAGGCGGTTGATGTTGCTCATGCAGATGCAGCACCATTGATGGTATTGGCTGCGTATTTACGTAATGGTTTCTTACATAGTGCCATTCGTGAAAAAGGCGGTGCTTACGGTGGTGGAGCAAGTTATGATGGTAATGCTTGTTCATTCCGTTTTTATAGTTATCGCGATCCACGTTTAGTTGAAACATTTAATGATTTTGAAGCAAGTGTGCAATGGTTATTTAATGTTGAGCAGCAACCATATCAACTTGAAGAGGCAATTCTTGGATTGGTCGCAGGTATGGACAAGCCTGGTTCACCTGCTGGCGAAGCAATTACTGCTTGTTATGCATTATTGCACGCACGTACGCCAAAATTCCGTAGAGTTTTACGTGAGCGCTTATTAAGTGTGAGTCTGGAAGATTTGCAGCGTGTTGCAAAACAATATTTATTGGAACAAAAACCAGTAAAAGCAGTCGTTGCGCCATTTGCTAAACGTGATGAGCTGCAAGCACTTGGCTTTAATATTCAACAAGTAAATTAAAAGAAAAATTGGAGACATTTATGGCGTTCAAATCATTTGAACGTGGTCATCTTGAACTAAGTGTAGTCGCTATACTTGGTTCTTTTGCTACGTCTGGTGTAAATGCGCAGGTAACTACACCTGCTAGTCCAGCAACTGTTGATGCTTGTGTTGCCTTGGCTTCTAGTGCAGAGCGTTTAGCTTGTTATGATAGCCTTTTTAAGGCGCCGACCATTATTCCAACACAAGTTCAGACAGATGCCGCACCTGTGGTCACAGCCGCTGTGCCTGTGGTCGAGTCGAATGAACCAGACAAACCTGAATCTTTAAAAGACAAGGTGGTTCATAAAGTTAGTGACCTGCATTTATTGGGTGCTGCGCCCAAGTTTGATCCGAATGTTTCCTTGCTGGACCGCCGTTGGGAGTTGTCGGAAGAAAGTAAACTGGGGGTGTGGAATATTCGTGCTTATCAACCTGTTTATTTGCTGCCCGCATTTTGGACCAGTGATAAGAATGAATTTCCTAGTAGCCCCAATCCAAACAATACTGTTAAAGATCAACAAAACTTAACCTCTACAGAAGCTAAGTTTCAGATTTCATTGAAAACAAAGGCTTTAGAAAATATTTTAGGCAATAATGGTGATGTCTGGTTGGGGTATACGCAGTCTTCACGTTGGCAGGTTTACAACTCTGAGGAATCACGTCCATTTCGTGAGACCAATTACGAGCCTGAAGCAAGTTTGATGTTCAGAACCAACTATGAAATTTTAGGTTTAAATGCGCGTCTGTTAGGTGTGACTTTAAATCATCAATCCAATGGTCGTTCTGATCCATTATCACGTAGTTGGAACCGTGTAATTTTTAATTTAGGGTTTGAAAAAGATAATTTTGCGTTGGTGGTACGTCCTTGGTACCGTGTCGAAGAAAATGCCAAAGATGATAATAATCCTGATATTAAGGATTATATGGGGCGTGGAGACTTAACAGCATTTTATCGCCATGATGATAATGATTTCTCGCTAATGTTACGTCATTCATTAAAAGGTGGAGATCGCTCGCATGGTGCTGTGCAATTTGACTGGGCATTCCCAATCAAAGGTAAGTTGCGTGGACATCTACAACTCTTTGATGGTTATGGTGAGAGCTTGATCGATTATAACCATCGTGCGACCTATGCGGGTTTAGGCGTTTCTTTGATGAATTGGTATTAAATGAGTTTAAATATTCCTGAGTCATTGTTGCAGCTTGAAGCAAATTGCGGCGTATTCGCAATCTGGTTGATCTTAAAGCAATATCAGATCCATATTGATATTGCTGACCTGATTCAGTTATGTCGCCATGACCAACAAGAGGGAACTTTTACCATAGCATTGGCTGTGGCACTGAAAAAAATAGGCTTTGAAGTGTCATTGTATACTGACCCTGATCCGAATATTGATGAGAAAGAAAAGCAAAGTTATTTGGATGCCCAAGGTCTTCAGATTCCAATTCAGGCTGCTTTGACCTATTCCGAGATTCAGCAGGCATTTGAAAATGGTCACTTTGTTATCGTGTTTTATGACACCTTACACGGTGTGGGAAACCAATCTTTGATTTATTCAATTGATGAACAAGAGATTAGTTTCTGTGATCATTTTGAAGTGATGTCAAAAAGTACGTTTGAACAACAACGCCAAGCCGATGGAATTTGTCGGCAGGTGATTGTGGTTGAGCAATATTCAGAGTTTTATCCGATCTGAATATTGGCATTTGCATGTTTCAAACGACTTTTCTTTGGTGTAGCAATCAGGTAGGCGAGTGTTAATGGCCCAAGTCGACCTGTGTACATCAGTAAGCTCAAAACAAATAAGCTACCATCATGCAATTCACCTGTAACACCACGAGATAAACCAACAGTGCATGCAGCCGAAACAACCTCAAACATAAGATCTAAAACATCCAGTTTAGGTTCAAGTAAGAAAATTGTGAAACAGCCGGTAAACACTAACATACCTGTAATTGCTGTCACGGCAAGTGCTTTATAAGTTGTTTCCTGCGAGACTGAATGATTGAAAATACGAATTTCTTCATTACGCCGTAGAAATGAAATCACACACAACAGCAATATTACAAAAGTACCAACTTTAATACCACCTGCGGTACTCAGTGAACCGCCACCAATAAACATCAATAGCATCGTGAGCAGTGTTGTACTGTGTTCCATCGAACCTGTATCAATCGTATTGAATCCCGATGAACGAGGTACTGTCGCTTGGAACCAAGCATTCATGGCTTGTTCACCAATATTCATTGAACCTAAAGTAAGTGGATTGTTGGCTTCTAAAAGCCAAATCAAAATAAAAGCCACAATATTTAGTGTTGCGATTGCACTGAGGATTAGCTTGCTATTCGGTGTAAGTTTACTCCAACGTTTATTTTGTTTAACGTCAATTAAAACAAGAAAACCAATTCCACCTAACGTATATAGCGTACTAATGGTTAAACAGATAAGATAATGACCTTGGAAATTTATTAAGCTGTTATTGAATAGCGAAAACCCTGCATTATTGAATGCAGAAATACTGTAGAAAATTGAATAATATAATCCACGGTCAAAGCCATAAATAGGTATAAAAGAAGTACTTAAGATAATAACGCCAATCAGTTCAAAAAAAAGTGTATAAATCACCACACCTTTTGCCACAAAGGTAACTTTAGATAAGCTGGTTTGACCTAAGCTATCTTGTGCCATCATTTGTTGTTTTAGCCCGAGTTTAGGCGCTAGACTTAAGGCTGCCAAAATAGCAAAAGTCATAAAACCCAAACCACCTGTTTGGATTAATAAAAGAATAATAACTTGCCCGAGATGATTAAAAGACTCATTTAAATTCACTACAGATAAACCTGTAATGGTTACAGCCGATGTTGCTGTAAATAAGGCATCCATCCAGCTCAAATTGCCTTTATTGGCGATAGGGAGTTTGAGTAATAGTGTTCCAATGATAATAAAACTTAGAAACCCAATCGCTAATAAGGAGGGTGGACTTAAGTTAAAAATTTTTTGAGTATTTATTTTTATCGTCATTTTATACAAAACATCCTGAGAGCTTTCGGAGATGGCTGAGCGAGCCTTCTAAAATAAGTACGTCTCCAGCCTGTAGAGTAAAATTCACATCGGTTTCATATAGAATTTGTTGATCACGTTTAAGTAATAAAAGTTTGATATTAGGTTCTTGTTTTAAGATGCCCGATAAATTCACATGATTCAGCTTTGCTTGTACTGGAACTTTGACAATATAACGATCATCATCCAAAGCCATATAACGGCTAACCATGGGATAATTTAACGCTTGAGCAACCCGCACACCCATATCTTCTTCAGGGTGAATAATTTTACTGACGTTTAAATGGGAGAGGATAGTGTGGTGGGCTTTAGTTTTGGCTTTAACGAGGATTTTATCCACCCCTAAATTTTTTAGATTTAAAACACAAAGAATACTGGCTTCAATATCTTCACCAATCGCGACCACGACGGCATCACAATTTTGGATATTCAGTTCTTCTAATACATGTTCATCGGTTGCATCTGCAATCACCGCATGTGTAATGCGATCAGCTAAGCTCTCTACATTTCGTTTAATGGTGTCGATGCCAATCACATCATGATTGAGTTTGGTCAGTTCTAAGGCAACAGTTGCTCCAAAACTACCTAAACCAATGACTGCAAACTGTGCCATAACTGTCCTTAACTAAATGATAAAAATGTCTTTTTATTCATTTTAAGGCGGATTAATTGATCTGTTTGTAATGATTTTGTTTGCGATCACATATAAAAGATCAAGATCATTGGGTAAAAATAAAGCCGACATGATGTCGGCTTTAAATGATCAGGTGATTTATTTAAGGAAACGTTTGTAACCAGTATTGTCACTGATCTCAGCATAAGGATAAGTAATTTTCTCTAAAGTTTCGATCAATCCATCTGGATTTTGTTTTGCATCAGTTGCTTGTAAACCGACTAAAACACGACCTTCGGCTGCACCATGATTACGATAATGGAATAGCGTAATGTTATGCGTTGGACCTAGACGCTCCAAGAAAGTCAGTAGGGCACCTGGGCGCTCTGGAAATTCAACACGGAACAAGCGTTCATTTTCAAGATTGGCGTGACCACCAATTAAGTAACGAATATGCAGTTTTGCAACTTCATCATCGGATAAATCATCGACATCATATTGTTGCTTGAGTAATTCATGGATTTCGTGACGTTCAACTTCGCCACCTTTCAAGCTAATCCCAACAAATACTTGAGCTTGGCTATCATCACTGGCACGATAGTTAAACTCAGTAATATTACGACCTTGTAGAGCACGGCAGAAATTAAGAAATGCACCTTTCTGCTCAGGAATTGTGACGGCATAGATTGCTTCTTTACGTTCACCCAATTCAGTACGTTCAGCAATATAACGGAGACGATCAAAGTTCATGTTTGCACCGCAAACAATTGAAACCATGTTCTTTCCAGTGAGCTGATGTTCGGTAACGTATTTTTTGATCCCAGCTAAGGCCATCGCCCCTGATGGTTCAACGATACTGCGATTTTCATCATAGGTATCTTTGATTGCGGCACAGATTTCATCGGTATTGACCGTAACAATTGTTGGATCAACAATTGGACCAGAATTATCTGACTTAGATAAGCGGATCATTTCAAAAGGCAATTCACCAATTTGAGCAACGGCTGTACCATCCGCAAATAAACCCACATGTGGCAGAATCACGCGTTCATTGGATTCAAGAGCAGCTTTTAGGCACGCAGATTCTTCATATTCAACACCAATGACTTTGACATGTGGCGCAACTTCACCAAGATAGGCTGCAACACCCGCAATGAGCCCGCCACCACCGACAGCAACGAAAACATATTCAACATCACGCCATTGGCGCAATAATTCATTGGCAATCGTTCCTTGACCAGCAATCACGAGTTCATCGTCATAAGGTGGGATAAAAACTAATCCTTCATCTTCTGCACGTTGTTTGGCATATTTATTGGCAACATCAAAACTATCGCCGTGTAAAACAACCTGTCCACCTAAGTTTTTAACCGCTTGTACTTTGATGTCAGGGGTCGTGCTTGGCATGACAATAATGGCTGGAATGCCTAATTTTTTTCCAGACAGTGCAACACCTTGTGCATGGTTACCTGCTGATGCGCAAATCACACCTCGATCGAGTTGATCTTTAGGAAGTTGGCTAATCCTGTTGTAAGCACCGCGTAGCTTGAAAGAGAATACAGGTTGTAAATCTTCACGTTTAAATCGAATGTTATTGTTAATTTTTTGACTAATTCGTGGAGCTGCTTCAAGCGGTGTTTCAATCGCAACGTCATAAACCGTTGCTTGTAAAATTTGTCGTACCACACGAGACAGCATGTTCATCTTCCCTATAACAGTTTAAAATAGGCAATCATTGTAGCAAACCCCTGTGCATTTGCGCTGTTTTCTTGCAGCAAATGTCAAAATAGTTGAGTGAAGTCATGAGTCTATATGCAACCCAAGATGAAAAAAAACAAGCTGCGGCAAAAGCAGCTTTGAAACATTTGCCTAAAGGCGGCATTTTGGGCGTAGGAACTGGAAGTACTGTTAATTTTTTAATTGATCTATTACCAGAGTTGCAATTGGAAGCAGCCGTAGCAAGTTCTAATGCAACAGCTGAACGTCTTAAAAAATTAGGTATCGAAGTGGTTGATATGAACTCGGTAGGTAGTTTGGATGCCTATGTCGATGGTGCAGATGAAATTGACCGTCATATGCATATGATTAAAGGGGGCGGTGCTGCATTAACTCGTGAAAAAATCGTTGCTTCAATTGCTAAGAAGTTTGTATGTATCGTTGATGATTCTAAATGGGTGGATCAATTAGGACGTGATTTTCCACTTCCTATCGAAGTAATTCCAATGGCGCGTTCTGCAGTTGCACGTAAAATCGTAGCTTTAGGTGGTGATCCTGTTTATCGCGAAGGTGTTGTTACTGATAATGGTAACGTTATCTTAGATGTTTTTAATTTAAATATTTTGAACGCACTTGATTTAGAGAAAACGATCAACAATATTCCAGGTGTGGTAACCAATGGAATTTTTGCTTTGAATGCAGCTAGTATTGCGATTGTTGCAACCAATAATGGTATTGAAGAACGTACGGCACAGTAATGCAATCAGTTTCGCTTGAAACACAATTGCCTGAAATTAAAGTAGTTCGACATGCAAGAGCGAGAAATTTGCGTTTGCGTGTTGAACCTACAGGTATTCGTTTAACAGTCCCTATCTTTTGTACAAAGCGGCAGATTCAGCAATTTCTGCAACAGTCTGAACAATGGTTATTAGAGACATGGAGCAAGCAACAAGAACAATTTAATCAGACTATAAATTTTCCTGAACAACTTGTTTTATTTTATCATTTGCAACCATTTCAAATTATTCAGCAACAGCAACGTCATATTTTTAAATTTAACTGGGAACAACATATTTTATTTATTCGAAATGAAAGCCCTGAATTAGCTTTAAAAGCTGCTGTATTAGCATATGCGAAACAGTTTTTACCAGAATATTTAAACTTAATAAGTGAGCAGACGGGCTTACAATATGGCGAATGCACGGTGAGAAAGCCAAAGACACGTTGGGGAAGTTGTAGTTCAGAACATGACATTATGCTTAACGCGGGATTAGTATTAATGCCGATGCATAATGTACGATCAGTGTGTATACATGAATTAGCACATACGAAGTATTTTGATCATAGTGCAGCATTTTGGGGTGAAGTGGCGAAGTATGATGAAAGTTATATCGAAAATCGCAGGCAATTAAAAAGTATTCAATTGCCTGCGTGGTGGTACTAAATCAAATAAAACTACATTCAAGTTGGGTTGTTTGTAGTTGATCAGGTGCCTTGCGAGTATCTAGGCCCGCACTAGCACTTAATACTTGATTACCATTTAGTTTTATTTGAATAAACTTATACTTTTGTAAAGTAAAGTCGATGTCAGTAGAACTACTATTGAGTAGGTAGTCTTGAGCTGTATTATTGATGAGCATTAAATTATCAGTACTATCGCCATCAAGTTTTGAAGTGAAGATTTGAGTACCTTTTTGTAGTTCTAAAACACCGTTAGCTCTGATATTTAGTTTGCAATCGTTAATTTTATCTTCGTAACTGCCAATTAGATACTCAATAGAAGGTAAATTGGGATTAAAGACAGTATTGATTCCGGTTACACCTGATTGGCATAAATAATTCGAATCTAGACATTTTGATGTTGAACTATTAACGGCAAAGCCTACAGCTCTTCTATAGTCACCAGCCCCCGCTACTCTGAAAACATCTGTAGCTTGCATTTTTGGATCGGTACCTGAGTATATTTTTTGTTCAAGTTGTATATATCCAAGTGGATTAGATGTTTGTTGCTCATACTTTGTGGCGAGTTTTAGTACAGCAGTTTTTAATAATCCAGCATATTGATCTCTAATATTTTTTTGATTTTCTGCAATGTTAATTAAAGTGTTTTTATTTGGATCTGTATTTTCAGGGGCTGGGTCAATTAATGAAACAAGTGGACTAGGATCTCCATGTATTTTTTTTCCATCTAAATAACCATCTTTTAAATCGATTGCTAAGTTCTTGGTAAATTCAACAAATGCATTTTCAGGGTTGGAGCTTGACCATTGTTGAATGTAGCCAAAGTTTAAATAGGTATTAATATATTTATTGATGGTAGCAACAGTTAGGTTATTTGATTTAAATATAGTAAGTATTGTGCTTGATGATAAGTTTGGTAAATCAACATTTGAAAAGCCATTTAATAAGGCACTGTTGACATCATTAGTCGCAAATTGTAGCTGTAATGCACTAACTTGTTTGGAGTTAATGATGTCTGTAGGGAGTTGACCAGATCTTACGATAGCACGTTGATAAATTGCTTCAGAGCTTGGGGTTATATAGATTGGTTGCGTTAAATTGCTAGTATTAACTTCTACTAAAGCATTAAAAGTTAAAGAGAAGCTTTTATATTGGCCATTGAGAAAATCATAAATTAATGAGTTAGGTGTAGTAGATATTTCAATTCTATACAAATGATCCGTATTAAGTACTTTCGGTAAGGTAATACTGAGATTTGAAGTAGTACTAACATTTTGTTCTATGACTAAAGAATCATCAAAATTATCATATACTTTGACTATAACATCACGCATTTCTACTGGAACTTTAATATCGAAGTTTTTAGGCTTTGGAATCACAACTTCTGGAGTGGGTGGGACATATTGTGCCTCGCTTTCACCACTTCCACAGCCTACTAGAAAAGCTGGACTAAGCAAAAAAATACTGCTTACGCCTAAACTGATGTATTGGTTTAATCTTTGTTTTGATCTCAAAGAAGGCATTCCAGCTCTCCAAAATTTAGCATCCATGAAATTTATTATTACCGCATGGTTTTTATTCTATGCGAATACTTAGATGATTCAATAGTATTTCTTGACCAGTGGTAAAATTGAATTTATATAAAACAATTTGACAGAACTTTTACACTGTTTTTAATGTTATGGCGACCAGTTAAGTGAAAAATAAGTTGTTAAATTTACATTTTTGTTTTTAGAAATTTTTATATTTTTACTAACTTTAGCTAGATACAAAATCAATCCCTCAAGTTGTAACTTAGAAATGCTATATAACTTATAGGGTTATGGATTGTGGAAATGGCGTCAAACTGCCATACTACAACCACTATTTATAGTTTGAGGTAGAGCACGTGATTTCTGTTGGCATCGTCGGTGGAACTGGATATACAGGCGTCGAATTATTACGTCTTTTATTAAGGCATCCACAAGCCCAAGTACGTGTTTTAACATCTCGAACTGAAGCAGGAAAACGTGTTGCAGATATGTTTCCAAGCTTAAGAGGGCATACAGATTTAGCGTTCTCCGATCTTGACCTAGATGCATTAAAGCAGTGTGATGTTGTTTTTTTTGCAACGCCACATGGAGTTGCAATGCAACATGCGGAAGAGTTGATAGCTTCTAATGTTAAAGTAATTGATCTTGCTGCAGATTTTCGATTGCAAAATCTATCTGAATTTGAAAAATGGTACGGCATGCAACATAGCTGTCCAGATGTATTAGTCGATTCAGTGTATGGTTTAACTGAACTAAATCGTGAAAAAATTAGAACAGCTCAAGTGATTGGTAATCCTGGTTGCTACCCAACAACAGTACAGTTGGGTTTAGCTCCTTTACTTAAAGCTTCAGAAAAATTGATCAATCCGCAAAGTATTATCATCGATGCAAAGTCTGGTGTATCGGGCGCAGGTCGCAAAGCTAGTTTAGGCATGATTTACAGTGAAAATGCTGATAATTTTAAAGCTTATGGTGTCGCTGGACATCGTCATCATCCAGAAATTGTTGAAGCTTTAGAAAACATTTCAGGTGAAAAGGGACAATTTAATCATCTTATTTTTGTTCCACATCTTGTACCGATGATTCGTGGTATGTTGAGTACAATTTATGTCGATTTGACTGAGCAAGCTCAGAATATAGATCTACAAGCATTGTATGAGCGTTTCTATGAAAATGAACGTTTTGTTGATGTAATGCCAGCAAATAGTTCGCCTGAAACACGTAGTGTGCGCGGTGCAAATGAGCTACGTATTGCTTTATATCAACCTCAACCAAATAAATTGATCGTATTAGTTGCGCAAGACAATTTAGTGAAAGGTGCAGCAGGTCAAGCGATTCAAAATATGAATTTAATGTTCAATTTTGATGAAGCTGCTGGTTTAGAAGGTATTGGTTTATTACCATAAAAAACGCTTTTTTACTTCACACACATTTAAATTTGGATTTAAATGTGTGCTTTGATGTAAATCATAACGATAGAGATGATGATGGAAAACGCTGAACCGACTACTTCACCAGAAAGTTCCGTTAAAAAAAATAAATTCCTCAAGACGAATTTGCCTTTAGTGATTGCTGCTACATTACTGATTGGTAGTAGTTTTATGTTGGGATATACTGTTGGGCATCGTCAAGGTTTGACTGTTGTTGGTTATGATGCAGATGCTGAACAACTTGTTGATGTTCTACAAAAGCAAAAAACCACTTTGGATTCTGTTAGTAAGAGTTTAAATGCTGCTGTTCAAGAACGTGATATGGCGGTTAGTAATGCCGATGAGTTATTTAAAGGTATTAATCAAGCTAATGCTGATAAAACTCAGTTTGAAAGTATGAACGCCATTTATCGTGAAATTTTAAGACAACGTGGTGGTGTTAGTTTAACTGTACAAAATTTAGCGATTAAATCTTTACCCGAAAATGCTTTTGAATATCAACTGGACTTGGTTCAAGTAAGCCCAAATAAACGTCGAGCTGTTGGTAGTGTTGAGTTAAGATTAATTAAAGATACTGAAGTTTTGGTTGTGCCATTAGAAGATGCCAATTTTAATTTCGATGATTTTGAACGGTTGACTGGGCGCTGGACCATGCCTAAAGGTTTCACACCTCAGTTCATTGAAGTTCGCTTATCTGGTTCAGCTACACCAGTGATTAAACGCTTTAGTTGGCAACGTGGTCAACCTGTTGATGTGAGTTCTGCTTTTGTATCAGAAATTCCTCAAGCTGAAGCAAATGCCCAATAAAATTTAGTAAGAACTAGATATGCGAAGATATAAACGTCAAATGAATTTAAGTGAAGTGAAAAATGCCTTTCATCAATCTGGATATGTCGATTGGCACTTAAATCCACGTTTAAGTGACTCGCAAGAGGATCATGATGGCGAAGTCATTGTTCAGACAGCACCACCTGAATTAAAAAAACCGCCACTATACGCTGTTGTTTTACTGAATGATGATTACACACCGATGGATTTTGTTATTGAGGTACTACAAAGTTATTTTGGAATGAATCTTGATCAAGCAAGTCAGGTGATGTTGACAGTTCATTATGAAGGCAAAGGAACAGCAGGTATTTATCCACGTGATATTGCAGAAACAAAAGCGAATCAAGTGAATAACTTTGCACGATCTCAAGGCCATCCATTATTGTGTCAGATCGAACCTGAGCAGCGTTAAAAAAAGCGAAGCTTTTTAGCTGCGCAAGACGAGCAACTGTGTTGGGAGTGAAAGCGTTAAAAAAAAGCGAAGCTTTGTTGCGAGTAACAGCGTTAAAAAAGCAATGCACTTGCGTCATATATGGCTCATAAGCTAAGAGTGAAAGCGTAAAAAAGCTGCTGAATATCACTTTGAGTAACCATATCTTGCGAATAGGTCTTTAGAAAATAAGGCTATCTTTCGATATGAGATTTAATCGGTAAATTAAGACATATATTGTTTTGTGCTAAAAATATGAATCAATATACTGACAATCTTTATATTCAACCTATACATGATTTGTTAGGTTTTAACTAAGATCATAGCATATTAAAATTTTTCATAGGTTGAATACGCTTTCATAAATAAAGAATAGATTTGCTGTCTTTTTGAGCGACTAGGCGAGTCTTATTCTCTTTGTAATCGAAATTTTACAACAATACTTTGTTTTGAATCTTGACCAAGATACTCAAGTAATGCTAACTGTAGATTATGAAGTAAAGTGTTATTGTAAACGTATACTAGATAACGCTTTAAAGCCTCAGACAAACCAAGTTAATACCAGCTTATTCTAATATTATCCTTTTAGATGAAGCACAAAATATAAGGGGGTTGCATGCTCAGTCGTCAATTAGAAGTATCGTTACGTTTGGCTGTTAGCATGGCTCGTCAAAAGAGACATGAGTTTCTGACAGTTGAACACTTGTTGCTTGCTTTACTTGATAATGATTCAGCAGTCAATGCGTTAAAAGCATGTGGTGCTGATATCGTTACATTGCGTAAAGAATTAGAGGAATATGTAGAGCAACATAGCCCAAAACTTGGTGATAATAGTGAACAGGCGCCTCATCCAACTGAGAGCTTTGATCGAATTTTGCAACGTGCAATTTTCCATGTTCAATCGAGTGGTGGTGACCGTACGGTTGAAGGTGCAGATGTTCTAGTTGCAATGTATTCAGAACGAGATTCGTTCGCGGTTTATTTACTTAAACGTCATCAAATTAACCGTTTAACTTTGACTCAATACCTATCTCATGGCACTCGTAAAGATGAGATTCAAGTTGAAGAAGAAGTTGAAGATATTGAAGGTGAAAGTGCAGCTTCAGCAAATGCTGGGCCACTTGAGCAATACACGCTTAACTTAAATATCGAAGCACAAAAGGGCAAAACTGATCCTTTAATTGGACGTGAAAAAGAAATTGAGCGTGCAGCACAAATTTTATGTCGACGTCGTAAAAATAATCCGTTGCTTGTTGGTGATCCGGGTGTAGGTAAAACCTCAATTGCGGAAGGTTTAGCTTGGCTGATTGTAAATGGCAAGGCACCAAAACCACTTGCAAATGCTGAAGTTTATAGCTTAGACATTGGTGCTTTGGTTGCAGGGACTAAATATCGTGGTGACTTTGAAAAACGTTTAAAACAGTTGTTGAATGCTTTGAAAAAGAATCCAAATGCGATTTTATTCATTGACGAAATTCATATGATCATTGGTGCAGGCTCGAGTATGGGCAGCACTATGGATGCATCGAATTTAATTAAGCCTGCATTAGCGAATGGTACTTTGCGTTGTATTGGTTCAACAACTTTCCAAGAGTATCGTCAGGTATTCGAGAAAGATCATGCCTTGTCTCGTCGTTTCCAAAAGATCGATGTGAATGAACCAAGTATTGGTGAAACGATTGAAATTTTACGTGGCTTGAAAAGTAAGTTCGAAGATTTCCATCATGTTGAATACGATGATAAAGCTCTTGTTGCTGCTGTTGAGTTGTCAGCTAAATTTATCAATGATCGTTTTTTACCAGATAAAGCGATCGATGTGATTGATGAGGCTGGTGCACAACGCCGTTTGAAAGCTGAAGTCGATGGTACAACCATCTCGGTTGAAAATATCGAAGACATCGTTTCTAAGATTGCGCGTATTCCACCGAAAACAGTATCTAAAGATGACAAGTCTGTACTTGAGAATTTGGAACGTGATCTTAAACGTGTTGTATTTGGCCAAGATGAAGCGATTACAGCACTTGCATCAGCGATCAAATTATCTCGTGCAGGCTTGAAAGCACCAGATAAACCAGTGGGAAGTTTTGTCTTTGCAGGTCCAACAGGCGTGGGTAAAACCGAGGTTACGAAACAACTTGCGAAATTGCTCGGTGTAGAGTTGGTTCGTTTCGATATGTCTGAATATATGGAGCGCCATGCAGTTTCTCGTTTGATCGGTGCGCCTCCAGGCTATGTTGGATATGATCAAGGTGGTTTGCTGACAGATGCGATTCATAAAAATCCGCATTGTGTACTCTTGCTTGATGAGATTGAAAAAGCACATCCAGATGTATTCAACTTGTTGTTACAAGTCATGGATCATGGTGCTTTAACAGATAACAATGGCCGTAAGTCTGATTTTAGAAATGTGATCATTGTTCTTACGACTAACATCGGTGCAGAAAGTATTGTTCGCGCGAGTATTGGTTTCACTGAACAAGATCATAGTGCAGACAATCAGGATGCAATGAAACGTGCATTCTCGCCAGAATTCCGTAACCGTTTGGATGGTGTTATTCAATTTAAAGCACTTCCGACTACGATTATCGACTCAGTTGTAGATAAATTCTTGACTGAGTTACAAGCGCAGCTTGATGAGAAACAAGTGGTACTTGATGTTGATCAAAGCGCTCGTGATTGGTTGTCAGCTAATGGTTATGACCGTCTGATGGGTGCTCGTCCAATGCAACGTCTGATTCAAGAGCATTTGAAAAAGCCACTTGCTGAGATGATTTTATTTGGTGAGCTTGCAGAGCATGGTGGTAACGTTGCGGTTTCTGTGAAAACAGAAAATGGCAAAAACATTGGTTTAAAATTGGAAGTATTTGAAGATCATATTAACCCGAGTGCTGAACCTGCTTAATGTTTGAACTGTCTTTCTCTATAACCCAAGTACTTAAAGTATTTGGGTTATTTTTCGTCACAGCAATCGCTGAAATCTTAGGTTGTTATTTTCCTTATTTAATTTTGAATCAAGGAAAGTCGCATTGGTTATGGGTTCCTACGGCGTTAAGCTTAGCCGTCTTTGTTTGGTTACTGGCTTTGCATCCTGCGGCATCAGGTCGTATTTATGCAGCCTATGGCGGGATTTATATTTTTACTGCCCTAATGTGGTTGCGTTATGTCGATCAAGTCATGCTAACGCATTGGGATATTTTGGGTGGGATCGTTGTTCTTTGTGGTGCTTGCCTAATCATTTTACAACCGCAAGGTTTGGTACGTTAAATGCTACAAAATATTTTTCAAAAACACTTGTCAAATGCTGAAATAGTGCGTAATTTAAGGGTTAGCAACAGTTTTTTAGATATTTGAAATAAACATGTTAAAGCATACTGTAAACACAAACGCATACTTTTATTTTTGGCAATATATGTAGTTGCCTGATGCGTTTCGGGCAGCAAAAAAGGGTTGCCCAACCAGTTAATACCTGATCGGCAACACCGATCAGGTTTTTTTATGCTTTAACAATCATGATTTTAGGAGAAATACCATGTATACATTCAATTATTCATATTTTAGCAAGATTTCTTGGTTTTACTTTGCAAAAAAATCAACATCACTTAGATCACACTTGCTCAAATAAATGATAGGACTGCGAAGAAGGTCAGTCCAAAGGAATTGAAAATGAATGCTTTAAATACTGCTTTGACACAACCACACACTCATTCAAAAGAATCAATACTTAGCTTGCCATCACAACTCAAAGCACAATATCCCTTGTCTGCAACTTTAGCGCAGCAAATTTCAAAACATCGTCAAACGATTCAGAATATTTTATCTGGACATGATCATCGCTTAATGGTGATTACGGGTCCTTGTTCGATTCATGATCCTATCGCGGTACTCGAATATGCTGATCGCCTCCAACAACTACAAGAACAAGTAAAAGATCAAATATTCTTGGTGATGCGTGCATATATTGAAAAACCGCGTACTACCGTGGGTTGGAAAGGTTTCTTATATGATCCAAATTTAGATGGATCATCAGATTTACAACTTGGTTTAGAAAAGTCTCGTGCACTTTACTTACAACTCATCGAAAAAGGCTTGCCGATTGCCAGCGAAATTTTAAGCCCAATGGCAACAGGTTATTTTGATGATTTACTGGCTTGGGGTGCAATAGGTGCACGTACCAGTGAATCACAGATTCATCGTGAAATTTCTAGCCATATGCCTTACAGTATCGGCTTCAAAAATGGTACAGATGGTTCAATCCAAATTGCTTTGGATGCGATTCAGTCTGCACTGCATGGTCATCAATTCTTAGGTATGACCCAACAAGGTTTACCTGCAATTTTGCATAGCAATGGAAATCCTTTACCACATTTGATTTTACGTGGTTCAAATCATGGAACTAATTATGATTTAGCTTCGATCCAAGCCATGCATTTCAAACATAAGCAATTACCGGCACTGGTGATTGATTGTAGTCATGGCAATAGTGGCAAAGACCCATTACAACAACCGAATGTTTTAAAGCAGATCATTGCAGAACGTACTGAGTCGAAAGTTCGTGGTGTGATGATTGAAAGTCATTTAGTGGATGGGAATCAAAAGATTTCTTGCGATATGACATATGGGCAATCAGTAACCGATGGCTGTTTAGGCTGGGATAAAACAGCACAAGCTTTATTGGATATTGCTGAGTGGATGCGAAAGTAAAATTTATCTTTGTACACGACAAAAAAGATAACTCATTGAAATAATGGCATAATACTTGTTTTCTGACGACGAATATGATGACACATTTCAATGAGTTACATCTCATCTTAAACAAATATCTAAAGTGGAACAAGTCACATGTAAAATGTTTTACACTGATTATGCTGGCATTAATTGTAAAACAGACATGTAACCTTTCTTCTGCATCTAAAGCCTTACCCATCAAGTGCTTACCACAATCATTTTATCGACGTATACAACGCTTCTTTGCAGATCAGTATTTCAATTATCGTCAAATTTCTCAGTTAATTTTCAATATATTTTCATTCGATAAAGTCCAATTAACTTTGGATAGAACCAACTGGAAATGGGGAAAACGAGATATCAATATCTTGATGTTAGCCATCGTCTATCGTGGAATAGCGATACCTATTGTTTGGACATTGCTCAATAAACGTGGCAATTCAGATACAAAAGAGCGTATTGCTTTGATTCAACGCTTTATCTCCATTTTTGGTAAAGATCGTATTGTGAATGTGTTCGCAGACAGAGAATTTATCGGTGAGAAATGGTTTACATGGTGAATTGAAAATGACATTCACTTCTGTATACGTGTTAAAAAAACTTTATTGTGACCAATTACTTAGCCAAGCATCATAAAATTAGTGATTTATTTCGTCATCTTCAAGTTGGTTAAACTGAATGTCGTAAACGACGTATTTGGGTCGGTGGAGTGAAACTGTATATTAGTGCGTTACGATTAGAAGATGGAGAACTTTTACTTGTTGTTTCTCCTATGTTTAATGCTTCTGCTATTGGTGATTATGCATTACGCTGGGAAATCGAAACCTTATTTAGTTGTCTGAAAGGACGTGGATTCAATCTTGAAAATACTCGTTTAACAGACCCTAGACGAGTCAAGAAATTGATAGCAGTGCTAGCCATCGGTTTCTGTTGGTGCTATTTAACAGGTGAATGGCAACATGATCGAAAAAAAGCGATAAAAATAAAGAAGCATGGACGACTTTCAGTAAGTTTATTTCGCTACGGTTTGGACTATGTTCAAATGGTTACTCTACGTTTGATTGGTTTTGGAAAAAAAGAAGAATTTAATAAAGTGCTCGCAATTTTAAGAAAGAAAAAGCCTGATAGGACAAGGGTCCTATGAAATTTGTCGTGTACAGAGAAAATTTAGTTAAATTAACCTGAGTGCGATATAAAAAAAGAGTAGAAAAAATCTGAATTTGCAAAATATTGATTTTAAATATAAAATATAATAAAAAGGCTTTCAATGAATTATATTACCGAATTATTTTGTATTTTGGATGATTTCTGCAAAAAATTAATGAATCTTTTATGTGCTTATCAGCTTTGTCATCAAAATAGACCAACTATTCAAATTTGCGAAGCATTGGCTTAAGCAGAATTCGGATTAATAGAGAGTGCATCTAAAGCTCCCTTTCAAGATCCTCATAATATAAAAGGTTAGTTATATTGCTAAAAGGCTAGGGCTTGTTGAGAATTAACAAAGGCAACTGATTAATTTATAATAGTAGTATGGATAGATACATACTTACTGATGCCCAATGGGCAAAAATGGAACCTTTTTGCCTAGGTAAAGTGACCGATCGAG
>NZ_NHRQ01000019.1:0-51712 GCF_002165335.1 Acinetobacter sp. WCHA29
GCGTCATCTCATTGAAAACTATTTCTGTAAGTTAAAAGAATTTAAACGTATAGCGATGCGTAGTTGTAAAACAGATACGAGTTTTGAAGCCATGATTCAATTGTGCGCGAGTTTAATTAACTCTCGGTAATTCTCAACAGACCCTAAGAAATAAAACTATAAGTTTATGCACCAATATATAGAATCAAGCCACAGAATGCAGAGGCAAAAATCACATACATGACTTTGACTTCAAAATGGAACAAGGCGATGAATGCTGCAATTGCAATGAATGCGGCTTCATAGTTGAAAGAATGGTTGAATCCATTGGGCCATAAAACGTGATAACTGAAGAAGAGTGCTAAATTCAATATTACTCCTACAACAGCAGCAGTAATTGCAGTCAAAGGTGCAGTAAACTTTAATTCATTGTGTGTTGATTCAATCACTGGGGCGCCAGCTAGAATGAAAATGAAAGAAAATAGAAACGTAAACCAAGTAACAATGACAGCACCTAAGGCACCTGCTAAAAATACATGATCACTTCCTAAAAGTGCATGATTAAAGCCACCTAAAAATCCGACAAATGCAACAACCATAATCAGTGGGCCGGGTGTACTTTCACCTAGTGCTAAACCATCGATCATTTGTGTTGGACTCAACCAACCATAAAAATTTACAGCACCTTGATACACGTAAGGTAATACCGCATAAGCTCCACCAAATGTTAGCAGTGCCGCTTTAGTAAAGAACCAAGCCATTTGTGTATAGGCATGCTCCCATCCCAAGGTAAGAGTCAAACCTATAATGGGTGTAAACCATAAAATTGCACCGATAAATAAAATTTTTCCTAAGTGCTTCCAACTAAATATGGCATGTTCTGGGGTTGGAGTATCATCATCAATTAATGCTGGACCATAATCTTTTTTACCTTGCTGATGTGAACTTCCACCAGTAAAAAAGCTTGGATATTTTTTACTTGCCAAGTATCCAATGATTGCAGCGCTTAGAACAATTAAAGGAAACGGAAGGTTAAAGAAAAAGATAGCAACGAATGCAAGTGCAGCAATTGCCCATAAAAACTTATTCTTTAATGATCGGCTGCCAATCCGGTAAGTTGCATGAAAGACAATAGCAACAACAGCTGGTTTGATTCCATAAAAGAGACCAGCAATGATAGGAACATCACCAAACTTTACATAGACCCATGAAAGGGCGATCAGGATAAATAAAGAAGGTAAAACGAATAAGACACCAGCAACAATACCACCTATAGTCCTGTGCATTAACCAACCTATGTAGGTTGCTAATTGTTGAGCTTCAGGTCCGGGTAATAACATGCAGTAGTTGAGAGCGTGTAAGAAACGTTTTTCAGAAATCCAACGTTTTTGTTCAACGAGTTCTTGGTGCATGACAGCGATTTGTCCTGCTGGCCCACCAAAACTAATGAACCCCAATTTCAGCCAGAATAGAAATGCTTGCCAAAATGAAATTGACTGTATTTCTTGTTCTGGTTCTATAACAAGTTCTTGTTCCATGATTATTCTCTTGATAGGTTGGCATATAAGCCATCGAAAATGTGATTCGATAATGCAAATAATTGATCATCGTCACTTATCTGACTTCGAATTCCTTGAATAACTTTTTCAATACCGATTGCTTCGGGAGGTTCAATCCCACCTACATCAAGGTAATGAACAATTTCAGCGATTTTCTTTAATGCAGGTGTTTCTAGATCAAAACTATGTAAAAGAACTTCGAAGGTCACCCAATGATTGATATGACTGAAAGTTGCACCATCAAAATCGAATCCTAATGCCTCTTCTGGGCAGTCACTTGGCGTTTCTAACCAAATGAATGTTGGTGAGGTATCAATAAATGTCTTGATTAGCCATGCAGAAGCTAGGCGATCAATCCAAGGTCTTTTACGAGTTGCCCAAATTCTGTTTTGATAACTAGCTTTATCGAGAAGTTGAATATGAGCTTGTATTGCTAGTGGTTCATTCACTTCACCAAGACGTGCAATTGAAAGTTCTAAAGAGGAAAGCTCATTTAGAACCTGTGCTTGAGTTTCATCGGGGTAGTAGTCAATTTCTACAAGCGCATCGATACTTTTTCTTAATTTCCGGATTTGCTTGAGCAGCTCTTTCTTTTCATCTTTGGTCTGCCGATCTCTTAATTCAGACAGTTGTTTATAGAGAGCATCGTATTCTTCTTTCCGACTGAAAAAAGAAGCAAGCTCAAGATTTAAGGGTTGTTCTGCATGAAAGATATAAGCAGCCCCTTGTTCTGAGATAACATCATTAGCAATAGGATCAAACTTTTCACTATGGGAAATAGGGAGCAAATAGACGCCATCTCTTAGAATTGCTGCGCCGCTTGCTTTGAGAGATCGCCAGACTCTCATACGAGTGGTTGTATTCTGTGTAGGTAGCGAGGATATGAGCAAGGATATTTTCATGTAATATACTCAACTTATTTGTTTATTATATTACATTGCTTGTATCGTGGTACAAATATTAAGAACTGATTTCTTATATCAGGATAAATATTAAGACGGGCGGCAGACAAGCTTTGATTGAAGTAAAATTAAAGTTGAAAACTATTCGATGTGTTTACGTTACTGATCTATTGTGTTGAAAAAAGGCTCAGTCGTAGTTAGCTTGTAGAGATGGCAATTTCTATTTTGAAGATTATGTTAGATAGCTTTAAAAAGTTTATGCTTAAGTTGTATATTATTATTTTTAGAAATAATAATATCTTAGTTATTAAGCTATATTCATAGTCGAATTTTTAAAAGCTTAAAATAAATAATTGGGGATAATAATGCGCATTGAAAAAATTAAAGTAGAAGGTTTTAGGCTTCTTGAGAATGTCGAATTCGGATTGGAAGAGAATTCAACTGTAATTGTTGGACGTAATAATAGTGGAAAGACATCTTTTACCAGTATTTTTGATTGTTTTTGTGGTGAATCTGGAACAAGATTTCGGCTAGAGGATTTTTCAGTTTTATCACGAGAAAAATTTTTAAAAGCTAAAGAATTAAGAGAGGCGGGGGAAAGTTCAGAAGTAATATTCGAAACACTTCCTCGAATTTCTCTTATACTTACATTTCAATATAATAAACTTTCTCCTGATTTAGGTTCTCTATCCCCTTTTATTATTGATTTAGATGAAGACTCTACAACGGCTATTGCGCGAGTTGAGTATCGGCCTATTTTGAAAAATATGCATTTGCTTTTTGACCTTACCCCATCTTCCGCAGTGGTTGAACCTCGTACACATTTTTATAAAAATTTGAAGGGTAATTTGTCTAAAGCTTATGGGGTTCATGTAAGTGCAATTGATCCTACTGATAGTACAAATACGAGAGATTTTGAAGGCACATCTGCTTTAACAGCATTATTACAATGTAACTTTGTATTAGCTCAAAGAAATCTTGATAAAACAAAACTAGGGGATGCTGATGTAATAGGTAAATTGCTTAGTGAGCTATTTAAGACAGCTACAGCACCATCTGCTGCTGAGGCAGATCAAAATTTAGCTATAAGATTAAAGCAATCTGTTGAAAATATTGAGCATAATGTCCAACTCGACTTTGATGGCATGCTTAAAGAATTATTACCAGTTATGAACGTAATGGGATTTCCAAGTCTTAATGATACTGAGATAAGACCAGAGACATCATTAAACGTGGAATCATTATTATCAGGGCATACTAAGGTCGTTTATAGCGGAGTTGATGGAGTACATTTACCAGAAGGGTATAATGGTCTAGGAACCCGTAATTTGATTTACATGTTGCTACAGTTAGCAAGCTATCACAAAATCTATAGATCAAAATCAATTAGCCCCGCTACTCATTTAATATTTATTGAAGAGCCAGAAGCTCATTTACATCCTCAAATGCAGGAGGTTTTTATCAATCAATTAAATGTGGCTGTTCAAAAATTATCGGAAAATTATTCTAACAAAGATAAATGGAATATCCAGTTTGTTATCACAACACACTCCCCACATGTTGCGAATGCTGCAAAATTTGATGCTGTTAGATATTTTTATAATGAAATTCATAAGATAGAAAACGTACGTCAGACAAAGGTTAAAGATTTTAAGAAGGGGTTGAGTAGTATTTCTGTTAAAGATCAAAAATTTTTACATCAATATATGACCTTAACGAAATGTGATCTTTACTTTGCTGATAAAGCTATCTTAGTTGAAGGGACAACAGAACGTTTATTAATGCCAAAGTTATGTCAATTAGTTGATGAGTCTCTTGATGAACCACAAAAACTAGCCAGACAATATGTTACTTGTGTTGAGGTTGGTGGAGCACATGCGCATATTTTTTATCCACTCCTTGACTTTCTGGAGTTGAAAACGTTAGTAATCACTGATCTAGATTCAACAAAAAAAGGCAAAATAACTAAGAATGGAAAACAGGAAGATGCATGGGTGAAATGCCCAGTAGTTGATGGTCAGAATACATCTAATGCTGCCATTAAAAACTGGTTTTATCCTAAAGAAGTCGATGATACTGGTAAAGTTAAGAAAAAAGCTAAAAATGAGGATAGTCAAATTTCCCCGTCAGTCTTGATTGCTAAAACTGCTCAAGAGAAACAAATTAAGTTCCGTAGAATTGCATATCAAATACCAGAAGATCCAGAAACTAATATATGCGCTAGAAGTTATGAGGATGCTTTCATATTAGCTAATCTTTCTAAATTTGAATTACCTGAAGGACAAGATATTGCTGTTGCTGCTTGGGAAAAAGCACAAGGGCTTATTAAATCTGATTTCGCCTTAGAATATGCAATTCTAATAGAAGATTGGTCGGCACCAAGATATATCAAGGAAGGTCTAATTTGGTTATCTGAAATGGACACTATAAAAAAATCAAACTATGAATTAACTACAGGCGAATAAGTAGCATGAGTGAGATTCTAGACAATCCAGCAATAATTGCAGCTCAACTAGCTGAAGCAAAAATTAATGCAGCTATAAAAGCAGGACGAAGTTTCCGGCTAGAAGCTGGCGCAGGTGCGGGAAAAACATTTTCTTTAGTTCATGCTCTAAAATCCATTATTAAAGAGCGTGGTAGATCATTAACGCAAACAGGTAAAAAAGTAGCTTGTATTACTTATACGGAAGTTGCAAGAAATGAGATTGCCCAAGAAATTGAAGACCATCCAGCAATTTTAGTCGATACTATACATGGATTCTCATGGGCTTTTATGCGCCAATTTCAAAAAGCCATAAGAGAGATTCTTATTGAAGATGATTCAAGAAAAGAAAAAGTTGAACAAGGTGGTGGCATTGGGTCTAAATCAGTGGAATACGAGTTGGGCTTTTTTGGTGTTAATGATCAGAAAATTACACTGAGTCATGATGATATCCCAACGATGATGGCTAAATTACTAAGTAAAGAAAAGTTTCGGAAAATATTTAGCAATCAGTTTCCGGTAGTTTTTATTGATGAATATCAAGATACCAATCGCCAATTTATGGATGCTATTACAGAGTATTTCTTAAAACCAAAGGTGGGACCACTTTTTGGTCTTTTTGGAGACCATTGGCAGACTATTTATGGTAGTGAATATGAATTGGCAGAGTATCCAATCGAAGAGATTGCAAAGGGATCAAATTTTCGATCAGTTCCAGCAATTGTAGATATATTAAATAATTTAAGACTAGACTTACCACAAGCTGTCAGTTCGCCAGATGCAAAAGGTGAAGCTAGATTTTTTCATACTAATTCTTATAAGGGGACACGAACAGATGAGAGAAGTTCTAAAGATGATTTACCAATAGATATAGCTCGATCTACTCGTACAAGTTTGATACAGAGGCTACAAAATGAGGGGTGGGATATTGAAAAAACTAAGATACTGATGTTAAGCCATAATGTTTTAGCATCTGAACAAGGATACCCTCAATTAATTAAAGTATTTGACGGACGTAATGATCAATTTGCTAAAAAAGAAGACCCTGTAATAAAATTTTTTGCAGAAATAGTTGAACCAATGAGTGTTAGCTATAGCTTATCAAATTATGGTGAGATGTTTAAAATCTTTGGCTCAAGGCCTGCAATAACGAAGCATGAAGATAAATCTTGTTGGCGACGGGATATGGATCAATTATTAAAACTAAGACAAGAGGGGACTATAGGGCAAGTGATAGATCATCTTAAGCAGACAAAACGTCCCTCCCCCCCAGATAGAGTGCTTAGACGAGACGATGAGCTTATTTCTCTAAGAAATTCACCTGACACGGAAATGTCTTCAACACTACTTCGTTATAATAAATTAAGAGAAATTCCATATAAAGAAGTAATCGAAGTTACAAAGTTTATTGAAAAGCAAACTCCATTTGCAACTCAGCACAGTGTTAAGGGGGCAGAGTTTGAGAATGTATTAGTAGTTTTAGGTGGTGGATGGAATAATTATAAATGGCCACAGCTTCTCGAGTTGCTTGAGACTAAAAAGTTGACTAATGCAAACACAAAAGGTTTTTATAGAGCTCGTAATCTTTTCTATGTATCTATTTCTCGCCCAATGACGAGACTGGCTGTGTTAGCTACTCAGACATTATCTGATACAGCACTTGTAACAGTGAATAATCTATTTGGAAGTGAGAATGTAATAGAATTAAGTTTAGATACATAGAGTTGTTTTCAACTTATGTATCTAACTTTTTAAACATATTTTTTGGGAAAAAATAAAGAATTTATACCTATACTATAGATTATTATTTTTATCCCAACTATCTACATGTTCAGCCCACCATTGCATCATCGTTTTACGATCATTTAACCATTGAGCATGATTGTACGATGCCCTTGTTTTATTATCTGAAACGTGGGCAAGTTGTAATTCAACCCAATCCTTATTAAAACCATTCTCATTAGCCACAGTGGATGCAGTTGCTCTTAGAGTATGCATCCTGAACTCTAATTTCATATTACTCAGGGCTGTATTCAATGTGGTTTTACCCATCATTTCCCCGTCTTCTCCTGCAAATATATATTCACTATCTGGATAAAGTGCAAATTGCTCTTTTATGATTTCAATGGCTTGGTCAGACAATGGTACAACATGCATTCTGTTCTTTTTCATATTGCGCTTGCCAGCCAAAATATCAGCCCTTGATACTGCTGGAATCGTCCATGTCTTATCTTCAAAGTCAATATATTCCTTTTTACCTCGACGTATCTCAATGCTTCTAAGCCATGTGTATATTGCGGCTTTAATAGCATTTCGTGTGCTAATTGAGCCACCGTATGCATTGAGCTTAAGCATAAGTACTTTTTTTTCAGACTCAGTTAATGGTCTGGCATGGGTTACATCTGGCTGTTTAATGTAACCCCTAAGAACATAAGTAGGATCTATAGAAATGCGTTTTGTGATAATTGCATATTCCATAACCTCACCAATGATTTGTCTTACAAAAATCCCTTTAACTTCTCCTGTGCCTCTTCCTGATTTTTTGATTCTTGCCATAGTGCTATCAAGCACAGTTTTAATATCAATAGAGTCAATCTCATGAATAGGTTTGTTACCAATAAGAGGGTAAACATCTTTCTCAAAATAACTGCTTCGGCGTTGTTCCCATTCCTTGGATTGTTGAGCTTTTCGGGAATTTATAAATTCACTTGCGACTAACCGAAATGTACCATTATTTGCTTTAATTGCTTCAAGGCGTTCATTTTTCTGGTGACCTATTGGGTCTACTCCTTTGGCAAGTTGCTCTCGATATTCAATAGTTTTTAATCGAGCATATGCTAAAGTAATTTCAGGATATTTACCGATTGTGAGCATTTTTGCTTTAGTAAGAAAGCGGTAACGATAACGCCAGAATTTGCTACCAGATGGGCGGACTTCTATACAGAGCCCTGAATGATCAGCCATGCGGTATAATTCTTCACGTGGTTTTAATCTTTTGATTTTTAAATCGTTCAGCATATGTTGTGAGTAACGCTATTTTTGAAAGGGCTTACTCACAATCTTACTCACAAAAATTGGTAATTGCATGTATTACATTGTTATGGAAGGTTAGAATAAAAATATCGTTGAATCAATTGGATAGGTTGTAATGTGATTTGTATTTATAGAAGGTTAGATTGTTAATTGGCATGATGTAATTACATCTTCTTCCTAGATTAAAAAAAATCCCTGCTAATGCAGGGATTTTTTTATTTAGAATTTATAATGACTTATCGAAATAAAATAATCATCCATGTAAAAAATATAATCGCAAGAGAAACAAATTGAGCAGCACTGCCCATGTCTTTTGCATTTTTAGAAAGTTGGTGTTTTTCTAAAGAAATACGATCAACTACAGCTTCAATTGCTGAATTAAATAGTTCAACAATAATTGCAAGCAAACAAACAGCCACCATGAGTGCTTGTTCTAGGGCTGAGACATCAACAGAAAAACTGATTGGGATCAAAATTAAATTAAGCAAAAGGACTTGTCTAAAAGCGGCTTCATGGCTAAATGCAGCTTTAAACCCTGCAAGGGAATAGCCTGTTGCATTAAAAATACGTTTGATACCACTTTTGCCTTTGTAGGGAGAGTAAGGCGTCATAATAAAACTGCTTATGAAGAAAACACTACTATTATAAAATTAAAAGTAAGACAGAGGATTGGCAATAAGTCGCATGATTGCATCAAAAATGTAGTGTTTCTCGACATTTTAACTGGAACTTTCAGATTTGATTTGTCAATTTCCTTTGCGCTAAGGATAATAAGCACATACAAATCGATGGAAAGAATTGCATGAAAATTATCGCAGATGAAAATTTGGCATTTACCGATTATTTTTTTGCAGATTTTGCTGAAATACAGCATAAAGCAGGGCGCACCTTGACTCATAATGATGTCCAAGATGCCGATGCACTTTTGGTTCGCTCGGTGACTAAAGTGAATCATGCCTTAATTGATCAGACCAAGCTTCAATTTGTGGGCAGTGCGACAATTGGTACAGATCATCTTGATATTCAAGCTTTGGAACAGCAGCATATTGCATGGAGTAATGCTGCGGGCTGCAATGCGCAAGCCGTTGCTGAATATGTGATTACTGCTTTATTGCATTTGAATATCGACTTATTAGAACAAGAGAGAGCTTTTACATTAGCAATTGTTGGCTTAGGCAATGTAGGGAGTCGACTCGCAGTGATGGCTCAATTGTTGGGCTGGAATGTGATTGGCTATGACCCTTATGTGCAACTCGCTGGTATTGAAAATGTATCCTTTCAGGAGTTGTTAAAACAGGCTGATGCGATTTCAATTCATGTCCCTTTAACCTTAGCTGGTGATTATCCAACGCAACACTTGTTTAATGATGCTACGTTTGCTGCAATGAAAGCATCCGCAATTTTGATTAATAGTGCGCGTGGTCCAGTGATTCAACAATCTGCTTTGATGAACGATATTAAAAAAAATAATCGTAAAGTTGTCTTGGATGTCTTTGAGTTTGAACCAGAGATTCCAGCGCAATTGCTGAATTTATTGGCTTTAGCCACCCCGCATATTGCAGGGTATAGCCTTGAAGGCAAAGCGAGAGGAACGCAGATGATTTATGAGGCATTTTGCGATAAATTTTCTTATGAAGCCTCAAAGCGTTTTGAGAGTCAATTGCCTCAGGTGGAACAATATTTCGGGCAGCAGGATTTAAAAGCTGCGATTAAACAACATCTCACTCAGATTTACGATATTGCTGAAGATGATAAACAATTAAGAGCTTGTGTTCAAAATGCTAAAGTTGAACAAAAAGCATTTGATTTACTTCGTAAAAACTATCCTTTACGCCGTGAATGGGCGGCACACGGTGGACCAAAAGCATGAGCCAAGATATGAAATCCTATCAACCGACTTGTTCTATTGAGGCATTAAAAGCACGTGCTGAGATGTATCAAAAGATTCGTCAGTTTTTTGCGGAGCGTAAGGTATTAGAGGTTGAAACGCCTGTTTTGTCTCAAGCTGCTGTAACCGATGTTCATTTGGCATCTGTACAAGTACAACGTCATATTCATGGCAAATTAAAGACTCAATACTTACAGACTTCACCTGAATTTCCAATGAAACGTTTATTGGCCAGTGGTAGTGGAGCAATTTATCAAATCTGTAAAGTATTCCGTGATGATGAGCATGGGCGTAAGCATAATAGTGAATTTACCATGCTGGAATGGTATCGACCTGGTTTAGATTTAAAAGGTTTAATGCATGAAACAGCAGATTTACTAGAAGTGTGTTTGGCACATCGTTTTGGTGAAGTCCGTCCGTATATTTTGAGTTATAAGCATGCTTTTCAAGATCGTTTAGATATTAATCCTTTACAAGCGAGTTTAAAGCAACTTAAAGAAACTGCGAATCGTGTAGGACTCAATCTTGATTTAGGAAATGATCGCTTGGGTTATATCGATTTATTGTTTTCGCATTTCGTTGAACCAAGTTTAGGCTTTGATGCACCTGTATTTTTAACTGATTTTCCGCCTGAAATGGCATCGTTGGCTAAGGTGAAAACAGATGAGGATGGTGAATTAGTCGCAGCACGCTTCGAGGTATACATTGAGGGTTTAGAGCTTGCCAATGCCTATGATGAGCTTTTAGATGCCAAAGTTTTAGCTGAACGTTTTGACGCCGATAATATCGAACGTGCTCAACAAGGATTACCCGTCATTCCAACGGATCAACACTTGTTAGCAGCTTTACCACACATGCCAGAATGCTCAGGGATTGCACTTGGAATTGATCGTTTACTGATGGTTGCGATGAATAAGATGAAAATTGATCAAGTGATTACTTTCCCAGCGGAGATTGCTTAGAAACTTTCATCTTTACATGCTTATAAAAACTGCATCAATAATTGAATTAACTCACTTTGTCGATGCGTTTTGGTTTTCTTGAAAATCGCTTGTAGATGTTTTTTGACAGTATCAGCCTGAATATCGTGTGAGAGAGCAATTTCTTTGGTGGTTTTACCCTCAAGTAATTGCTCACATATTTTGTGTTCTACAGGTGTGAACATAAAAAGCTGAGTACATATTTCTCGTTGATATTTAGGTTTATGTTTTAAACCAGAAAATGTGGCGAGTAAAACTGGACGTAGACCAAAAATCTTGTGTGTTTTTTCTGGACTTAATAAATCCAGTGTTAAGAATAAATGATCATCAATCATCATAATTTTACTGCGTTCAGCGTAGCTTAAGTCATGATGGCGTTTATGTAGGCGTTCTAGCTCAATCAGGTTTAACTCAAATTGTTGTTGGCTACTTTCATTGAATGCAAAACGACGTTGTTTGATTTGGATCAGTTTACTATTTTCCAATACCTGTTTTGCTTCTGTATTCAATTCAAGAATATCGCCATTCAAATTAATAATCGCAATGGGCTGATTCATTTTTTGAATTAATTGGGACCCGAGTAAGGTCATTGTCGAGTATTCAAAATGATGTCGATATTGTTGAATTTTTTGCTGTAGTATCGGTAATAATTCATAAATCGGTTGTAATTCAGAACAACTCAAAGCACCTCGTTCGGGGCTAGTCAAAAATGAAAGTATGATACAAACTTTATGATCATAAAGAATTTGTATTGCTGAACAAAAACGTAAATTTAGAGGTTTTAATACTTGTTGATAGACTTGAGTTTGAAGAATTTCATCTTCTGTGAAATGTTGAAAACAATGCATCCAACCTTGCATTGGAGCCACTAACATTTTGTTTAAGCGAGGATCATCATCTATATTTAAACGAATTTGTTTTAGTGCGGCTTGTTCAAGTTGATGTTCATCAAAATCAACGCCATGATGAACACTAAAAGATAGCGCTTGTACTTCAAGATCAACGGCGAGTAGTTGAGAGGCTTGTAGATTAAAATATTGATTCAGTTGTTCTAATAAAATAATCCAATCATCAGCATGCTGCACCTTATTCAAGATTTCCATGACAGTGCTTTGTTGGCTTAGATCCATTCAAAAATCCCATTAGAATAAATAGAATACATTTCCATGTAGTTTATATGGGTTTTGATGAAATGAAATCAGTAACTGCAATATATTCTAGTTTTATTTATACAATTTGATGAGATGAATTATTTGAAAGAAAAAATTGAATAAACTTTATCATTTGATGAAAATGCCTAAGCCCTATCAAAGCCTAGGCGAGATTGAATTTAAAAACGTCCTTTTTTAGCCTGTCCTGGAGGACAAAAATCACTATGACCATCATGGTGGTTGTCTGGATCAACAATCACACTGCCATGAGGGGTATGCACGGCACAGGCCGATAAGCTAAATGTGATTAAAGTACTGAAGCAAAGCAGTATTATTTTCATCATTGCATCCTCTTTTTATTGCTTTCTCATTTACTTTAAATTGATCCTCACTTTTCGACTAGCGTAATGACGCATGTTTTTAATAGAGATTTGTATCATTCGACTGTACGTAAAATAGTTCTAAATCCCACATGGGTTGCTGCCAAATCAAATTCTTGTGGATAACGACTACTGTTTCGATAGCGTGCGCAAAAGTTGGAGGCACATAGAAAAGAACCACCTTTGAGTACATATTGCGTTGCGGTGCTGTTTTGTTGACGAAGTTCCGCATAATTGCCCATGTGCTGATCATGTGCGCCGTGATAAGCAGAAGAGGTCCATTCCCAGACATTGCCAATCATATCGAATAACTTAAAAGCATTGGAAGCATAACAGCCGACAGGCGCCACACTTTGGAAATGATCTTCAACCGTATTATCGAAAGGAAATTCACCTTGCCAATAATTGGCTTGTGGATGTTGATGCGTATCTTGTGGCGCTTGGTGTAAAGGCGTATCACTTTTCGAACCTGCTTTGGCGGCATATTCCCATTCTTGCTCTGTAGGTAAGTCCCGACCTAACCAAACGGCATAGTGTTCAGCATCATTTTTAGTGACATAGCGAACAGGTTCAGACGGTAATGGAGGCTGACCCTGAGCACCATTCGGCGTTTTCCATGTGTAATCTGATTTCAACTGCCACCATTGTTTTGGGTTGTCCACATTCGGTGAAAATACTGCAGCCTGTTTCTGCTTTTCTGCATCAGTGATATAGCCTGTGGCTTTGACAAAACTGGAGAATTGAGCAACTGTCACCTCGGTTTGGTCAATCCAAAAACCTGTTACTTGGCGTTGTGCTTGGCCAAAATTCAATTCATCAGGGTAGGCTAAGTTTGAACCCAGTTGAAATGAACCTTCAGGAATCCAGACCATACCTGCAGTTTTACTGTTTTGCCATGCCTCAGGTAAGCCTGAGTATTGTTGGCATTGCTGTAATGAGCCCAGTTGAGCCTCAGTGCTGTTTTGTCTATGTGATTGAGTGGCAGCAGGCTTAACTTTGCTACAGCCTGTCACGAGGGACAGACTGATCAGTGAAACTAAAATGCATACCCATTTCATTTAAGGAAATATTCCTTAACCCCATTTTGCTGGGTATATTGATTATATACATTTATCAGCTCTTGTAATTTGGCCGGATTATCTTGAGCAAGGTTTTGCGTTTCGCCTTGATCATTTTTGAGGTTATACAATTCCCATGCACCTGTTCCGAGTTCTGATTTACCTTGTAATGCAATTTTCCAGTCCCCTTGACGGGCATATTTACTGCCATGTAATTCATCGGCAAAGCTAAAGTTAACGGGGCGGATCGCTTGCGCTTTATTGTCGAGTACAGGTTTCCATGAATAGCCGCTTGGTGTATTGATTTGACGGCCTTTGTATTGACCTTGTGGGACGGCAATATTTGCGTAGTCGAGCACGGTTGGGAACACATCCAAGACTGAGGCAAAACCATGATGCATGGCTTCGGCTTTGCTTTGATAAGGGAGCTTCACAATTGCAGGTGCGGTGGTTGCACCTTCACCTGCAGTATCTTTCCATAGATGGAATGGCGCAGCACTGACTTCTGCCCAACGTGGCCCAACATAGTGATAAGAATTTGATGTTCCTACGTTATTGACGCTGTTATCAAAACCAGCTTCGGCACCGTAATTGCCACGGATAAAGCCTTCTGCACCATTGTCTGAGACAAAGAAGATTAATGTATTGTCATATAGATTATTGCGTTTTAAATATTGAATCACCCGACCGATATTGGCATCCAGATTTTCGACCATGCCTGCATAGATTTCCATTCTGCGTGCTTCTAGCATTTTTTGCTCGGTTGAAAGTTCATTCCACTTGCCATATTTTTGCGGTGCATTTTGCGTGGCAATTGGTTCAGCCGCAGTAAAATTCGCTGGAATTAAGCCAAGCTGTTTTTGACGGGCAATTCGCGCATCACGAATCACATCATAGCCTGCGTCATAAACACCGCGATAACGATCGCGATATTCAGCGGGTGCTTGTAAAGGCCAATGCGGCGCGGTGTAAGCAGCATAAGCAAAGAATGGCTTGCCTGAGTTTTTACCTGACTCAATATAACTGATTAATTTGTCTGTGAAGTAATTGGTAGAGAAGAAATCATCGGGTAAGGATGAAATCGGAATTTGTTTGCCGTCTTCCGTATACGTCGCATTACGCTTATAGGCACTCGGTGCTTGTTTAAAATGTAGGTCTAAGCCTTGCAATAACGTAAATGAGTGATCGAATCCTTTAGCATGTGCGTTGGTTGCATCGGTCAAGCCTAAGTGCCATTTACCGCTGATATAAGTTCGATAGCCATTGTCTTTCAATACTTCTGCAATAGAGAGTGAACGCTCATTCAAATAGCCCTCATAACCGGGTTGACCTTTTAGATGCTCAGGTGTGAGTTCAGCCATTGCACCAATCCCCGCTAAATGATGGTCAGTTCCCGAAATCAATTGTGAGCGTGTCGGTGAGCAGGTCGGGGCAGTATGATAATCCGTTAAAATACGACCTGCTCGGGTCAGCTCATCAATATTGGGTGTATGAATTTCCCCACCAAAAGCGCCTAAGTCTGAATAGCCTAAGTCATCAGCCATAATGAATAAAATGTTGGGTTGCTTCTTGGTTTCAACCACAGTATTTGAATGATCAGAATCATTGCTGCAAGCTGAAATTGACAAGCTAAATAATGCAATAGAAAGTGTGCTAAGGAGACTATTATGAGACATTAGAATCGACTTAATTTTATAGAAGAATTATGACGAGTTTAGAGCGATGATTTTTATGATAAAAATAATTAAAATTTGATTGTTAATCTTAAAAAAAGAAAAGCCCCAAAAAAGGGGCGTGTATGATAAAAATTAAAATGGTATTTGAGTGAGTTGATTTAAAAAGTGCGGCAGCACTTTAGGTTCTAATAAAATTGTCATGACCACACCATACGCTGCTCCCCATAAGTGAGCACTATGGTTGATATTTGTGTTGCCTCTTTTGCCAGACCAAATACTGTAAGCGACATATAAAATGGCAAAAATAATGGCTGGAACGGGAATAAAGAAAACGAAAATGAGCTTCCATGGTTGAAACAGAATATAAGCAAATAACACTGCTGAAACAGCACCAGACGCACCTAAACTTGCCCAGCGAATATCATGTCTATGTTTTAAATAGCTTGGTAAAATTGCTGCAATTAATCCACCTAAATAAAATAAGACAAAGCCTGTGTCATAAAAAAACTGACGATAAAAGCTTTCTATAATATTACCGAAGAAGAACAGCGTGATCATGTTAAAGAGTAAATGAGTACCATCAGCATGAACAAAACCATGTGTAATAAAGCGGTCATACTGCCCACGTTGCAGTGCAGGTGGCCAAAAAATTAAACGATTCATCACCGTTTGATTTGAGAAGGCTAACAAGGAAATGGCAACTGTAATGATGATCAGTGTCACAGTATGACTAAAGGGTAGATGTAACATAAATGTTTTAAAATTGATCAGTGTCTCAGCAATAATGCCATTAAAAACTTAATAAACAATGATCTTGCATAGAATTCCTACAAAAATGGTTGATTTTTTTTTATTACACTCCATCTTCGGTTAAGATAACGACATCAGCTTGAGGAATATTGTTATGTCGACTGAGAACACCAATACTGCCATTGCAGAAGAAATCCCAAACCTTTTGATTACTCCATCTGCGCAAGAGTATTTAAGTGATTTATTATCAAAGCAAAATACTCCAGGGATTGGCGTTCGTGTTTTTGTAGAACATCCAGGTACACCGCGTGCAGAATGTTGTATGGCATATAGCGCACCTGATGAAGTAGTACCAACAGACTACAAACAGGAATATCCTGATTTTCCTGCTTATGTTGATGCACCATCCATTCCATATTTATTAGATGCTGTCATTGACTACAATAAAGACCGTTTTGGTGGTCAATTAACTTTCCGTGCACCAAATTCGAAAGTGCCGCGTGTTGGCCCAGATGCGTCAATTGAAGAACGAATTACCTATATTTTACAATCTGAGATCAATCCAGGTTTAGAGGGTCATGGCGGTAATTGTAGTTTAGTCGAAGTGAAAGATGATCCAGAGCATGGTCTTACTGCTGTATTGAAATTTGGTGGTGGTTGCCAAGGTTGCTCAGCAATTGATGTTACCCTTAAACAAGGTGTTGAAACGACTTTACAACAGCATGTCCCAGAATTAAAGCGTGTGGTTGACCAAACTGATCACTCTCAGTCAGAAGGTGCGTACTTCAAGTAATAAAACTTGAAATTTATTGCATTATAAAAGCCCTGAATAGGGCTTTTTTTATTATTCATTTAATCAAATTTTATTTCATCATTATGTTCAGGAATGTCTGAGCTAAATAAAATAATGAAAATATAAATAATAATTATTATCATTTATATTGAGTTTTATTGTTTCTTTGTTAGAATCTAGCCTAGTTTTTTAGCAAATCTTATGATTTATCTTAATTAGGTGGGAATATGTCTAATAAAATAGCACGTCATACATTACTCGCGACTTCAATTCTGAGTGGCATGATGACGTTTGCATATGCAGCAGAAACTACAGTTAATCAAAGTGGATTGGTTGAAAAATCAAATGAAAACGATGTTGTTAAACTGGAGACAATTGTTCTAACAGCAGAGGAACAAATTAAACAATCTCTCGGAGTTTCTAAGATCACTGCCGAAGATTTAGAAAAAATTCCAGTACGTAATGATATTTCTGAATACGTTCGTCGTATGCCAGGCGTTAACTTAACAGGGAATAGTGCAACAGGTCAGCGTGGAAATAATCGTCAAATTGATATTCGTGGTATGGGACCTGAGAATACACTCATTTTGATTGATGGAAAGCCTGTGTCCTCACGTAACTCTGTACGCTATGGTTGGAAAGGAGAGCGTGACACACGGGGAGATTCAAATTGGGTGCCAGTAGAAGCAATTGAGTCTATTGAGGTTTTACGAGGTCCAGCAGCAGCTCGTTATGGTTCTGGAGCGGCGGGTGGTGTAGTCAATATTATTACTAAGAAAGTAACGAATGAGACACATGGTTCCGTTGAGCTATATACCAATCAACCTGAACATTCCAAAGAAGGCGATTCTACTCGAGCAAGTTTCAATCTTAGTGGTCCAATCATTAAAGACATTTTATCTTATCGTTTATATGGTGATTACAATAAAACTGATGCAGATGCAGTAGATATTAAATGCTGAAGGTTATTTATTAAGTACCAATGGTAATGGTTGTCCTGCAAATATTGCTTCGCGCTGTTTATTACAAGGTAATGGCGATTTAAAACCAGAAACTTCAATCAACAAAGAAATTGGGATTCAATTCCAAAAAGATGTTGTGAATGCCAGCTTAGCTTGGTTCCGTAATGATTATAAAAATAAGATTGTTGCTGGAACAGACCTTGTTGGGACTGTGAATGGTTCAAGTACAAATGCAAACGGAGGGGTTACGCAAACGACTTGGAATATTCTTCGTTGGGATAATACACCAGAGGCATTGATTCAAGAGTTTGAAGGGAGTTTAGGACTAGATTATGGCAATATCCGCTGGACCAACAATTTCACTTATATGATGGACTCTAAGGATAAGAAAACAGGAAATCCTTTGTCACTTGTTCCAAAGTATACGATTAACTCAATTTTCGATTATGACATCACGGATCAATTGGATATGAATTTTGTTTACACACAATATGGTCGTCAAAAATCACGTCAATTCGCAGAAAATAGGATTGAAGCAGGTGTGGGTTCAGGTGGTAAAAGTAGTGCGATTAAGCCAAGTGATGTAAAAAGTTATAGCTTAGTCGGTTTAAATATGGGCTATAAATTTAACAGCCAATTCAGCACTCGTCTTGGTGTAAGTAATTTATTTGATAAACAAATTTTAAGAGATAGTAATTCAATCAGTCAAACATACAACGAACCAGGTCGGGCTTATTATGCAAGTTTAAAATATTCATTCTAAGCAAACCACGATAAAACAAGGCACTTTAAGTGCCTTGTTTTTTTAGTATTTCATGGACTTGTTCTGAGTAATAAAACTTTTGTAGATGTGCGCGTGCTCGTTGTCTTAAATACCCAGTTTGAATCACTTGCTGTAGCACGGGTGTAAGTAAATTATTCAATTCATTCTGAATTAAATCTTCATCAATATTTAGATCACGCAGTAACAAATCGAAAGTTCTCTCTTGGTTTCTTGCGTACCACGCATAGACCCCATCATGAACCTGCTGTTTTAAGTAAGGCGTTTGGCGAATATGATCCCAAATTTCATGACCTAATCCCACAGTTTGAGGTAGGTCTTGGACTTCAAAGTAATTTCGTAATACTGAAATCGGCATCAGTTTGATTTTATGCCAAAGATTTGCTTGGAAGTGATAGAGCTTGTCATCATTAAAATGTTGATTCAAAACTTTTTCGCTCATTTGGCTAATTTTTAAAATATTCTTTTGCAGATAATGACCAATTGTTTCATTCAGGTTGGAATCCGTAACGGTTTCTAAAACGGATTTTCCCATTTTCATGAAATGTCCTACGCCAGGAACGCGTTTAGACATGACCGAATTATCTAAGTAATCTTGGATGGAGTGTTGTATAAGCTGCGTAATCAAGGCTGAAAAGGCTGGATTATTGACGATAGTTTGAATTAAACGTTGCCGATGTTCAGCTTTTCCTGCGACGTATTGTGCAATTGAGTCGATGGTTAATACAGGAATAACCTCTTCAATTGTGGTGCTATCGTTCAGCGGATGAATCAATGCAAAACGAATATGCTCAGCAATTTGCTCAATGAGAAATGGACTGGCGGGCGTTGTTAGAATTTGCTTTTCGATCAGTTTAAAAATCTGTTCAAATGACCAAATATGTTGTAGCTGTTGCAACCGTAACCAATGATAGAATTGCTTAAACTCATATTGAATGGTTTCTGATTGTGAAAACTCTTGATCTAAAAAATCAAGTTGTGCATCAATTAGCTGTTCTATCATTGGATGTTTAGACATAAAACCTCAAATTCTTACTAAACTTATGGAGATGGTGCAGTTGCAGGCTTTTGTGTCTGGATTTTGCTCAAGAAAGGTAGATATTGTTGAACCACCAATTGATCTGCTTCCAAAATTGGCATATGTCCCACATTATCTAAAATCACAGGTGCTTGCGCATTTTTCAATAATGATTTTAACTCAGGTGCCACTTCGACATTAATAATTTTATCTTGCTTGCCCCATAAAATCAGGGTTGGCGCATCAATTGATTTTGCAAGCAGAGCAAAAGAATCAGGAGTAAACAGTTTATTGAGTGCGATCAATTGATCCACTATTTTTTGAGTTTGCTCAACTTGACCAATCATCATTTTTTCCTGTGCTTGAGCAATTTCTTTTGGAATAAATGGCGGAGCATACATCGCCTGTTGCATCAAGAAATTAAAGTCACCTTTTTTACTGACGATCATGTTTTTCAAATGTTTCGGATCTTTTAGGTAAGGCGTTGTTGCTGCTTTGTAGACACCAGCGGCATCGACCAAGAATAGGCTTTTCGTTTCAAAAGGATATTGACCTGCGTATAGCATTGCAATCGATCCACCAAGTGAGTGACCTGCAATATGTGCTGGACCTGTCAAATTTGCGGCTTCGATAAAACGACGTAATTTTTCAGTCGCATTCGGAACTGAATAATCAAAGTCTTTAGGAACTTGCGTTTCGCCACTCGCTGGTAAGTCTGGGATAATAACATGGTAATTTGCGGTTAATGCATGTGCGACACGATTCCAGTTATCACGACTACCTGCTAAACCATGAATTAAAATAACAATAGGTTTTCCGGCTTGACCACCTTCACTATATGACCAGCTAATATCTCCTACTTTTAATGTCTTGGTCTGTAAGCCAGCCCAAGCACGTTCTTGTTGTAATACATTTTGGAAACTCATTTCTATTTCAGCAGCTTGAGTAAAACTTACAGCAATTGTTGCTAAGCTGAATGAGAGCAAAGTGGCAGTGATCGTTTTTCGGAATGGTGTTGAAAACAGTGTTTTGGTCATGATTGTTCTATCCTTGATTTATTTTTAAACCAATTGATTATTGTAGAAGTTTGTAATGCAGTCATTTGCATAATCTACAGATGTATGGAAATTCTTGCCAATAAAATGATTTTCCATGATTTTTCTTGATATCAGGACACTCAATTGTCTGAGAGTTTTTATTTTTGTCAGTGACAATCTAGCATACTCACATTAAACTAGTTTTTCATGTCAATCATAGATGGATGTACGCATGCTCACCGCTCAAGAAGCCTTAGAACGTTTAAAATCTGGTAATGCTCGTTTTGTTAAAGGGGAAATGACCCAGCAAAAATTGCTCACTCACCAAGAGCGTGCTGAAATGGCAAGTGAACAAAATCCTTTTGCTATCGTCTTAGGATGTTCTGATTCTCGAGTACCTGCGGAAATGGTATTTGATCAGGGATTAGGTGACTTGTTTGTTATCCGAGTTGCTGGAAATATTGTTGCACCCTCTCAGGTTGGTAGCGTTGAATTTGCTGCTGAACGTTATGATTGTGCTGTGGTAGTTGTATTAGGACATAGTCATTGCGGTGCGATTCAAGCAACGATTGATACACTCAAACATCCTGATCAACCGCCGTCATCAAACTTGATGTCAATCGTAAATCGTGTACGCCCATCTGTTGAAATCTTAATGCAAACTGAGTTAAAGGATGATTTGAAAAAATTGTCTGCGCATGCAGTACGTTCAAATGTATTTGCTTCAGTGAATCAGCTACGTCATGGCTCAGCTGTATTAGAGGGTTTGATTGAAAAAGGCAAAATGATTGTTGTTGGCGCAGAATACTCGCTTGAGACAGGTGAAGTGACATTCTTTGATTTTTAATTAAAATCCTAGACTCTAAAAAATAAGAGGTGCCTAAAGGGCACCTTTTATGTATGGATAAGCTAAATTTAATAGAATAGGTTGAGCTTTAGCATTTGGGTGAATTTGATCGTTTTGAATTAAATTTTTATGTCCAGCGATCCCTTCTAAAAAGAAAGGCAATAACTTGACCTTATATTGCTGGCTTACAACTTTATAATTTTTTTCAAAAGCGCTGCTATACGCCGTCCCATAATTGGGTGGTATTTTCATGCCAAATAGTAAAACAGAAGCTTTCTGCTTTTGGCTGAGTTGTACCAATTGTGCTAAATTTTTTTGAATCATTTGAGGGGGTTGACCTCGTAAGCCATCATTTCCACCTAACTCAATTACAACAATTTCAGGCTGATAAGTTTGTAATAATTTAGGCAGTCTTGCCAAAGCACCACTTGTAGTTTCACCACTGACGCTTGCATTGACCACTTTATGCTGTTTCGGATACTGTTGATCTAAACGCTGTTGTAATAGGTTTACCCAGCCTTGTTTGGCATCTATGCCATAACCTGCACTGAGACTGTCACCCAAAATTAAAATAGTCTTTGCTGATGCGAAAGCGGGTAATGAGCAAATCGTGATGATTCCAAATGTTTTGGATAGCGAAAATAAAACTTTAGATATTTGCATTGCACTTTAAATTTGTCCTAAAGGATACGTGACATGATGCCACAACCGATTATTTCTGCCCAAAAAGTTACACAAAATATCCACATTAATCAGCAAACATTAACCATCTTAAAAAATATCGATTTAGATATTTATCAGGGGGAACAGATTGCGATTACAGGTCGTTCAGGTTCTGGAAAATCCACTCTATTAGGTATTCTAGCAACACTTGATCGACCAAGTATGGGTGAATTGTGGGTCTGTGGACAAGCGGTGCATACTTTAACTGAAGAGCAGCGTGCTCAGGTCCGTTTAGAAAATATTGGTTTCGTGTTTCAATCTTTTCAGCTTTTACCACAACTCAGTGCACTCGAAAATGTGATGTTACCCTTACGTCTTCAGCCTGATTTCAATTTTAGGCAAGCTGAAAATAAGGCATTGCAATGGCTAGAGCGTGTTGGATTAGTTCGCCAAGCACAGCAAACGCCTAAAGTTTTATCGGGTGGTGAGCAACAACGTGTTGCGATTGCTCGAGCCTTAATTGCTGAGCCTAAGATTATTTTTGCAGATGAACCGACAGGTAATCTGGACGGGCAAACCGCAGCAGAAATTGAGCAACTGTTATTTGATTTAAACAAAGAACTCGGAACAACTTTAATCCTTGTAACGCATGGTCAAAATTTGGCAGCCTTGTGTCAACGGCATGTCAAATTGCTTGATGGTCAAATCCAAGAAATTGTAAAAGTGCAGGAGGGTGTATGAGTTCAGTTCTCAAACCACTACTTTTGCAAAGTTTCCGCACAGGAGGGTTATATTTACTGATTATTGCCCTCTCTTTAGCTATAAGTGCCACCACCGCATTAAAATTTAGTAATACTCAAGTTCAAAATGCCGTTTCATTGCAAGCTGCCGAAATGCTGGGTGCAGATTTAGTTTTGTCTGATAATGACCCTATCCAATCAAAGTGGGTACAAAATGCCCAACAACTTCATCTAAAACAGACACCTGTCACTTTGTTTGGATCAATGGCACATACCCAAGACCAATTTGTGATGGTCAATGTCAAAGCTGTCGATGAGCATTTTCCACTGCGTGGTAAATTAGAGATTCAACCGAGAGCGAAATCTATCCAACAAGGTGAAGTTTGGTTAAGTCCAAGAGCAATTGATCTGTTAAAAGTAAAACTGGGGGATCAGGTTGCAATTGCTGATGGAAAATTTAAAGTAACAGGCATTATTGAGCATGACTCTAATCAGGAGTTGGGCTTTTCAGGTTTTTCACCAACCGTGATTATTCATCAAGCAGATATTGCGAAAACAAATGCTATTCAGGTTGGGAGTCGGATTGATTATCGATTATTAATGGCAGGTGAGCCAAAACAAGTTGAAACATTTAAGACCATCTTTAAACAAGAAACCAAGCTTGAAGCTGATCCACATAATCAACAAGCAGAGAATAGTGAACAAAGCACACTGAAACTACGTGATGCGAGTCAGTCCAATACCCGTTTGATGAAACCTATTGAAAATCTGGATACCTTTCTACAGCTTGCCAACCTCTTAACCATTCTACTGTGTGGGATTGCAATTGCTTTAACTAGCCAACGTTATGTGCAACAAAATCAGGATCATATTGCTTTGATGCGTTGTCTCGGTGCGAGTAAACGACAGATATTAGTCGCTTATATGATATTGCTTGCGATTGTCAGTGCCCTATCAATTGTGATTGGAAGCTTAATCGGAATCGCGTTGGGATATGGTTTGTTGCAATTGATGTTGCAACTGATTCCACAATTGCAACTCAGCTTTGCCATTGCTGATTTGCTTATGGCATTACCCATTGCAATTTTTACTAGTGTCATGGTGCTGATTGGTTTCATTTTGCCAAGTATTTGGGAATTATTGAATACGCCACCGATTCGTGTCATTCGTCAGCAAGAGCGTTCACGTAAGTCCTACATGATGATGTTTAGTGTCGGTATTGTGAGTTTGGTCATCTTTAGTTTGGTGCTGAGTGATAATTTAAAATTAAGTTTATTGGTCTTATCTGCCATATTAGTACTTTGTGTGACTTTATTTGCTGTGATTTGGTCATTACTGAGAGCAATTAAGCAGTTGAAACATCCCTTATCTGCTTATGTTCGAATCCCACATCAGACAGCCTTGCAAATCACAGCGCTTGCATTAGGTCTCAGCTTAATAACAGTTCTAAGTGTTTTAAGAACGGATTTATTAGAGCGTTGGCAGCAGCAATTGCCTGAAGGTACACCGAATCAGTTTGTCTACGGTCTGCCACCATTTGATATGCCACAGTTCAAACAACAGCTTGAGCAGAATAACTGGCAAACGACACCTCTATATCCCAATATTCGGGGACGCTTGATTGCTAAAAACGGTCAGGCTTTCAGTACTGAACTGATTCAACAAAATAATTCCTTACGCCGTGAACTGAATCTGACTCAAGCGGAGCTTTATCCAAAAGATAATCTGATTACTCAAGGGAACCCAAAGTTCACCCAAGTTGGGCAAGTGTCGGTAGAAGAAAAATTGGCTACTGAATTAGGGATTAAAGTGGGGGATCAACTGAGTTTTAGTTTGCCTGAAGGATCATTGGATGCCAAAGTGATTAACCTACGTTCAGTTGAGTGGGAGAGTTTTAGCCCTAATTTTTTCTTTATTTTTTCGCCCAAAACCATGGATGAAAATGCAGGAAGTTATTTAGGCAGTTTTTATGTCCCTACTGCGGATCAGCCAAAAATGGTGCGATTGATTGAACAATTTACCAATACTGTATTTATTGATGTTGGGCGTGTTTTAGATGAAGTGAAACGTTTAATGAATATATTGGTTCAGGTAGTGACAGTACTGGCAATATTGGTTGGTTTGTCAGGTATCTTGGTTTTAATTGCATGTTTGAATGTTTTAATGGATGAGCGCCGTAAAGAAGTGGCGTTATTACGATCTTTTGGTGTCGCAAAAAATAAATTAAAACAGATGCTCAGTTTAGAAATTGGTTTTATTGGCTTGGTGGCAGGAATTGTAGCATGTCTTTTTGCTGAAGTGATTAGTGCGATTGCCAGTTACAAGATGCAAATGGCAATCCAATTTCATCCTGAAATTTGGTTAATTTTACCGCTCAGTATGATGCTGGTATGTATGTTGATTGGTCGATATCGACTCAGTTATTTATGTGATATTCCACCGTTACAAAGTCTGAGAGAGATGAACCAATCTTAAAAGCTTAACTGGTTTTGGCGCAGGATTTCATTCCATAGAGAATTAAGTCCTGTGCTTAACTCATTACAGTAAACATAAAATCCGAGCGTTAATAAACTAGCTAAAACCAGTGCAATGATTTGTAAGAAAACTGGATGTTGAGTTTTATGACTGAAATACCAAGAGCCTGCAAGTAAAGCACCCATGATCATTCCACCGATATGTGCTGCATTATTAATACCTGAAACAGTAAAGCCAAAGGCAAGGTTGATGCCCATAATTAATAATAATGACTTTTTATCTAACCAAAAACGTTGTTGGGGTAAAGGTGGAAATAAAGAAACAGTTGTGAGCGCAGCACCTAAACCCATCACTGCGCCAGATGCACCAGCACTGATATGTGGCAGTAATTTGGGATCAAAATGTTGTAATAATTCATAGCCGTCACGAATACTGAGATAACTGGAAAGAACGCTGCCCATTAAACTCGCGAGAAAATACAGCAAAATATAATAACGACGACCAAAAAGCGGTTCAGCAACACTCCCGAAAATATACAGTGCCCACATATTCAGCATTAAATGGATCAGACCGAAATGGAAAAACATACTGCTAAACAGACGTTCGGGCTGTCCAGAGAAGGTGAGTGGTGTAAAATCTGCTCCCCAAGTAATTGCATCCATAGGGGAAGGGTCGGTAATATTCACACCTGAAAGAATTTGCCAGCCAAATAAACCAACATTGATGGCAATTAATAATGCTGTAAACCACCATATCTGTATTTGCAACTTTTGAGTAATTTGTGGTGGAGTGGTTTCAGTCATATGTTTATGCAAGTTATTACGATATAAAAATAGCTTAGCATGAATTTGTTGCCCAAGGAGTGATGCACTTTAATGAAAGCCTTTTTAGCACGTGCAGTGATGTTGATTATCGGTATCATTCTTCTCATTCAGCTTTGGATTTTTAGTAGCTTGGTATGGTGGAGAACGCAGCCCGTTGAAACAACGATGTTTATGCGTTGGGATTACCTGACTGACTTTAAGCCAATTCAACAAGACTGGCGTGATTATGATGATATTAGTGATAACTTTAAGCATGCAATTCTAGCTGCTGAAGATGCTAAATTTATTCATCATCATGGTTTCGATTGGGCTGGGATTCAGTTTGCATTAGAGCGTAATAATGAAAAAGGCGAAGTCGTTGCAGGCGGTTCCACGATTTCTCAACAGCTAGCAAAAAACTTATTCCTTTATAATCAGCGTTCATTTATTCGTAAGGGGCAGGAAGCTGTTGCTACATGGATGATGGAACGTATGTGGTCAAAACGTCGAATTTTAGAGGTTTATATGAATTCGGTCGAGTTTGGTCAAAATATCTATGGTGTTGAAGCTGCCGCACAATTTTATTATGGTAAGAGCTCGAAAAGTTTAACGCGTGAGCAAGCTGCTTTTTTAGCTGCTTTACTACCAAATCCTAAGTATTATCAAGATCATCGCAATGATCATAAGTTACAGTTTCGTAAGCGTGTGATTTTAAGGTATATGAATAGTACACAAATTCCACAATAATTCAGATAAATTAAAAAAAGCTCAATATTTTTGGGCTTTTTTACCAAATTGACATAATTTTGCAGCATACTTAAACCGTGTTTTGATGAATGATAAAGCGACAAGGTTCAGTATGAATACTGCAGTGACGACAACAACGCCAACAGAATATACTTATAATGATCGATATATAAATCGTGAACTTTCTATTCTCGATTTTCATTTACGCGTACTTGAGCAAGCAGTTGATCCTCTCCATCCATTATTAGAAAGAATGAATTTCCTGCTTATTTTTTCAAGAAATTTAGATGAATTTTTTGAAATTCGTGTTGCAGGAATGATGGAGCAATTAACTTTAGGCAATGAAAGTCGTACACCAGATGGTTTGACCCCTAAGCAAGTGCTCGATCAAATTTCTAAAACAGCACATGCTGCGATTGAACGACAATATCGTATTTTAAATGAACAAATTTTACCAAAATTGCGTGAGGAAGATATTTGCTTCTTACGCCGTGGCGAATTGACCCCAGCACAATCTGCATGGATTAAAAAATACTTCCAAGAACAAGTTGCGCCCGTTTTAACACCGATTAGTCTTGATCCAGCACATCCATTTCCACGTTTAGTCAATAAAAGTTTGAACTTTATTGTCACGCTGGAAGGTAAAGATGCTTTTGGTCGTCAGATTGATCTTGCTGTAGTGCCCGCGCCTCGCTCTTTACCTCGTGTGGTTCGTTTACCCGATGAGCTTACAGATGGTAAAGAACATCATGTCATGTTATCTGCGATTATCCATGAACATGTTTCAGATCTATTCCCAGGTATGACAGCAACAGGTTGTTATCAATTCCGTGTGACGCGTAATGCAGATTTAGCCTTAAATGAAGATGTTGAAGATTTAGCAAAAGCTTTAAAAGGTGAGTTAAGTTCACGTCGTTTTGGACGTGCCGTTCGTTTAGAAGTTACGCATAATTGTCCAAAGCATATTTATGAATATTTATTGGATGAATTTGATTTAGAAGAAGAACAGCTTTATCGCGTAGACGGTCCTGTAAATTTGGCTCGATTACTTTCTAATTTTAAACGTCCACATTTACGCTATGACTCGCATACGCCAGTGGTTCCAAAAGTATTCAAGAAGACTGAAAGTATTTTTGCCGCGATGCAAAAGCAAGACATTTTATTGCATCATCCATTTGAATCATTTGCGCCTGTAATTCAATTATTGCGTGAAGCAGCACGTGATCCGCAAGTTTTGGCAATTAAACAAACACTTTATCGTAGTGGTGCAGACTCAGAAATTGTTCAAGTTCTTGCCGAAGCGGCGCGCAATGGTAAAGAAGTCACTGCTGTGATTGAGTTACGTGCTCGTTTTGATGAAGAATCAAATATTGAAGTTGCAAATGTATTGCAAGAAGCGGGTGCCGTAGTTGTTTATGGGATCGTTGGTTATAAAACACATGCCAAAATGATTTTAGTGGTACGCCGTGAGAATAATAAATTAGTACGTTATGTACATTTGGGTACAGGGAACTACCATGCCACGAATGCACGTATTTACACCGATTATGGTCTAATGACTACAGATAAAGATTTGTGTGAAGATGTACATCGGATTTTCCAAGAGCTTACGGGCATGGGGAAAATGGCAAAACCGAAAAAGTTATTGCATGCACCATTTACATTACATGCTCAACTAATCAACTATATTGATGAAGAAATTGCGAATGCCAAAGAGGGTAAATCGGCACAGATTATTGTAAAAGTGAATGCGTTAACCGAAGTCCAACTGATCAATAAGTTATATGAAGCATCGCAAGCAGGCGTACAAATTGACTTAATTATTCGTTCAATTTGTTGCTTACGTCCGGGTCTCCCGAACTTGTCAGAGAATATTCGTGTTCGCTCAATCGTGGGAAGATTCTTGGAACATACACGAGTTTATTATTTTAGTAATAATGGTAATCCTCGTATTTATTGTTCAAGTGCAGATTGGATGGATCGTAATTTATTTAATCGTGTAGAAGCATGTTTCCCGATTGAAGATCCTGCATTGAAAAAGCGTATTTATCAATTAGGTTTAATGAATTACTTAAAAGACAATCAGCAAGCTTGGTTATTACAAGGTGATGGTGTCTGGGATCGCGCTAAACCCGCTCAGGGTGAGGAACCGCACAACGCGCAACACAAATTACTTGATGCGATTAAATAAATCTAAAAAACCGACCTTAGGGTCGGTTTTTTGTAGATATGGATTAGTTGGTTTTAATTTCTAAGACCAACTGATTGACTAAATCGGCAGCTTCCAACTCTCTAATTTGTGTCACATTGCTCCCTGCCCAAAATGCACTATAACTAAAATCTCGGTGGGTATTTGCAATACTCATGAGTTGTTTAGCTAGATCATAAGTATAAGGATATGCTGGCGTTTGAGGTCGATTTGGTGAGTCAATCAGTGTGTGCCAAGTCCCCACTAAACCACGTGCTGGACGACCTGATAAGCTTGAACTGATTTGTGTAATAGATTGACTGAATAAAGCTTTTCGATAGGCTGCATTCGCATTCGAACTTTTACATTGCACAAATGCCGTACCCAATTGAACAGCAGCAGCACCTAATTTCAACATCGATTTTGCTTGATCACCATTCATAATACCGCCAGCAGCTACGACAGGTAATTTACAATGTGTTGAGATCAGTTGCACAAGATCACTGGTTTTAATGGCTGCATCAAAAGTTTGATTAAAAATACCTCGGTGTCCTCCAGCTTCAATGCCTTGAGCAATAATAATATCAATACCCGCCGCTTCGATTGCCTGAGCCTCGATGAGATTGGTTGCAGAAACCATGGTGATAATTCCAGCTTGTTTTAAGGCTTCAATTTGATGAGGATGTGGAATTCCAAAATGAAAACTCACAGCTTTGGGGCGAGTTTCAAGTACAACGTTCAGGAAATCATCATTATCTAAAAAGCTTGGGTAGATACAATCCAATTCAGTCGGAGGTTCTGCTCCGAATTTTTCAAATTCAGGACGAATATAATTAATCCACTGTTGAGCAACTTCTGGATCGAGTTGTTCTGATTGATGGCAGAAAAAATTAACTTGAAAAGGGTGGTCAGTCAGTTCTTGAGTTTTAATAATTTGTTGTTTTGCTGTCTCTGCTGAATTTGCCCCAAGTCCCAAAGAACCTAAAGCACCTTGATTAGAAACTTCAGCAGCAAGTTCTGGTGTTGATACACCAGCCATTGGAGCAAGGAAAATAGGATGTTTTATTTCTAATAATTCTAAAATTGACATGATTTATATACTCTTTAGCTTTTCTATCACCATAACGTAAAAACAAAAAGCCCTGCAAATAATAATCAGTATTTAATTATTGAATATTAATCTTTTAAAATACCGAGTCACACAGAAATTAAATGCCAGTCACATGGAACAATGAGCCGACCCAACTCGAAAATGCCATGGCTAAAATGCCCCATAAGGTAATACGTAGACTACCTTTTAGCATTGATGTTCGAGCAAAATAACTGGATAACGCTCCCAATAATGCGAGTGAGACGATACCTGTAATTAAAACTGAGCGAGCGACCCATGAACTTGGGCTGAGTAAAATGGCAAGCATAGGAAGTACAGCACCACATGAAAAGGAAGCAGCAGAAGAGAGCGCTGCTTGAATCGGATTCGCAGCAGTATTTTCATGTATGCCAATTTCATCACGGGCATGTGCCCCAAGTGCATCATGTTCTGTGAGTTGTGTGGCAACTTCATGTGCCAATTCAGGTTTTAGACCTCTCGAAATATAAATTTCAGTCAGTTCTTTCAGTTCTGCATGCGGATTGTTTTCAAGTTCAGTTGCTTCAAATTTTAAGTCTGATTTTTCAATATCTTCTTGAGATTTTACCGAAATATACTCTCCAGCCGCCATCGAGGTTGCACCTGAGATCAGTCCAGCAATACAGGTGACCAAGAGTGTTTGCGAACTCGCACCACTGGCTGCCATCCCCATAATTAAACTTGTGACAGAAATAATGCCATCATTTGCGCCAAGCACGGCAGCACGCAGCCATCCTGAGCGTTGTATGACATGAAGTTCTTGATGGTATGACAAAGACATAATGGCTCTCTTTTTATATATGTAAACGTAATTATAGGGGCAAATAGATGAATCATTTTTATTTTAACGAATTCTTTTCTGATTAACTTAACACCATATTAATCTGGTTTTTGATTGTTGTATGTTGTTGGTTTGATGAACTGTTTATTTGTGCGATTAAAAAATGATTACTCAGCAAATTTATAGCCTTGGTGAAGGCTATAAATATGATTTGAAAGCTTCGATCGCGCGTGCTCGGCTAGTTTTAAGATCAACAATTGGTTTCGGATAATTGAGATTTTTTGATACATCTTTTGCATAAGGTTCATGTATGATTTGTGCATCCAAATGCGCGAGTTCTGGTACCCAACGTCGAATATAAACGCCATTTTCATCGAACTTTTGTGATTGGCTAATTGGATTAAAAATTCGGAAATAGGGAGCTGCATCAGTTCCTGTGGATGCACACCATTGCCAACCACCATTATTTGCAGCTAGATCGCCATCAATCAGGTTTTGCATGAACCATTGTTCACCTTTGCGCCAATCAATTAATAGATTTTTAGTTAGGAACATGGCGCAAATCATGCGAACTCGGTTGTGCATCCAACCCGTGGAAAGAAGTTGACGCATACCCGCATCAACAATTGGAATACCTGTTTGTCCTCGTTTCCATTTTTCAAAACCATCGCTATCATCACGCCATTGAACATTCTGTGTTGCAGCTTTAAAAGGCAAGTGCTTAGAAACTTGTGGAAAATCAAATAATATATGTTGATAAAATTCACGCCATAATAATTCATTCAACCATGTTTGTTGTCCTTCGGACTGGATAACAAAATCACCTTGTTGATGTCTAAATGCTGCTTGAATGCACTGACGAATTGAAATAATTCCAATATTTAAATAAGCAGAAAGTTGACTAGTTCCTTTAACCGAAGGGTAGTCCCGTAAAGCGTTATATTGAATAATTCGTTTTTCAACAAACTGATTGAGTAGGTTTCTCGCATGTTTTTCACCCACTCGCCATTCACTCGTATTTTTGTCTTTAATTTTGTCAGCATAGTGGTTTTGGATGTGCTGTAAATCTGTTTGGTGTAGTTGACAAAAATCAAACTCTAAGGTTGCTTGGGTTTCTGGGATTGGATAACACTGAGGTAAACCGAGCTCTAAGCGCTGATAGCAACTTTTTTTGAAAGCACCAAAAACTTGATAGGGTAGATTCGATTGAGTTCGAATACTTGCAACTGGAAACAGCGTTCGATCTTGAAACAGTATAAGTTCTTTTTTTTGACGATTTAAACTTTGTTGTACTTCATTATCGCGTTTGAGTTCATTGAAGCCAAATTCAATATTGGCATACACATTTTCAAATGGTAATTTTTCTGCGAGATCAACAAAAAACTCCGCAATGTCATCCCAAAGAGGTACAGTAAATATGAGTAAAGGGATCTGTAGTTTGGAAAGTTCTGTTTTTAGCTCTAAAAGTTGGCGTAAATAAAAATCAATTTTAATATCCGCATCGTCATGACGTTGCCATTGTTCAGGTGACAGAATACAAATCGCTATACATGGACCATTCTGACGGGCATGCCATAAAGCAGCCTGATCACGGACGCGCAGGTCTTGGCGGAACCAGATTAATTGATAAGTATTTGACATAGCAATTCTATAAAGTTCTTTAAAAATTATTATTTATATTTTATAGGTGCTTATGTGAAGAAAAAGCAAAGCCGAGGCTTTGCTTTTTGAGATGTTCTAATTCAAAAATGAATTAGTGGTGGTGACCACCTGCACCGTGAACATGACCGTGATCTAATTCTTCTTGACTAGCATCACGGATTTCTACGATTTCAACTTCGAAAGTTAAGTCTTGACCAGCAAGAGGGAAGTTTGCATCAACAATAACGTTTTCGCCTTCAACTGCTTTAACAGTTACGATTTGAACGCCATCATCAGTTTGAGCTTGGAATTGCATACCCGCTTGGATATTGTCTACACCTTGGAACATTTGAGCTGGAACTTCTTGTACGAGGTCTGGGTTATATTCGCCGTAACCTTCAGCAGCTGGAACAGTTACAGTAAATTTTTCGCCTACTGTTTTACCAAGAAGTGCATTTTCTAAACCAGGAATGATGTTGCCCGCGCCGTGCAAATATGCAAGTGGTTCACCTTGAGATTGATCAAGTGTTTCACCCTCAGCGTTTGTTAAAGTGTAGTGGAATGAAACCACGTGGTTATTTGCAATAGCAGTCATGTTGTTTGATCCATTCAATCAATTTAGGTGTACATCATAAAGTGAAAAATAGATTTTGTTGACTATTTTCCACTTTTTGAAACTATTTCGTTATAAATGGGAACGAAATAGAAAATTTCAACTCAATAAAGTTTAATTTTTGGACGTACACGACGTGTCAGAAAATCTTTCATGGTCAGCATTCCTGCTTGGGTATAACCATGAATATTGGCTTGATGTAATCGATACAAAGACACATACATTGTTTTGGCAATAAAACCTTGTACGCTTACATCACCGAGTAATTCTCCAACAGCCTGATTACGGCTTAATGAAACCAAAGAGCCTTTATCACTGAAATTAAACATAGGTTGAGGTGAACTAGATAAACGAGCCGCCATGGCATCTATCAAGAATGTCGCTTGTTGGCTTGCGACCTGTGCACGTGGTCCTAATGGAGGTTGACGTGCATCAAGCTGACAATTTGCACAATCTCCAAAGGCAAATACATTTGGATCTGAATACGTTTGTAATGTCGCATAGACCATTAAACGATTAATTTTATCACGTTTAAAATCTGTAAATGATTCTAAAACTTTGGGCGCTTTGACACCTGCCGCCCATACGGTAATGTCTGAATGCAAAACATGACCGTTGCTAAAATAGACATTTGATTTATCGACTTTTTGCACTTGATGTTGTGTCAGAATGTCGATGCCCATTTTTTGTAATTGTTTCGCGCTATGTGCAGCTGTTTTTTCATTGAGCGCAGGCAAGATACGATCTGAGGCTTCGATCAAAGTAATTTTAACTTGCTTTGGATTAATTTTCTTTAACCCATAACGATAAAAATTCTTCGTGGTTTCAATCAGTTCAGCCGCTAATTCAACACCTGTTGCACCCGCACCCACGATACCAATATTCAAGGCACGTTCAGTTGCTTGGTTTTGCGCTTCAATATAAAGATGGAACAAGTCCTGTTGGAAAATATCGGCTTGTTTGCGACTATCTAAGAAATGACAATTTTCACGTACACCTTCAGTTCCGAAGTCATTTGAAACTGAACCAACAGCTAATATCAGTGTGTCGTAGCTAAGACTCTGAATAACAGGAGTATGTTCTTTAGAAAGTTGAGGAGGTGAAATCGTAATTTTTTTTTGATCTTTATTTACGTTGATTAAGGTTCCAAGGATGAACTCAAAATCATGTTTTTCTGCGTGAGCAAAATAATTGGTTTGTTCTTCGTGAGGATTTAGTGAGCCAGCGGCAATTTCGTGTAGGAGAGGCTTCCATATATGCGTGAGATTTTGGTCGATTAGGGTAATTTTGGCTTTCTTTTTCCTGCCAAAACGTTCACCTAATTGTGTTGCAAGCTCTAAACCACCTGCGCCACCACCCACAATCACGATATGATGTAAGGTTTTGCTCATGATTAACCTAATTATTTTTGTGAAAGGATGGTTGGATTATGCCATCCTTTTTTCAACATTGTATGGTTAATCTTGATAAAAATAGTAGGTTTTTTTATCCTTGATTTAAAGGATAAATTTTGGCAGCTTTGACATCATTTGTTGAAAAAAACGAGAATAAGTTTGCAAACCAAATCATAATTTTTTGAAAAATATTCGCTTCCTCAATTTCCACGTTATTTTCAATTTGTAGGCTACGAATTAACTGATTATTTTGATAAACCGTCACTGTGGCCAAATTCATGACTTGCGTCAATGGTGCTGTTAAATGCTGTTGATTGAGTTTGATATTGACGTGTGTTTTTGTCGTTTCAAGTGGTTCAATGGTTTTGATTTGCTGGTTTGTATCAAGCAAATGTATACGTTGTGTGAGTAAATCAAAACTATTTAAATCAATTGGTGTCGCTTGATCGTATAAAGATGTTGTTACGATAGTGGGTTGTTGAGTTTCAACTTTGAAAATTTTTAAAGTTGATTTGATGACAGGAAGCTCAGCAATTAGCTTTTGCTTTGGAATCACTTCTTCATCGCGTGTGTATGTATACGCTAAATTCATTAATTTATGCGCGACTTCAGCCCGTTTTACCGCACTTGGTGTTCCAAGTACCACTACAATCAAACGACGCTTGTCAACATGTGGATTTAGAGTAGGGCGCTCAGCGGTTAAAGCCAAGTTGTAACCTGCCGCCTTGGTATAACCTGTTTTTAAACCATCTGCTGTTGGATCCATTTTTAATGCAAGATTTGTTGCACGGTGGAAACGTTGGTTATAGCTAAAACTTGGCATTTTTGAATAATGTAAATATTCAGGTGTCTCTTTTACGATCGCTTTTGCTAATAGACTTAAATCTGCTGAAGTTGAGTAATGATCTGTCATGGTGATACCCGCAGGATTACTAAAATGGGTATCTTTCATTCCTAAGGCTTGGGCTTCTTTATTCATTCGTGCAACGAACTGTGGAACACCACCTGAAATTTTTTCAGCAAGCGTAACTGCTGCATCATTGGCAGACATGACAATCAATCCTGCTAAAAGTTGATCAACAGAAATTTGTTCACCAGCTTTTAAATACATTTGGGATTCATCCCACATGACAGTGCTCACCACAGGTGTTGCGGTTAATACCTCTTCCTTACGTAATTTACCTGCTTCGATTTCTTTCAAAGCAATATAAGCCACCATCATTTTGGTGAGCGATGCAGGCGAACGTTGAACATGACTATTATGTTCAGCAATGATTTGACCTGATTGAGCATCTACGATCGACCAAGCTTGCGCTTCAACCGTTTCAGGAGCGATATTAAGTAAATTGGCATGTACTAAATTGGCACATAACAGACTAAACAACGTAAAGAGCGAGAGGAGAAATTTCAAGAGAACACCTAGTGCAGCCGATCCAATGGCATGGAAAGCGAAAAAAAGCATGCTATGACTTTTTTGTTGCAGAATCCAGCAACTTTTGCCAACAATTAAGACATCTACGCATGACTTTGTAAAAAAATGCTAAGCTGTGTGAAACTGTTCCTATTTTTATGATCTAAAACTATGTTGCACTATCAAATTGAGTTTGACGATTATCGCCAACATCTTATTCATGTCACACTTCGTTTCCTTGCTAATCCGAACCAAGAACTTTGGTTACCGACATGGATTCCTGGCAGTTATTTGATTCGAGAGTTTTCAAAACATATTGAATCAGTAAAAGCATCTGATGAAGCAGGGCGGTTACTTAGTATTAAGAAAACGGAAAAGAACCGTTGGCAATTATTCAATACAGATCATGAATTGATTACGGTTGAATATGATGTCTACGCTTATGATTTGTCGGTACGAGGCGCATATGTTGATCAAACTCGCCTATATGTAAACCCTGCTTGTGTTTGTTTAGGTTTAATCGATCAAGAACTATCACCATGTGAAGTTGAAATTTTCTTACCGCATGAATTAAAACATTTTCAAATTGCAACAGGTTTAACTGCTAAGAGTTTGGTGAAAGGACGCTATACTTTAAAGGCAGATAACTACGATCAGTTGATTGATAGTCCATTTGAGTTGGCAGAGCAAAGCCGTTTTAGCTTTGAAGCAAATGGTATTCCGCATGAGTTTGTGATTTCAGGTAAACACAATACAAATCTAGAGCGGTTACAAACTGATATTCAGCAAATCTGTCAGACTGAAATTAAGATGTTCGGTTCTGCACCGTTTCAAAACTATACCTTTATGACTATGGCAACGGGCAATAGTTATGGCGGTCTAGAGCATTGTAATAGCACCAGTTTGATCACACCACGTGATGATTTGCCGAAAGTAGATGAAGCTGAAGAACCGTCTAAAGATTATCAGCGTTTCTTAGGCTTATGTAGCCATGAATACTTTCATTCATGGTTAGTTAAATTTATCCGTCCTGAAAACTTTACGAATTATGATCTACATAAAGAAGGCTATACGAGCTTATTGTGGATTTTTGAAGGCTTTACTTCTTATTATGATGATTTAATTTTATTACGCAGTGGCGTTATTTCTCAAAAATCCTATCTGGATTTACTTAAAGCACAGATTGAGCGTTATTTGCAAAATCCAGGGCGCTTTATTCAGTCTGTGTCAGAATCGAGTTTTGATGCATGGATTAAATTCTATCGTCAGGATGAAAACTCAAATAATGCAGGAACAAGTTATTACAACAAAGGTAGCTTAGTTGCGCTTTGCTTAGACTTGGGCTTGCGTTTACGTGGTTCAAACTTAGATGCCTTGATGCGCCGTTTGTATGAAAATACCCAAAAGGGCATTCAGGTCAATGAACGCACGATTTTTGAATTGTGTAATGAATTGACTGGGGATAACTGGATTGAACAAATTAATCATTTGATCAATACCACTGATGAATTGCCATTGGATCAACTATTCCCAAAGTTTGGTTTGAGCTATATCGTTAAAAATAACAAAGCATTACCTTTTGGCTTAAAAGTGCTAGATAAAGCTGACGGTGTTATCGTGCAAAATGTTCGCCGTGATAGTGCTGCTGCGCAAGCAGGTTTGTCTGCTAACGATGTCATTATTGCGATTGATGGTATCAAAGCATCAGAAAAGTTGTTGGCGAAGTATGCAAAACAAAAAGGCTCATTTATAGTTTATGCATTCCGTCGCGATGAGCTCCTACAGTTTGAACTTCATGCTGGAGAGAATCCTCTGAATTCGGTTGAGTTAAAAGTTGAGGATCAAACTAAATTAGAGGTTTGGTTGAAAGGTTGATGCAATTGATAGCGTTGTACGCACCGTTAGCATAAATCATTGTGTGAATGAGGGAACAGATTCAGTTTCCCTCATTTGTATATGAAAATTTTAATTAAGATTTTTGAAAATAATTAGTTACCACGATAAGTTGAGTATCCATAAGGACTAATCAAAAGTGGAATATGATAATGTTCAAGATTGCCATCCACAGAGAAAATTACAGGAACTTCTGGGAAAAATGAGCTTTGCTTATTCTTTTGGAAGCATTCACCTGTTTTAAAAGTGTAAATGAAACTTGAGTCGAATATTCGTACGGACTTAAACAATTTATTATGGTTAAGCATTTTATAAAATATTTGGCAGAAATGAATTGGCAAATAAAATTTTAAAAAATGTAGGGTTTAATCGTACGGAAGTACTCAAGCATTGGTATTTCGTAGCGAAATGTCAATATCACGATATATTACATTGACTGAGAAGTAATCAACGCTGATACTCTCATGTTTTATTTAAGCTAACCGGTTCCTTGGTCACAAAGCGTAAGCTTTATACCATTATTTCGTAGCGAAATGTCAATATCACAAGATATTGCGTTGACTGAGATACGTTGAGGACTGATACTCTCAGACCTTAATCAAGCAAACCGGTTTTAATGGACTGGGCCAAAAGCTCGTTCATGAAAAACTCAACCAAACACAAGGGGCTATATATGGCTGGTGGAAAGTCAAAAATCATTTATACACTGACTGATGAGGCGCCATTGTTGGCGACCTATTCGCTACTGCCGATCATTGAGACCTTTACTAAGCCAGCTGGCATAGAAATTGTCAAGAGTGACATTTCTGTTGCAGCACGTGTGCTTGCGGAATTTTCGGAATACTTAAGCGATGAGCAGAAGGTAAGCAATAACCTTGCTGAGCTTGGTCGCCTTACTCAAGATCCAGATACAAATATCATTAAACTGCCAAATATCAGTGCTTCAGTTGCTCAGTTAACAGCATGTATCAAAGAATTGCAGTCTAAAGGATATGCAATTCCTGATTATCCAGAAAATCCAACAACGGATGAAGAGAAAGAACTTAAGACACGTTACGGTAAATGTCTTGGTTCTGCTGTAAACCCTGTATTACGTGAAGGTAACTCAGATCGTCGTGCGCCTGCTGCTGTAAAAAATTATGCGAAAAAGCATCCTCATTCAATGAGTGAGTGGAAACAATGGTCACAAACGCACGTTTCGCATATGGAAGAAGGTGACTTCTACCATGGCGAGAAATCAATGACACTTGATCGTGCGCGTAATGTGAAGATGGAGTTAATCACGAAGAGCGGTGAGACAATCGTTCTCAAGTCTAAAGTTGAGCTTCAAGATGGTGAAGTGATTGACTCAATGTTCATGAGCAAAAAAGCATTGTGTGACTTCTATGAGAAGCAACTTGATGACTGCCGTGAAGCTGGTATTTTATTTTCATTACACGTAAAAGCGACCATGATGAAAGTTTCACACCCGATCGTTTTCGGTCACTGTGTGAAAATTTACTATAAGGATGCTTTTGAAAAACATAGTAAGTTATTTGATCAGTTAGGTATTAATGTCAATAATGGTATGGCAGGTCTTTATGAAAAGATCGCAACTTTACCAACTTCACTCCGTGAAGAAATCATTGAAGATTTACATGCTTGCCAAGAACATCGCCCAGCATTAGCTATGGTTGATTCAGCGAAAGGGATTGATAACTTCCATTCTCCAAACGACGTGATTGTAGATGCATCTATGCCAGCAATGATTCGTGGTGGTGGTAAAATGTGGGGTGCCGATGGTAAACCTTACGATTGTAAAGCTGTTATGCCTGAATCAACTTTTGCACGTATCTACCAAGAAATGATCAATTTCTGTAAGTGGAATGGTAACTTTGACCCACGTACGATGGGTACTGTACCGAACGTTGGTTTGATGGCGCAAAAAGCTGAAGAATACGGTTCACACGATAAAACATTTGAAATTCCTGAAGCGGGTATTGCGAACATTACCGATTTAGACACTGGTGAAGTGTTGATGTCTCAGAATGTAGAAGAAGGCGATATCTGGCGTATGTGTCAGGTGAAAGATGCACCAATTCGTGACTGGGTAAAACTTGCGGTAAGTCGTGCTCGTAACTCTGGTATGCCTGCGATTTTTTGGCTTGACCCATATCGTCCACACGAAAATGAGTTGATCAAGAAGGTTGAAAAGTATCTAGAAGAACATGATACAGAGGGTCTTGATATCCAAATCATGTCACAAGTACGTGCAATGCGTTATACGCTTGAACGTGTAGCACGTGGTTTAGACACAATCTCTGTGACTGGTAACATCTTACGTGATTATTTAACTGACTTGTTCCCGATCATGGAATTGGGTACTTCAGCGAAAATGTTATCAATCGTTCCGTTAATGGCGGGCGGTGGTATGTATGAAACAGGTGCAGGTGGTTCAGCGCCGAAGCATGTTCAGCAGTTAGTTGAAGAAAACCACTTACGTTGGGATTCGCTTGGTGAGTTTCTTGCGCTTGCAGTTTCTTTAGAAGAGCTTGGTCTTAAAGAAGATAATGCGCGTGCGAAGTTACTTGCAAAAACTCTTGATCAAGCAACGGGTAAATTGCTCGATAACGATAAGTCTCCATCTCGTCGTACGGGTGAGCTAGATAACCGCGGTAGCCACTTCTATTTAGCAATGTATTGGGCTGAAGCGCTTGCTGCTCAAAACGAAGATGCTGAATTGAAAGCGAAGTTTGCTCCTCTTGCAAAAGCCTTGGTTGAAAATGAACAAAAAATTCTTGCTGAATTGAGTGAAGTACAGGGTAAAGCTGCTGATATTGGTGGTTACTACGCTGTGGATCCAGTAAAAGTAAATGCAGTAATGCGTCCAAGTTCAACGCTTAATGCTACGCTTGAAATGATTTAAGTTTTAATGCAGAACTAACAAACCTGTTGGTAATGTAAAAATACCGATGCGAAAGCATCGGTTTTTTTCTTAATATAGTGTTGATTTTTTGATAATTAAAATTTAAGTTAAAAGAAAATTACTAATTTTAGATTTAATGAATATGTTCAAATTAGATATAAAACAGTTAAATGCATTAGCTAAATTAGCAGATGAATTATTACTGGATGGGAACAGGAAAGAGGAATTAGTTGATTTACTAAAAGTACATATCGAAACAGATTTTATCTTTGATAATGATTTTAATAGAGGTTATTTTTATTATATATTAGCGAACTGTAGCTCTAGACTTTATAGCTATCAAACTGAAAATTGGTATTCTCAAAATCTAATAAATACGACTAATTTATATCATAAAGCTGTACATTTTTTGAGAAAGGATAATAAAAATAAAGGTTTACTTTCATTTGCTTTAACTAATCTTGGAAACTTTCTTTCATCACAGGGGCGAGCTTTTTGTGCCCAATATTATTGGGATTTAGCAATCGAAATTGATGAAAATCCAGTAGCTATAATTTCTAAAGCTGCTGATATTATTTTTAGGGCAGAAAATTTATATGATGAATATCATATATATATTCATTACTTCTATGCTAATAAGATGATACTGAAAGCTTATGAAAAAATCGAATATTTAGAAAATGAGCAAAGAATTTCACTTGAAAAAGGTGGGAAATTATATGTTTTTCATAAATGGTACTTAAAAAACTTTAAAGATCAAGATTTTGATTATTTAAAAGAGTATAAGCAAAAAGTAAACAGTAAAACAGAATCACGTTATTATGCTTGGGTTGCTAGAAATAAAATTTTTATTAATGATATTAATGACTTATGTTTAGAAGAAATAGCTTTTCAAGATGTCTTAGGGCTTCCCTCTATGGTTCAAAAGATTAATGATGGATTAAGTTTAAAAGAATCATTAGTCTTTCATTCAAGTTTTGATGAATTGCGTAATGAATATGCATACGCACGATATTTAGTTTTTCAAGCATCAGAAATAAAAGAAGAGTCGAGTCATTTTTACAATAAAACTTATCCACGCACAGATGATACATTACATGCAATAGATAATTTAAAAACTTCACATATGAAGTCAGCTTTTAGAATTTTGTACTCACTTTTCGATAAAATTTCTTATTTTATTTCTAAATATATTGAGCTACCAATTAAAGATGAACGAATAAGTTTTCGAGGTATTTTTTTTGATAAGTCACAAAAAATTCATAAGAATTTAGAACCTTCAAAAAATTTTTTCCTTCATGCACTGTTTTATATTTTAAAAGAGGTAGAGCGTGATGTTGTACCAAATGAAATTTATTTAAATGTTGAAAAGCGTAGGTTAGCACTTATCAGAAACTACATGGAGCATAGATCTTTTAGAGTTGTGGATGATTTTGGATATAAGTTAAATAACGATTTTGATTTATATACCAAAACTCAATATAAAAAAATGCTAGAAAAGCGTGAAGATTTAGAAATAAAAGGGTTACAACTTACAGATGAGTATAAACAACTAGTAGATGAAATTAATGAAAAAGAAAAAAGAGTAAATTATATTTTAGAAATGCCAATTTCAGAATTTGAGGAATCACTGATGGAACTAATAAGATTAATTAGAAATTCTTTGATGTACCTAAGTTTGGCAGTACATTATGAGGAGAGAGAAAAATTAATTGATAATGATCTTATTCTAAGTAGAGAAGTTCCAATAAAGTAAAAGCCCACAAAAAAGTGGGCTTTAAAAAATCAACTTTTAACGACCATTACGGTTGCGACCACGTGGTGCTTTAGTATTGGGACGAGTTGTACCATTGGTCTTACGACGTGGTTTCTCACTTTCATCCATTTGCCAAATACGCTTTGTACCTGACTTTTTCTTGTTCGGATCTTTTTTATCGCCTTCTTTCTTTTTCTGGTGCATGGGTTTACCACCTGTACCGCCTGGTTTTTTCACATACGAGCGAGAACGATACGGTTGATCTTCAGGTAAATCTTTAAAATCAGGATAAAGCAAAGGCTCGATTTCAGTTTGCTCACCTGGTTGTAAACCTAAACGAACCAAATCAATTGCACCAATTTTAGTACGAATTAAGCGTAAAGTTGGAAAGCCAACAGCCGCTGTCATACGACGCACTTGGCGATTACGACCTTCACAAATTTGTAGCTCAATCCAACTTGTTGGGATGTTAGCACGATAGCGTACAGGTGGATCTCGGTCCCATAACCATTCTGGCGCATCTACTTTCACTGCATTAGCAGGTAACGTCATGCCATCAGCGAGTTCAACGCCTTTACGCAATTGCTCTAATGCCTCCTCAGTTACATCACCATCGACTTGAGCAAGGTAGGTTTTAAATTTTTTATTTGCAGGATTTGTAATGTATTGATTCAGACCACCATGATCCGTAAGGAACATAAGCCCTTCAGAGTCAAGATCAAGTCTGCCTGCCAGACGTAAATCTGGATCATGAATAAAGTGAGAAAGTGTAAGGTGAGCTTCATCCTCACGGAACTGTGACAAAACGTCGAAAGGTTTGTTGAATACAACTATTTTCATATGAGTATACTGCTTTGGCTATGGGCGGCATCATAACAATAAAGGTTTCTATTTAATGGGAAAATGTTGTTATTTCCCGTATAAATCTCAAAAAAACCTGTTTTGAACTAAACTGTTTCATGCAATAAAAACGAAAGTATGCCATAGAAGGCATAGTGATAATCGCTAAATACATGAGGGAGAACCTGCAAAATGGGTTATCAGAAGATCGTGGTTCCTGCCGATGGTGACAAAATCACAGTAAACGCAGACCTGTCACTGAATGTTCCAAATCATCCAATCATCCCTTTTATTGAAGGTGATGGTATTGGTGTGGATATTACACCAGCTATGAAAGCAGTAGTAGATGCTGCGGTGTTAAAAGCTTACGGTGGCAAACGTTCGATCGAATGGATGGAAGTCTATTGCGGTGAAAAAGCAGATAAAATTTATGGCACTTACATGCCTGAAGAAACCTTTGAAGCTTTACGAGAATTTATTGTTTCAATCAAAGGCCCTTTAACCACACCTGTGGGTGGTGGTATTCGTTCACTGAACGTTGCGTTGCGTCAAGAGCTTGATTTATATGTTTGCGTGCGGCCAGTCCGTTGGTTTGAGGGGGTTCCTTCACCTGTTCAACATCCTGAACTTACGGATATGGTGATTTTCCGCGAAAACTCTGAAGATATTTATGCAGGGATTGAGTGGAAAGCAGATTCAGAAGAAGCTAAAAAAGTTATTAAATTTCTAAAAGAAGAAATGGGCGTAACAAAAATCCGTTTTGATGAAGGCTGTGGAATTGGGATCAAACCTGTTTCTAAAGAAGGGACACAACGTTTAGTACGTAAAGCCATTCAGTTTGCGATAGATAATGATAAACCTTCTGTGACGTTGGTCCACAAAGGTAACATCATGAAATACACCGAAGGTGCATTCAAAGAGTGGGGCTATGAACTTGCAATAGAGCGCTTTGGTGGTCAACTGCTTGATGGTGGGCCGTGGGTTAAAATCAAGAACCCTAAAAATGGTAAAGACATCATTATTAAAGATGTGATTGCTGATGCCTTTTTACAGCAAATTTTAATGCGTCCAGCGGACTATTCTGTTATTGCAACGCTTAATTTGAATGGTGACTATATTTCTGATGCGCTGGCAGCAGAAGTTGGGGGAATTGGCATTGCACCGGGTGCCAATATTGGCGGTGCGATAGCAGTTTATGAGGCAACACATGGAACAGCACCAAAGTATGCGGGGCAGGATAAGGTTAATCCTGGTTCAATTATTCTTTCTGCTGAAATGATGTTACGTGATATGGGGTGGGGCGAAGCTGCCGATTTGATTATCAAAGGTGTTTCTGGTGCAATTGAAGCGAAGACAGTAACATATGACTTTGAACGATTAATGCCGAATGCAACCCTATTGCGCTGTTCTGAATTTGGTCAAGCCATTATTCAACACATGGAAGATTAAACAAAGCTAAGCTGAGCTAAAGAGAAGGGTGTTTAAGTAACGCCCTTCTTTATCGGCATTTTTTTTAGTTCGATTGTATTGTTTGTTAATATCGTCTTTTCATTGTGCATTTCACATGATTTTCAAACCTATAAATATGCACTGTATCGTAAATTTAGATAAATCTGTATCTATGTTATATCGGTTAAAAGTTCAAAATAGTTGAAAAATATTTAGAGTCTGTTGCTATGAAAATGTATCAAGTTGATGCTTTTACCCAAGTATTATTTAAAGGCAATCCAGCGGCAGTCATTGTCTTAGATGAATGGTTGGATGAAAACTTAATGCAAAATATCGCATTAGAGAATAACCTTTCCGAGACAGCTTTTGTTAAGACTATAGATGATGATAATTATGAGATCCGTTGGTTTTCACCAACAGATGAAGTTGCTTTTTGTGGACATGCGACACTGGCAAGTGCATTCGTATTATTTAAAGATTTTACAAGAACAAAAACCATTCAATTTCATGTGCGCGATTTGGGAATTTTTGTGGTTAGCCAAGCAGCAGATGGCAAGATTAAAATGAATTTCCCTATTCGAAAAGCTAAACTTGTATCTGAATATCCTCAAGAACTTCGAGATGGTTTAACTAAGCCATTTAAAGCGGTTTATCTGAATGGTCAGGCGTATATTGTTGAATATGAAACAGTCGCTGATGTATTAAACGAGCAGCCCGACTTTGAAAAATTAAAACAATTAGGCGCATTACGTACCGCAATTACTGCATCTCAACCTGATGTTGCTATTACAGCGAGAGACGAAGGTCAGTTTGATTGTGTATCTCGCTATTTCGCCCCTGCGATTGGAATTAATGAAGATCCTGTTACGGGTTCGATTCATACTGCAATTGCACCCTTATGGGCTGAAAAACTTGATCAAACTCAGCTTATCGCATATCAAGCATCAGTTCGAGGTGGGATTTTAGAGTGTGTGATTGAGTCTGAGGATCGTATTGAAATTTCAGGTTATGCAAAACTGTATATGCAAGCTGAACTGACGATCTAAATTTTAACTAAACCGCTATAAAAACATAGAAAAAAGCTGTTTAAATACACAGCTTTTTTCAAAACATAACTATTAAAAATTTAAACCATTATCTAGTATAGCTTGTTGTTTTTATTTAAATCACCAAAAAAACTCGGATAATCTATGTTAATGCGGTTTAAGCAGCTTACTCTCTCACTTTGTTTGATCGGGTTGAGTGCAACGTCTTGGTCTCAGACAGTACTCGTAAAAAGTGAAAAAAATATTGAAGAATACAAATTAGATAATGGTTTCAGAGTTATTCTTGCACCAAATGATAAAGAAAATAAAGTCTATGTAAATACCGTGTATTTAACAGGCTCTCTTAACGATCCTAAAGGGAAAAGTGGTCTTGCTCATTTGCTTGAACATTTGGCATTTAAAGGCACACAAAATGTCAAAGGTGAGGAGTTTCAGCGTCGTTTGGATCAATTTACTTTAATGACCAATGCCAGTACCGATTATTATTCAACTAAATATTTAAATATTGTTCGTCCTGAAAAAAATGCACTGAATGAAATTCTATACCTCGAGTCTGAGCGTATGGATAAATTAGTGCTACAAGAAAAATTTGTCCCTTCTGAAATCGAAATCGTAAAACGTGAACGTGAAATTCGTATGGATCAACCGTTTGCAGTATTGATGGATCAGATGTGGAAAGCGGCTTATGGCAATCAATATTTAGGTCGATTGCCGATTGGTGATTTGCCTGAATTAAAGTCTATAAAAATGAATGAACTAAATCAGTTTTATAGAACATGGTATGCACCAAATAATGCTGTGATGGTCATTTCTGGAAAATTTGATAAATCAGAAGTATTAAATAAAATTGATCAATATTTTAGTCCGATTCCTGCACGTACTGTACCTGCACCTGTTCAAGTTCCAGTCTTAGATTCTAGTAAGATTGAGCAGCGAAAATTCACGGTGCAAAAGGGTAGTGATCTTGCTAAATTCCACATTTATATGAATGGAAAAAATACGCAACTACAACCAGCATTAGCACTTGCACCAGCACTTTATACCATGCAACCTAGTGGTACGTTGTATAAGAGTATGGTAGAAACAGGAGTGAGTACAGCTGTTCAATCAACGACATGGTTGGACCAAGATTTTAATATGGTGTTTATGGGTGCGGTGTATGCGCCGAATCATGATGCAAAGAAAGTTGATGATGCGTTGATTGATGGTGTTGAGAATAGTCAATCATTTACCGACGCAGAATTACAACGTATCAAAACTATTACTCAAAATACCGCTGAAACGATTGCAAATGATGCCGTTGCTTTGGGTTCCCGCCTTAGTGATTATGCAGTGTCTTCACACGGACAATGGGATCAATACTTCAAAGATTTACAAGCTATTCAAGATTTAAAATTAAATGATGCCAATCAAACATTAAAACAGTTTTTAGTATCATCGCATCGTATTTCGGGAGATATTCAGCCTACGCCTGAAGATCAAAAGAAAGCGATGACACTTAAGGCACAAGATAAACCTAAAACCTTAGACCAAAGTGCCGAAAAGCCTGAACCTTTGAAAGATGTTGCCATTTATCGACAAGAAGTCACTCAATTTGTCGCACAGTCTGCGCAGCAATTGCAAAAAAATGAGCAAAAAATTCAACGTGGTGAATTAAAGAATGGTATTCGCTATGCTTTATTCCCAACCACAACACGTGATGACAAAACCTATGCCATGATTAGCTTAGATTTTGGTACTGAAAAATCACTGTTTGGTAAAGGAGTGACCTTAGATTTAACCAGTTATTTGATGTTGCGTGGTTCTGAAAAACATACACTGCAAGAAATTACAGATAAAGCGATTGCAGCAAGTGGTGGAGCATCTATCACTTCAAATGGTAATGGTTTAACAATTGGGATTCAGGCAAAAAAAGATAAGTTTGAAGATTTTTTAAACTTTATTGTCGATGTGATGAAGCAACCTAAATTTGCACAATCGGAATTTGATTTAGCAAAAAATCAGAGTTTATCTGCATTAGATCGACCTTATACTGAACCTGCTGTAGTCGCATCTATGACTTTGGCAAGATTACTCGAAACCTATCAACCAGGTGATTTGCGTTATCACTTTGAACCAGAGTTTGCGAAGCAGCAGTTAAATGCGGCTACCCAAGCACAGGTGAAGCAATTCTATGATCAATTCTTTGTGACAGATCATGGTCAAATTGCTGTGACAGGTGATTTCGATCCGAAAAAAATGCAAAGCATGCTACAGAAAGCATTTGGACAGTGGAAAACGAAACAGCCGTACCAAAAAATTACTTCTCCTTATGTTGCTTTCAAAGCTGAAAAAGTCCATGCACTCTCCGAGCAACGTGAGTTTGGTAGCTATCAAAGTATCCTAACGATTCCAGTAGGGGCTTATCATCAAGATGCTCCCGCACTCATTATCCTTAGCCATATTATGGGTAACTCGCAATTGTCTTCTCGCTTGGCGCAGGAATTACGTGAGAAAAATGCGCTTGTTTATGGATTTGGAAGTAATCTTGATCTAGATTCTGATACCGATAGTGGATCAATTAGTATTACTGCGAATTATACAGCTGGTCGTTCTGATCAAGTCTCTCAATCTGTTCATAAAGTATTAACTGATTTGCTAAGCAAAGGTGTGACTGAACAAGAGGTTGAAGCAGCCAAAGCCGATATTATGAAGAAGCGTGTGACTTCATTAGAAGATGAACGAAATATTCATAGTATGCTTACGGGTCAATTAGAGCGAAATAAAACCTTGATGGATCGTGCTGAACGAGATCAAGCACTTGCAAAGTTGAGTAAGGCAGATGTAGATGCTGTAATTAAAAAATACATCAAATTGGATCAGTTTGTGGAAGTAATGGCTGACCAATATGGTAAAGCCCAAGACTTAAAATAACAGACCAAAAGAAAGCCACCCTTAGGTGGCTTTCTTTTTACGTTTAGATTATTCGTGATCGTGTTTATGCGTATGAAAATCTTCATTTTTACGGAAGCGTAAGTAATTTTCAAACTGCTCACAATATTCGTCAAAGTTGTCTTCAAGCATCATTTGAAACTGTTGCAATAAATAAGACATCACCTGTTCTTTGGCATCACGCATTTCATTGCCATCTTTAAAATTATTTGCTGCAACCCACGTATTAAAGCGAGCTGTTGCAAATAACATGGCAGCGCTGACTTGTCCACGTAACTCTTCTGGTTTGGGTTGCTGTCCTTTTGGTGGGCGACAAAACTCATTGGCTTGTTTGATAAATTCATCTGCTCGCTCAAAAAATATCGCATTTAAAGCTTCTTCTTCTGTCACATCAGTGGCATTAATTTTTTGAGACATGATTTTTCCCAACAACAAATAAGACACGATATTATAGACAAAGCCTTGCGGAAACTAAACCTTTGGCTTAATCTGAAATAGCCTAAGTAATTAGAATAATCACTATGCAAGATGCGATTGCAATTCAAAGCCTTAAAACGGATATCGCTTTACTACGTCAACATATACATCCACCCCAATATTTAGAGCATGTCGAAGGTTTGCCGATTTATTATGGTTTAAAGGACGAGGTCGATGAATACTACCAACAATGGCAACCTTTGATTGAAAGGGCGCAGCAACTCTGTCAGCCTTTTATGGAGGATGATGTCGTTGATGCGATTCATTTACCGAGCCATCTAAATTTGCCACTGTTTTTCTTTCATGTAGATCGTATTCGAATTAATAAAACACGGGCTAAAGAATCTAAGACTTTTCGTGGCGTAGCGGCTTTGCTCGAAAAATGTGGAAAATTTGAGACCGATCAGATTTTTGCGATGCAGGAGTGGCTGGGGAGTGATGATACTGCGGCTTTGGTGGCACATCGTGAGTTTATTGATTTACGAACTTATGTCTTTCAACATGGACAAAGTGAATATACGCGTACCCGTTTTTATATGAATGGCGTGATTTTAAGTGTTGAGCCGCATTTTAAATTGGTAGATGCGCGAGATAAGCCACGTAAGCAGCGTAATGATAGTTATAGTGATCCGATTGCCGATAATGGGACATGGAAGATTTTTGGGAAATATCGATAGAATTTGATAATTTCTCATCAAGTCAAGCTTTTCATCCCCCTCTTTTTCAAAGAGGGGTGAGTTGAAATTTATACTGATCAGTATTTGGGTTTGTGTAGAGATTGCTATTTCCAGAAAATATCTTGAGCCGATAAATCCTGTAACTTTTTGTCTGCTTTCTTTGCGACATGAGGTTGTTGTGCTTTTACCCAACCGAGTGCAAATAAAAATTGTGGTTGTTCTAGCGCCTGCTTTTCAAAAATCTGTTCCGCCACAAAGAGATCATTATAAAAACCTAAATACTCCTGAATTGGCTCAAGTTTATTTAGAAATTGCTGAACCTCTTTTTCAGGATAAAGCCTAGAAATAAAATCGATGCAATAACGCAATTGCTTAATACGCTTACGAGTACGATGTTGTTTTTCAACTGTAAGTGTAGAAAACTGAGTTGCGTCCATTAAAATTTTATGAAAAAGCTTGCTCAAACTTTTAACCACTTGTTTAGATAATTTTGATTTTGATTCATCACCACAATATATAAAACTAAATAATGATAAGAATAGCTGTGTTGTTTTAGCTCCGCTGAAAAGCTTGGCGATATAGGAATCTATTTCAGCACCAAGAGGAAATTCAAAATCACAGCTTTGTTTTATAAGCGGAATCACAGAATCCTGAATTGCATCGTGATCACGTGATTGCCCCAAAGCCTTAAAAAGTTCTGCTAATTCATTTTCCCAAGTTGGATCAATCTGGGCTGACCAATTTGAAAAATGTTTTAAAGCAGAACGTAAGCGACGCAAGCCGACACGTGCTTGATGAATATGATCGGCTTCAGCAACACCATCGGCAATTGCGGCAGCATTCGGCAATATGTGGTTTAAGGTATTTTCGACGATCAGTTTAAGCGACTGTTCCGCGCTAAGTTCAGATTCTAAATTGAGCTGTTTGGCTTTGGTCGCAGGAGAAACACGTTTGCCAACTGCGAGTAAATTACCTCGTTCAGCTTTGCTACGCACATCAAGCCATAATTGATATTTATCTACCCATGTCTTGGTAAAATCAATTAAGTCCTGTGCTGTACCTTGTTTGAGTTCAAATTCGACTTCACAAATTTTGGCTTGATCGGTTGGAGTACGAATTTCACCATCATCTAAGCAAACTTCAATCTGTGAATCTTGAAACTCAAACACATGGAAACTTCGTTGTACATCTGTTTGAAACTGTAACTCTAGCTTAGCAGGAGCATCACCTAAAATCTCACGTAGCACCGTTTGAACGGTTCGATTGTGCTGATAAAGTGATAGATCAAGTTCGGGTTCTTGTTCACATTTACCCAGATAAATATCTTCTTCAATGCGCTGTAGATGATTTTTACTGGCGGCTTTAAAGGTTTGTACCCAATGCTCACCTTCTTGGCGTAAACGGATAGCGACATAGTTTTTGGCAAGTAAGCGGTCAGCGGTATCATAATATTTGGCTTGGAGCTGAATTTTTTGCGCTTTTTGCTTATTCAATATTTGTAAAACACTTTTTTTCTTAGATTCAGGAAGTTGAAATTTAAGCTCTATTAGAGATGGATCCGTAAATTTGAACAACTCCTATAAGTGATATTCTGCTCCTCAAATGATGTTATAAACATCAATATATGGAGTATTTTATGGCACGTAGACCAAGAAGAAATCATTCAAATGATTTTAAAGCTAAGGTAGCACTTGCTGCGATTAAAGCAGAAAAAACACTTGCTGAATTGAGTGCTGAGTTTGATGTTCATCAAAACCAAATTATTGACTGGAAAAATCAATTGATCTCAGCTTCCTCGCAAGCTTTCGATCAATCAAAAGCTCCAACAGAACCACCCATCGATCTAAAAAAACTACATGCAAAAATCGGTGAGCAGG
>NZ_NHRQ01000001.1:0-307003 GCF_002165335.1 Acinetobacter sp. WCHA29
ACCTAACTAATCTAGCCAAATCCTTGTTTCTCAACAAGTTTTTATCTGCATCACCGCCGATGGATGTGCATTCTACAGCATTTCAGGGAAGGTGCAAGGGATTTATTCAAATTTATTTCACTTATCGCATCAACCGATTATTTTTTACACAAATAAGGCTGAAAATGTGCGATTTGGTCGATTATTTGCTCAGTTTTATTTTTTTCTTGCCAGTGTAAAGGTCTGCAATCGATATATTCACAGTATCCCGTGCCCTCATAACTCCGATTGTCCCATAAGAGTTGATAGTGAAAGCTGCCCACATAACCTGCTGCCAAACCAAATTTATAATCACCTCGACTTTGTGCTGTTAGTTGAAAGACAACAACGTCCTTTTCTGAATATTGCCAACTAAATTCTCGTGGTAAATACATATCTCGTCCATTTGGTGTTTGTACTTTTGGATAAACACGGCTGACATCAAAAATGACTTGATCATCATAAAGTCGAGATTGCTGTTCATTCGACTGAATTTCAATCCGAGAAAAAATAATACTATTCCACTGGTTTCTGAGTTCGGACAAAATAATTTGCAAATCTGCATTAATCTGAATGATTTGATAGGTAAAAAAATGAAAAGCTATAAAAGGCAAATGAATGGCTCTAGCATGTTTTAAAATACCCTGTGCTTCAATTTGATACTTTTGTTTTTTATAGGTGATTTCCCCTTCACATTGGCAACGCACATACCAATAATCGCCAACTCCCCATTGTAAAGCTGAATGATTTTCTATTTCAGAGTCAATATTCACTTGGAGTTGACAACCGAGCTCATCATCATCACGCTTAAAATAATAATTTGGGAAATCAACTTGGATTTGATCTACATCTAAAAACTGATAACGGTCTTGCTCCAATTGACACTGCTCTTTGGCACTATAACTTTTGAGATGTCCAACAGTTGAGGCACTACTACTGACCAAAACGGTCGCAGTATCAATTGCCGTCGTAGTAATAGCACTGGCGTTATAACAAATCGGAATGCGAGGTTGACCGATTAGACTAATAAAATTTAAGTAATAAAAGGGCTCAGGTAAATTCGGCAGAATTAAAGCTTGATAAACAATTTTAAATAAGCCTTTTGGCGGATAGAATGTTAAAGCTTCTGACTTATTGAGGTTCAGCCGCTTTAATTGATTGTTATTCATCAATATTGGCATACTGAACCTCTCTTTTCTAAGTTATTATTTTTGCTTCATTCTTTTTTGCAAATAAAGTCGTTACAAAGCCTGAAAGTACATAAAGAATACATACAATCAAGATCCCTACTGGAATGTTGTACGTGATTGCCGCAAAAATCAAGACCACAGGCAACATCACAACAAAAGGTACACGTTTACGATCCATTTGTTTAAATGAATAGTATTTGATATTTGAAATCATCAACAAGCCAACACTGACCATGACAACACAGTTCACAACCTGAACCACGATGTCCTTTAAGTCAAATAGTAAGGGAAAATCCCGTCCCACCCAGACCATTGAGATCACCGTCACTGCTGCAAGTGGGCTAGCAATTCCAATAAAGTAACGCTTATCCACCACACCAATTTGCACATTAAAACGTGCTAAACGAAATGCAGCACACGCGGTATAAATAAAACAACAAGCTAAACCGATACGTCCAAGGTCATGTAAACTCCAGCTATACATCAGAATCGCTGGTGCAACACCAAAAGCTAATAAGTCAGAAAGTGAATCATACTGCTCACCAAATGCACTTTGCGCACCGATTGCGCGTGCAACTCGACCATCTAATCCATCAAGCAATGCAGCTAAAAAGATTGCGTAAATCGCCTGATTAAAGTTGCCATTCATACTCGCAATAATGGAGTAAAAACCAGAAAGCAACGCTGCCGTGGTAATAAGATTAGGCCATAAATAAATACCACGGCGTTTTACTTTTTGCCCTTCATGCGTTTGTTCTTCTTCTTCTACTTCAAAGGTGATGCCATCAAAAGAATGGTCTTCTTCATTTAAATCAGCATCAGGTTTAAGAGAATTTGTCATTATTTTCAATTCCTCGAGAATATTTTGACTTCTTTAGTGGCGAGATGGGTTATTCACCCACCAACCAACGCACAGCGGCATGACCACCATTTTCACTCATACGTAAATGCGGGAATAGCCATTGTAAGGCTTGGTCTGCATCTTCAGAGAATTTCCAAGGGGGGTTAATCACGAGTAAACCGCATCCATTCAAGCCAACTGGCGTGTCATCAGGCCAAACACAAATTTCACAAATTAATTGGCGACGAATTCCTGTTTTGAACATTTTCTTTTCAAAACGTTCAATCATGGCGCGATCTTTGATTGGATACCAAACTGCAAACACACCTGTTGGCCATTTTTTATGTGCGGCTTGGAGAATTTCAACCAATTGTGGGAAGTCTTTACGCTCAATTTCGTAAGGTGGGTCAATCATGACCAATCCGCGTTTTTCTTTAGGTGGAATGACACCCATCAGACCTTCATAAAAATCACGCTCATGTAAGCCCGCACGTTTATCGCGGATATTAAAATACAATTGTTGAAACACATCACGCTGCAATTCAAATATAGTTGCTTTATCAATATCACGCATGCCTTCAAGCGCAAACCAAGGTGAACCTGGATAAGCGCCTTTACCTGAACCTGCACGCATATCTTCAACAATTTTAAGATATTGTTTTATGCCTTCAGGTGCATTACGTTTAATCGAATCATCAAGCTTGACCAATCGATGGATACCCGTTAAAAACTCACCTGATTTTTGTGCTTCAGACGTAGATAAATCATATTTACCTGCACCACCATGGGTATCGATATATCGATAAGGTTTATCTTTAGCATTTAAACGAGCGAGCAGTTGAAGCAAAAGTACATGCTTCATAACATCGGCAAAGTTACCCGCATGGAAATGGTGACGGTAATTCATGTTGACAATTATTCCTCAATTCAAAAGATAGTTTAACATGAAAGAAAAAAGTATTCTTTAGCGTTGATGTGATCATCTAAAATTGCACTGTAATCAACTTACTAATGAACTGGAGTTCTATGCAACAAACCTCTTTCACAAGTTCATGGAACTTAAATCAAATTTTAGATGATTTAAATGAATTTGGTTTTGCTCTAATTGATGATGTCTACTCGGCTGAATATGTGGAATCACTAGTACAAGAATGCAGCACCCATCTTGCTGAATTCAGAGCAGCAGGAGTACAAAACGGCGTTGTCAGTCATATCCGTAGTGACCATATTCTATGGATTGATGGTCAGTTACCGATTGCCCAACAGCATATCCAAGCTTTAGAAGAGTTCTCACAAGCGTTAAATCAGGCGTTTTATCTTGGGATTAAAGAAGTAGAAGCACATTTTGCCTGCTATAACGCAGGTGAATTTTATGCTTTACATCGTGATAATCCGCAACAGAAAAATGACCGCATGATTTCAACCGTTTTTTATCTACATAAAGATTGGCAGGAAGATTGGGGTGGTCAATTACGTTTGCAGGATAAAAATGGTCAATGGCATATTATCCAGCCCTCGCCTAATCGTCTGGCGATTTTCCAGAGCGATTTATTACATGAGGTTCTACGCTCAAAACACCAGCGCTTGTCGATTACTGCATGGTTACGCAGTGGAGGCTCAATCTGGAATCAGGGCTAAGCCCTTTAAATTCAAGAAAACAGCCTTATATAGCTAAGCATAACTGATGATTATGGATCAATACATGTCGAATGAGACGAAACAAGTCATTGCACGAATTGGTGAAACTGACCAGCTCTTTTTAGAGAACAATAGTCCTGAACTTGCTTTAGAGCGTGCTGATCTGCGTTTACAGCTAGTCGTACTCAGCCATGTACGTCAGGAACAATTACACTTCTTACAGGAAGCAATCGTACTGCTTGAACAAGCACGTATTGAATATGATGAAATGCCATTAAGTTTGTATTTGAATTTGTCTTTATGTTTAGCCAAAGCGTATATGATTTACTTTGAGATAACCAAAGAGCAGCGTTTTGCTTTAATTACACAGCAAATTCTTAAACCTTTGGCATATACAGAACACTTAGAGATTTATTTCTTCTTGGCTTACGCTTCAGCTGCGAAGCAAGAACCAGCATTAACACGGCATTGGCTAACGAAATACGTATCTTGCTTAGAACATGATTTAGAGTTATTGCAGCTTCATCCTGCTTTTGGTGAAGTCCGCAAAGAAGAATGGTTTAGCACCCTATTACGCAATAAAGCTCACTGATGTGAGCTTTATTTTTACTGAATCATTATTTGGTACTGTCTACATGCAACTGTTGATTCAGTTCATCAATCACAATGGCCCATTCATCATCTTTGTGCCAATGACTTTTTAGAAAATCTCGCTGACCTACGCTCCAAAACTCAGCTTCATGTAATTTCTGGTCAGCACTGAGCTGATGGGTTTTTATAAAACTTTCAATTGAGGCATCATCTGCCTCCAGTCCAAGCTGCTCAAATAAAAGCTCAAGTGTTGGTTGTTGTTCAAACATTGTTATTCTCCCAAACAAGTTACTTCATAGAAATAATTTAACAGTAATACTGCTAACATACAGAAAGATGCCTATATTTTATTGTTGTTTTTTGTGTGTAGTTAGCATGAAAAAAGCACCTTATGAAAGGTGCTTTTTCAATCTATCAAACTGATAAATTAGTTCAACATGTCTGCAATTGCAGCACGTTCTTCTTCAAGTTCATTTAACGTGAAGTTGATACGCTCACGGCTGAACTCGTCGATTTCTAAACCTTGAACGATTTTGTATTCACCGTTTTCAGTTGTTACAGGGAAACCAAACATAACGCCTTCTGGAATACCATAAGAACCGTCAGAAGGAATACCCATAGTTACCCATTGACCATTTGTACCTAATGCCCAATCACGCATATGATCGATTGCAGCATTCGCAGCTGAAGCAGCTGAAGACAAACCACGCGCTTCGATAATCGCAGCACCACGTTTACCAACTGTAGGAAGGAATACATCTTTGTTCCAAGCAGCATCGTTGATTTTGTCTTTTAAGCTTTCGCCATTTGCTTTAGCAAAACGGTAGTCAGCATACATTGTTGGAGAGTGGTTACCCCAAACTGTCATATTTTCGATGTCAGAAACTGCAACACCCGCTTTTTGAGCAAGTTGAGTTAACGCACGGTTGTGGTCAAGACGTAACATTGCTGTAAAGTTTTTCGCTGGAAGATCTGGAGCAGATTTCATTGCGATGTATGCATTGGTATTTGCAGGGTTACCTACAACCAATACTTTAACGTCACGGCTAGCAACTTCGTTAAGTGCTTGACCTTGACCAATAAAGATTTCGCCATTTACTTTTAATAAGTCAGCACGTTCCATACCTGGACCACGTGGACGTGAACCAACTAATAAAGCATAGTCAGCATCTTTAAATGCAACTTTAGGATCATCAGTCCCGATCATGCCTGCCAATAAAGGGAAAGCACAGTCATCAAGTTCCATCATTACGCCTTTAAGCGCTTGTTGAGCTTTCTCAAAAGGAACTTCAAGCAATTGTAAAATTACAGGTTGATCTTTACCTAACATTTCACCGCTTGCGATACGGAATAATAAGCTATAACCAATTTGACCTGCAGCGCCTGTAACGGCAACACGAACGGGTTGCTTCATGTGATATTCTCCAATGAGATGCGTTTGCACAATTGAACGCTAAAGTGGTTCAATCGAATTATCATAAACGGCAAATATTGTACTCTAAAGCAAACACAGATGCATTTAAAAGAGAATGGATTTCAACAAAAGTCTGATAGAAAATACAAATTAAGTGAAGAAAAAGCTTAATAACTGCCTTTAATTGTAAATTCATTTGGACATCCCGTCACAATATGACTTGCACATTGTTTGTATTGCCCATTTTTTTGATAACACACCCGAATCTCAGTCAACATGGAATCAAATTTTGAAGACTGACAGGTAAAGCGAATTCCTGTAGGAGGTAATGACGGGTTTAATTTCATAAATTGTTGTCGAAGGTTTTCTTTTTGCACTTCAATGGTATTCGGACTCGTTAAATCAGCAGGTACTTTTAAGCGCTCAGCAAAATTAATAATCGTTCTAAAATATTGACTGGCATTCATCGATGTACACCCCCCCACTTCCTGCCATAACTGCACACGTGCATTTTCATCGGGCATTACACGCGCCACGACTTTAGCTTGTAAGGGAGATAATTTCGCAGAGGTTTTAGTGGAACAATCCCGATTTAAAGGAACTTCTGGCAATAAGCTTGCGATAGTAAGAGAATAACCTTCTAAACATTTACGCTGTTTTTGTCTTGATGAATCAAAGGAACAAGCTGCAGGAGTCATTTGAACATGCATCACATAACCCGAAATATCAGGGTTCTCTGCAGCATGTAACGGCGCAGCAAGTGACATGACCAAATAACAGATCAAGATCTGCAATGATCGAACTAACCGTCCCTTGAATAAATTCATAAATTTCATCAAATATAAAAACTTCATTGTTTCAAATTAAATGTCTTTGTTTCCCTAAGGTTCATTGCGCACAGGTATTGTTCCCATCCTTTTTTCTAAGGATTGCGCGCCTAGCCCTAACACAACACCATAATGCGTCGCATTGGTCATCACATGTTTGACGTAATCACGTGTTTCCAACAATGGAATCGTTTCTGTGTATTGATCAGCCGCCATGGTTTGAAAATCTGGCTGCCATCGTTTTGCACGATTTGGGCCAGCATTGTAACCTGCTGTTGCTAATACAGCATTGCCACTCAGTTGGCTTTGAATCATTGACAGATAGTATGTCCCATAACGAATATTGATATTCATTTCACTTAGAGCCGCTGGGTTATAAGTTTCACCCATTTGGCGTGCAACTAACTTTGCAGTATTCGGCATAATTTGCATTAAACCACCTGCACCCACATGTGAACGTGCGGATGTAACAAACCGACTTTCTTGGCGCATTAAACCATATGCCCAAGCTGGATCAATACCAGCATTGTAACTGTGACTCGTGACATTACTACGGTGTGGTGTTGTATAGCGATAAGTATCATTATGGCGCGAGGTTGTACGATCTGCGGCATAGATTGCTCGGTCATACCAACCAATATCATGCGCTTGCTTAGCGGCAGCTAAAAGTAAACCATCATCATGCTGCAAATACGCTTGGCGGACTGCCCAATTCCATTCGCGATTAATGTAATTTGCTGGTGCATCAATATTTTTTAACGCGAATGCACGTTTAAAGTGGATATTTTGGTTTAAACGTTGAATATCTTGTGAACTTGGTTGCTCGTTATAAGGCTGATGATTATAACGTTCGCCTAAACGATCTTTAGCTAGCAAATTATGGTAGTCATCCCCAGCTTGTGCCAGCTTACGATAAAGCTGTTGAGCAGCTTGCTTTGAAGCAGCATCTGAGCGCTGTTCAGAAGCACGCGCAAGCCAGTACTGCCAACGATCTTCTTGTTTCTGCGTGATTGACATGGCATCAATTGCACGAATTAAACTTTCCCAAGCACCAAAACGAATTGCTTGACGTGCATAAATTTCTGCCTCTTCTGGACTAAATGGATAACCATAACTTTGATCATAGGCATTTAACACTTCTCGGTTAAAGCCATTCTTCATGACCGTCGTTCCACCCACATAACCTAGCGTACGATATAAATATTTTTGTACAGGTTGAGGCGTATCTTGTGCAACACGCTGAATATTTCCTAAAGCATTGGTGAAATTACTATCTGCGACACGTCCCAATGCAAAAATTAGATATGCATAATCAGCATCGCTGGCTTTAGGAGCATTCCATAAATATGCCAATGGATTAGATTGGATCTGATTCAATTGAGCCAAGGACAAATCCAAACCTATAGTTTGAGCGGTCGCAATCGCTAAACCAGATTGGCCCGCTCGCAGTTGTCCCCAAAGTCGTTGTTGACGATCTTGAGCAGTCATCAGAGGACTAGATAACATCAGTCGCCCTAAACCATTACACGATTCAGGCTGTGTACTTGTCGTTAACCAAATATCTTTATATTCAGCAAAAACTAGACTATCCCCCGTTTTGGCACGGACTTGTGCAACCGCACAACTCTCTTCTTGGTCAGGATTAGTGACATAGCTGAGTACAGGTTTTGCTTCATTAAAACTGGCTTGTTTTACTTTTTCTTCGACATAATCTGCTGCTAATTTTTCAGCCATCGCTGATTGAGGATAACGTTGCGCAAAAGCGATAATTGAAGAAGCAGGTTGTAGCCCTAGGTTGGTATTCAATTTCCAATACTCAGGGTAATAACCTAATACATCATTTTGCATTTCATATTGATATTGATCGAGCAATGCAACATTGCCAGAACTCGCAGCACGTAGAGCATCATTAAATTGTTCGTCTAGAGCATATACAGATGAGCAGATCACCACGCCGCCCATCGCAACAAGTCGACGGAAGCTTTTCTTGTTACTCAGTTTATTGATCATGATTGTTGTAAAATCATGTTGCTTATTCATCTTCATCAATACGTTTGCTCAATTTTGCCCGCCATTATAGTGTAATAAGTCTAAGTACCAACTATTGTTGTGTTATGTAACTTACTGATTCATATTCATTAAAATTCATCCAATTTTATTCATAAACTGTCCATTTTTGTCAGTTTTTTATTCTCTGCGTTCTTACAAAAATACTGCTATAATCCGCGGTTTGTTTAAATCCACCTTGTTTAGGAGCCTGCATGACGGTTCAAACATTCATTCCAAGTGCTGTAAAAGCTGCTTCAGAAAACACTGTTACCCAGCCAACGCACACCACTGATGTTTCAATTAAAAAATTATATATTGAAACGCAAGGGTGTCAGATGAATGAGTATGACAGTCATCGTATGGCAGACTTATTGGGTGATTCACATGGTTATGTGCTCACTGACAATCCAAATGATGCAGATATTCTGCTCATGAACACCTGCTCAATTCGCGAAAAAGCACAAGAAAAAGTGTTCAGTGGCTTAGGTCGTTGGCGTAAACTCAAAGAACAGAATCCTGATCTGGTGATTGGTGTCGGTGGCTGCGTTGCATCTCAAGAAGGTGACAACATTCAAAAACGTGCACCATACGTCGATATGGTATTTGGTCCACAAACCTTGCATCGTTTGCCACAAATGTTGGATCAGCATCAAGCTCAAGTTGAAAAGCCAAAGAAAGAAAAAATCAAGCTGGTTGATATTTCTTTCCCAGATATTGAAAAGTTCGACTTTTTACCTGAGCCACGTGTGGAAGGCTTTAAAGCATTCGTTTCAATCATGGAAGGTTGCTCTAAATACTGTTCATTCTGTGTGGTACCTTATACTCGTGGTGAAGAGGTTTCTCGTCCACTCGATGATGTATTGGCTGAAATCGCGGGCTTAGCTGAAAAAGGCGTGCGTGAGATCAGCTTGCTTGGTCAAAACGTGAATGGCTATCGTGGTGAAACCTTTGAAGGTGAAATTTGCACTTTCCCTGAACTGCTGCGTTTAGTTGCAGAAATTCCAGGTATTGGACGTTTACGCTATACGACTTCTCATCCGCTTGAGTTTTCTGATGATTTAATTCAATGCTATCGTGATTTACCACAAATGGTTTCACATTTACATCTGCCAGTACAAAGTGGTTCCAACGATGTGTTGCAAGCCATGAAACGTAACCACACCATTGATGTCTACATTGATAAAATTGCCAAATTACGTAAAGTTCGCCCAGATATGCATTTATCTAGCGACTTCATTATTGGTTTCCCGGGTGAAACAGATGAACACTTTGCGGAAACATTACAGTTTATTAAAGATTTAGATTTTGATCATTCATATAGTTTTGTCTATTCAAAACGCCCTGGTACGCCTGCATCTGACCTGCCAGATGATACCCCAGAACAGGTGAAAAAAGACCGTTTGGCTCAAGTTCAGCAAGTGATCAAACAATCAAGTATTGATAAAACTGATGCTATGCTGGGTAAAATTGAACGTGTCTTGATTGAAAAAGTATCGGATAAAGATCCAAATGTATTGGTTGGCACAGCAGACAATACTCGTTTGGTTACATTTATCGGTGATGCGACATGGGTTGGACGTTTCGCAGAGATTGAGATCACTGAAATTAAAACTTTAAATTTAGTTTATGGTGAACTCTTGAATCTTGAACCTGACGTGGCGTAATGTAAGGGTATTCCTACACGTGAGCTAAAAGGGTTTCTCTTGACTTCAGCGATTAAACGTACTGTAACGTTCCCTGAAATTTCCATGGAACATTTAAAACGAATGCTCGGTGCATACAACGGGCATTTAAAGCAAATCGAACAACGTTTAGATGTCAAAATTACTCACCGAGGCGATGCCTTTTATCTAGACGGTGATATAGAAACAGTTGAAAGAGCCGAAGCACTATTGCAACGGCTTTATCAAGAATCAGAAATTTCCCCACAAATTAGTGCCGATGTCCTGCATTTGATGATTCAAGGTTCACAGACAGATCGTGATTTCATGGATGATTCCGAACAAGAACATACAGGCTTAGATAGCGTTTGGTTACAGACCCGCAAAGGGCGAATCAATCCTCGTGGTGCCAATCAAAAGCGTTATGTACAACGTATTTTACAAAGCGATATTTCCTTCGGGATTGGCCCTGCAGGGACTGGTAAAACTTATCTAGCAGTTGCTGCTGCAGTGGATATGTTAGAGCGTAATGAAATCCAACGAATCTTACTGGTTCGTCCTGCGGTTGAAGCTGGCGAGAAACTCGGTTTTCTACCGGGTGACTTGACCCAAAAAATCGATCCCTATTTACGTCCACTTTACGATGCTCTCTATGAAATGCTGGGCTTTGAAAAAGTGGCCAAACTGATTGAACGCCAAGTGATTGAAGTTGCTCCGCTTGCCTACATGCGTGGACGTACGCTGAACCACTCATTCGTCATTTTAGATGAAGCACAAAACACCACCCCTGAACAGATGAAGATGTTTTTGACTCGTTTAGGGTTTGGTTCGCGTGCTGTGATTACAGGTGACGTGACACAGGTTGACTTACCTCGTGGGCAACAATCGGGCTTAGCACAAGCATTACGTGTACTGGAAAATGTCCATGAGATTCATATCACGCGTTTCCATTCTCGTGATGTGGTACGACACCAATTGGTACAAAAAATTGTTGAGGCTTACGAAGGTTGGGACAGTGAACAGCAACGCCTGTCTGCTGAAGCCCGTGCCGAACGCAAAGCCAAACAAGAAGCATTGATTGCAGAAAATGATTCTGCGGCAGATGCGCAACACATTTAAAAATCCCCCTCCCCCCTTTTATTGCAATACTTTAATCGCATATCAGGGGGACGATTTTAAGGATCTATTTTGAAAATCAATTTAAGTCTTCAACAAGACTTTCAAGCGAATGAATTACCACTAAAACGTGGTCAAATTAAAAAGCAGATTGAAACCACACTCCGTCATGTCGGTTTCGACGTAGACTGCGAAATCGGAATTGCCTGCGTGGACCTCGCAGAAAGCCACGAGTTGAATCTACAATACCGCGAGAAAGACAAACCCACCAATGTACTGTCCTTTCCAAGTGATATTCCAGAGGAAATGCTGAGTTTACTGAATGCTGAACCTTTGGGTGACTTGGTGATTTGTATCCCTGTGGTTTTACAAGAAGCAGCAGAACAGCAAAAAACACCAACTGATCATTTCACGCATTTATTGGTTCATGGCGTTTTACATTTACTTGGCTACGATCACGAAACCAGTGAAGCTGAAGCAGAAGAAATGGAAGCTTTAGAAATTGAGATTTTAAAAAAACTAGGGATTGCCAACCCTTATCAAGCCGATGAAAGCTAATTTAAGACACTATGTATATCGTTATTTTTAAAGCTACGATCAAACAACTTGATGCAACTTAATTTGAAATGGCACAGAAGCTAAGAAATAAAGCCTTGAGTCAATTTAACTGTGTCAAATTTGAAGCGTGTAATGAAAATGGTTTTGAAATTGCGTTGTCTTACTGGCATGGCCTTGAAGATATCAAGCAGTGGCAACGCGCTGCAGAACATTTAGTTGCTCAGCGTTTGGGTAAAGAAAAATGGTATCGGGATTTTAGTGTTGAAATCTGCACAGTTGAACGTGCTCATTCAAATCAAAATAGCTTGTGAATAGATGTAAACTTATCCACATCTTCAATAAAAAACGGCTGAATTCAGCCGCTTTTTTATTATCTATTTTTAAAATTGATAACGTAAGGTTAATGTTGCGTTACGTGGTGCGCCTTGAGTAATAGTACACCTTTTTAATGTACTTCAAATTCCGCATCGACAGGATCAAAGCGCCATGTTCGAATAATTCGTAATTCAGAAATGTCCTTTTTCATATCATTATCAAAGGGTCCAAAAGGTGCTCCACGGCGCACCGAAGCTTTTGCCGCATCATCCAGAATCGCATGTCCTGAGCCTTCAATGAGACGAATAGCACGGATACCCCCCTGTGCATTCAGGATCACCATTAAACGTACTTCACCCGATAAATGTTGTTGTTTCGCTTCATCTGGATAATAACGATTACCGTATAGTTCAACTTTCTGACGAAATTTATCAAGATAAGCTGCTGACGCATCTTGTTTTGCCTGAATCCCATCTACTGTTTTAATACGTTGTTTACGACTAAAATTTTGCTGACGTTGTAAATATTGTGCTTCCAAACTCGCAACCATCGCGGCTTTGGCTTGAAATTGACTCTGTAACTCATCTAAGGTTTTTTTACGTTCAGTTTGCTCTACTTGCTTCTGCCAGCTTAAAACCGTCATGAGCACTTTTTCTTCAAATTTTAATTCTCGTTTTTGCTGGACTTTCTCTAAACTTTCGAGCTCAGACTCTCCTGTTGTCGCATCTGCTTCCATCGAAGCTGGCATATCACTCGACATGCGATGTGCTTCACGAAAGTCACCTGAACCTTTTTGATCAGCTTGCGCCAAGAAATCGGCATCTTTGACTTTTTCTTGACTTGTACGAACCGTAACTGCGATTTCTTTGGTTGATGTATCTGTAGGTGATGGCATTGCGAACTGAATGGCAAGCACAGCACCATGTAGAAGCATCGCTAACGCAACTGCCCCGATAAAAATTGGATCTTGCCACCAGTAAGGGGACAGTACTGAACGAAAATTTCTTTTATTCCACATGGCATTCAAGCGACAAAATATGTCTCATCCCCAACAGCAATCACCGTATAAAACCAAACTAATATTCAAAATATTAAAAAAATGTGATCCACTTATAGTCACAGTGTTTCCGTACCATCATTTTATGAAAATGTAGCAATTAATTTTGCTACACTGCAAGTCAGAAATTTATTTTTATTTTTTAGCTAATACAAAGATCGTGGTATTGCATTCAGATTTGTTGATGATTGAGTTCGGTTAGAAACATCAAAAAATCTATAATCAATTCACTTTCTGGAACAACTTTTATGCAAACGCTAATTTCATCCGTTGTTAAACGTCTACGTAAAGTTTACCAAAAAGCAGAAGAATTCATTGAAGAAGAAAGAGAATTTGCACTTTCACAGGTATTTGTGAATGCGACAATGGAGCGTTATGTCACAGAAAAAGTTGGAATTATTCAAGATCTACACGCTGATCTATATGATGGATGGCTACGTTTATATTCCACGATTGATGTTAAAGGGCTACATACCACCTTATCCGTTGATTTAAAACTTATTCAAATGGAAATGAATAAAGATGTTCAACTGATGGTGTTCGAACAAATTAGTAATACACAAATGATTGAAGCATCATTTAAGAATATTTTCCAAAAATGGGGATTTTATATTGCGATTTGGTATTACCAAAAATTTCGTGATGAAGATCCTCTAGGAAAAATCTTAGAGCATTTTGAAGTTGTTTCAGTCAAAGATGAATTGCTTTATTTAGATTTAAATCGCTGGTTTAAAAAGAAACCGAGTATTATTGAAACGCTGAGCAAAGTTCATGTAAACCGCGCCAGAGTCCGTCCAGCTGAACTGATTGTTTGGGGGAACGTCAATTTGGCTGCCATTTTGTATCCGCCAAATGAAGATGACTTTGATGAAGAGGGATTAGATGACACAGAAGTCACACCAATTCAGCAAAAAGACACTAGAAAATAATCGTATTGAATAGGGTGGTATGAATTTCAGATTTATGCCACTTACTCAAATACCATCATGATTTATACGAAAAATTAACAAGCATTGAGTAAAAAACCTGATTTTTTCTTCATAATCTACAGGCATAATAATCACAAATCTTAATGATAAATGAATGATTGCTCATTGATGATCATTCAAAGGATGTATAGCGTGATGACAAAGAAATTATTGAAAGTAGTGAGTATTACGTCGGCTGCCCTGTTCAGTGTCAGCATGTCTAGCCATGCTCTAGCAATGGCACCTTTCCAAGCAAGCTATCAATTTAGCTACAACAACAAAAACCTCGGTTCAGCGACACGTACACTTTCGCAACAAGGACATAATTGGACCTATCAGTTTAGCGCAAAAGCAGGCGGAATTGCCTCAGCCTCGGAAACGAGTCAATTTAGCTTTGTGGATAATAAAATTACTTCACAAAAGTTTAGCCGCAGCAGCAAAATCTTAATTCACAGTAATACGATGAGTATTAACTTTAATCCAAACACTAAAGTTGTGAATACGAAAAAAGATGACACCGCCCGCTCATTCCCATGGCAAGCAGGTGCGTTAGATGAACTGAATGCTGAATTGCAAATCCGTGAGGATTTAAAAAGTAATTCACTTAGAACCAAATATTTAATTGCTGATGCAAAAGCTTTAGATGAACGCCGTTTTGTTAAGCAAGGCACGGAGACCATCAAAACCAATTATGGGACGTTCAGCACCATTAAAGTCGTTATGCAACACGATAAACCAGAACGTAATACGGTATTTTGGTTAGCACCAAAACTTGATTACCTACCTGTCAAAATGGCACATAATGATGGGAAATCTTCTTATGGCTTATTATTAACAGGCTATTCAGGTAAAACCAACTAACCATATGGTCAATTTTAGCTTGCAATTTTTTAGATGCTTTTTAAAATATGCCTTTGCTTGAAAAAGCATCCGTTTAGAGGATTCTCCCGTGTACGCTTTAGAACAGAAAATCTTAAATGAAGGTATCGTTCTATCTGATCAGGTTTTGAAAGTTGATGCTTTCTTAAATCATCAAATTGACCCCGTGTTAATGCAACAGATTGGTAAAGAGTTTGCTGCTCGTTTTAAAGATGCAGGCATTACTAAAATTATTACGATCGAAGCTTCAGGAATTGCACCTGCAATCATGACTGGCTTGGAGCTGGGTGTTCCAGTAATTTTCGCGCGTAAATACCAATCTTTAACACTCAAAGATGATCTTTACCGTTCTAAAGTGTTCTCATTCACCAAACAAACTGAAAGCACTATCGCGATCTCTAACAAGCATCTTAACGCAACAGATAAAGCGCTTGTAATTGACGACTTCTTGGCAAATGGTCAAGCGGCATTAGGTTTAATCGATTTGATTCACCAAGCAAATGCTGAAGTTGTGGGTGTGGGTATCGTAATTGAAAAGTCATTCCAACCAGGTCGTGATGTGTTATTTGAAAAAGGCTATCGTGTTGAATCTTTAGCGCGTGTTGAGTCTTTGACTGATGGCAAAGTTAGCTTTATCACAGAATAAGCCTGACTGCTAACGAAAGGGCGCCTTAAGCGCTCTTTTTTATATTGGAAAATGAAAAAATACTACACATCGCAAGTGTCATGCCAAGCGCAATCAAGGTATCATGACAACAATTTTGCTGCCCCATATTCACTGGTTTCAACACCTATCTTGATTAACCACAGAGAATGTTTTAGAGAAAGTTATGCGTACATATTTAGACCTTTTACAACATATCCTCGACAATGGCGGCGATAAAGGCGATCGTACAGGTACGGGTACTCGTTCAGTATTTGGTCATCAAATGCGGTTTGATCTTTCTAAAGGCTTTCCACTATTAACGACAAAAAAAGTACACTTCCGATCTATCGTGATTGAACTACTATGGTTTCTAAAAGGTGATACCAACGTTCAATATCTCAAAGATAATAAAGTCAGTATTTGGGATGAATGGGCAACCGCAGAACAAACTGCACGTTTTGGTCGCCCTGAGGGTGAACTTGGTCCTGTGTACGGGCATCAATGGCGTAACTTTGGCGCAACCCAAAATGAAGATGGTAGCTATCAGCAAAATGGTTTTGATCAGATTCAATGGCTTGTGAATGAAATTAAAACTAATCCTAATTCACGTCGTTTGATCGTCTCGGGTTGGAACCCAAATGAAGCAGCTAAAGTTGCTTTACCACCTTGCCATACCTTGTTTCAGTTTTTCGTACAAGATAACAAACTATCATGCCAGTTGTATCAACGGAGCGCAGATGTTTTTCTAGGCGTGCCATTTAATATTGCCAGTTATGCCCTACTTACACATATGATTGCTCAAGTTTGCGGCTTAGGTGTAGGTGACTTTGTTTGGACAGGTGGTGATACTCATTTATATGCTAATCACTTTGAGCAAGCACAATTACAGCTTACACGTGAGCCTCTACCCTTATGCCAATTAAAACTCAATCCCGAAATTACTGATATTTTTGACTTCAAATTTGAGGATATCGAAATTATTGGCTATGAGTCACACCCTGCTATTAAAGCACCCGTCGCAGTTTAAATCGATCAGAGAGAATATAAAATGGCATGGCAAGGTATTGAAGTTGTCCACGTAGTCGCAATGGATAAAAACAACTGTATTGGCAAGGGCAATGCTTTACCGTGGCATATCTCAGCTGATCTCAAACACTTTAAAGCGATTACCCAAGGCGGTGTTGTCTTGATGGGGCGTAAAACTTTAGAGTCTATGGGACGTGCTCTTCCCAACCGAGTGAATTGGGTCATCACGCGTGATTTAGAATGGCAATTTGAGGGTGTTAAAGTAGCACATAGCATTGAAGATGCTTTGACACATGCACTTACAGACGTACAACACGCTGAAAAAGCATCTTTATTTATTATTGGGGGGGGAGAGATTTTTACCCAGACCCTCGCAATTGCTGATCGTCTTGAATTAACCCATGTTGATCTAGATGTACAAGGTGATGCACATTACCCAAAAATCTCTGAGGATTTTCGCAAAGTAAACTCAGAACAACACATTGATGAAAAATCAAATATTGCTTTCGAGTTTGCGACCTACCAAAAATAAAAAATGGATCGCGCGTCATCATGCATAATATTGGATCACGTGAGTTTTTACTGGCGCTAGGCATTGGGCTATTACACAGTTTTTTTGCCTTATTTGTGATCCTCTCAAGTATTTGGTTATGTCTGGCATTCTGGATTCAACATCCTTTTGGAACAATCTTCAGCCGAATCATTATCATTCTTTGGGCACTGTTTGCACTTAGCCTACTTGGTGTTTATGTCAGTGGGCATATTTTTAGTCGCCGTACTGATCTTTTAATTTACTGTGTTGCCTTCGCCTGTTCACTGGTCTGGTATTTTTCATTAGAGGCTCGACAAGATCTTGACTGGAATCCTGAAGTCGCTGAGCAGCTTACTTACCAAAAGCAAGGCAATCTAGTACAGCTGCATAATGTGCGTAATTTTAATTGGCATAAAGACGGCACTTATGACATTCGCTGGGAAAATCGTACAATTGACCTAGATAAAATTACAGGCATCAATGTCATCACATCCTACTGGATGGGACCTCAAATCGCGCATACGTTAGTGAGTTTCGATTTCTCAGATCAAAAACCTTTGGTTTTTTCTATCGAGATTCGCAAAGAAAAAGGAGAAGAATTTTCCGCGATTGGTGGCTTCTTCCGTAAATATGAACTCAGTTTAGTGGCTTCTGATGAAAAAGATCTGATTTATACGCGAAGTAATATTCGTCATGAACAAGTTTATTTATTTCCAATAAGAATGCCTCAGACTGAACGTAAAGCGCTATTTATCGAATATCTACATAAAGCAGATGAGTTACGTGCTGAAGCAAAATGGTACAACACGCTTACCAGTAACTGTACAACGCTCGTTTTTGACATGATCCAAGCGATCAACCCACAAACTTTACCTAAAGATTATCGTTTACTGGCTTCCGGCTATTTACCCAATTATCTTTTTGATCTACAAGCACTTAATCAAAATTATAGTATGAAAGAATGGTATCAATTGGCATGGATCAATACACGTGCTGAAAAATATGAACAACAACCAGATCAATCCAGTGAATATTTTTCGAAAATCATTCGACATGGATTACCAAAAGCAAATTAGTCCATTTCGCTTTTTAACAAAACAATACTCAATCTCCTTCTATAGTCCATTTTGATTGATTTAAATCAATCAAGATGTATGCATTCACGTGATGATCGCGAATCCACAATCATCCTCGCAAATTATTGCAAGATCGTGGATAGAAATACCACATCATGAATACATAGGAAAAATACGCTCAGGCTTAGGTGAATTTTTATGAAATTTATAAGGGATACTGAATCAGTTATTTGATTTTTTGACATAAAAAGCTAAATCTCTGATTGATGATGGGCTTTTACTTTTCATTGACTTCGTATACTTTATTAGTATTCTTAGAATTAAAAATTGGGAAAATTTATGCAACAAGCACTATTCGGTGGAGGTTGCTTTTGGTGTGTAGAAGCTGTTTTTCTACAACTAAAAGGCGTCGAAAAAGTTGTGAGTGGTTATGCTGGTGGTATCGTTCACAATCCAAGTTATGATCAAGTTTGCCAAGGTAATACTCAACATGCAGAAGTTGTATTGATTGACTTTGATGAACAGCAAATCAATTATACTCAACTCCTAAATGTTTTCTTTACCACCCATGATCCAACTACTTTAAATCGTCAAGGTAATGATGTTGGCACCCAATACCGTTCTGTTGTCTATTATTTTAATGATGAACAAAAGCAGCAAGCGGAGAAAATTATTCAAGATTTAGAAAATGATGGTCTCAATATCGTAACTGAACTTAGCCCAGCACCAACATTTTACCCTGCTGAAGAATACCATCAAAATTTTTATGCCCGTAACCCATCACAAGGTTACTGCAATTTTAGCATCCCACCAAAACTGTCAAAATTGCGTTCAAAATATCTCGAACTACTCAAAACAGAGTAAGCATAAAAAAAGCAACTCACTGAGTTGCTTTTTTATGAAATAAATTTTAGTTTTCACTCACAAATGCAATATCACTCAACCCTGCTTCACTCGCCCGTGACATGACTTGCGCTACTGTATCGTATTTTGATTCTTTATCAGCACGTAACTGTACTGTCGGTTTTGCTTCTGCTTTTGCTGCTTCTTGGAAACGCGTCTGTAACTCATCCAAACTAATAATTTGAGCATCCCATGCCACTTCACCTTTTTCATTAATACTGATGGTGATTGCTTTCGGTGGTGGGTCTACAATGTCAGCGGTCGTTTTTGGTAAAGCTAATGGAATTGATGGGTTAGCAACCGTTGCTGTGACTAAAAAGATAATCATCAATACCAACATAATGTCGATCAGAGGAATGAGATTCATCTCATTCATGCCACTGTCGTGGTCTTCACCCAATTGAAAGCCCATCTTAAGCTTGACCTCCAACTAAACTTTGTTGAGTCGCTTTAGTTTCTGTCTTTGCAGGTGTTTCTTGCTGCAACATCGTATCGATTAACAAGCTATGTGCTTGATCTTGTAAATCATGTGCTAAACCACGATTGAAACGTACACAAATGTTGTAAGCCAATACCGCAGGAATCGCCACAGATAAACCCAAGCCAGTCATGATCAATGCTTCACCAACAGGAGTTGCAACTTGAGCTAAACCCGCCTGACCGCTCGTACCTACAGCGACAAGTGCATGGAAAATACCCCAAACAGTCCCAAACAAACCCACAAATGGCGCAAGCGAAGCAATTGTTCCAAGAACAGATACACCTTTTTCTGCTTGAGATTTTTCAGCTGAGATTTGACGAAGTAAAGCTTGCTCAGCAACCGCTTTGCGTTGTTCAAAGGTCAAAGGTTGTAACTTAGATTTAAGCTGAGCCAAAGCTTGAACAAGTTGACTGTAAGCCTGTTGTTTTAATTGGCGTGTTCCTAATAGACGTAGAATAAAGATCGTCCACGTTGCAATCGACATTGCTAAAAGGATGAAATACAGGGTTTTACTCACTGCATCTGCATGTTGCCAATAAACTGAAAAGTTCATATACGAACTCCTGATTTAATCTGTCACTAGGACGCAAATTTATTAAGGATTAAATTCAAACGGTTGCTCTGTTTTGATTGGATAAGCAATACCATTTTCCATATACGGTTTAAACTTTGAACTTCTAACAGCACGTAAAGCCTTTTCATCAAGACTCGGTAAACCACTACTACGAGTAATTCGAGCATTGGTTACTTTACCTTTTTCATCTGCCTCGATATAGATCGTAATTAAGCGTGTTTGATTTTCTAAATCTTTCGAAGTAAATGATACTCTTGGAGATCTACTCCATTGAATACCTGTCCCCCCGATAGAAACTCGTTTTGGTGAAGAATCAGCAGCTGGCTGTGGTTTAGGCGCTTCTGGTTGTACAACAGGTTGTGGTTTTTCCACTGGCTTTTCTGTCACAGTTGTACTAACAACCTTCGTTTCAACTTTGGATTCGACTTTAGGTTCAGTCTTTTGCACTACTTTTTTTGGTGTTTCTGCTTTGACCTGTTGTACTTTGTCAACTTTTTTCGGTGGTGGAGGTAAAGGCTTATCAATCACTTTTACTTCTTTCACTTCCTTTTTAGGTTGAGGTTTTGGCTTTTCTTTCGGCTTAGGTGGTTCTGGTTTAGGTGGTTCCGTAATTTTAACAAACTTAACCTTGAGTGGCTTTTTCTCAATCGGTTTTAACTCAATTGGCTTCATGTGGCTAACTGCCCACAGAACTCCTGCATGTCCAATCACAACCGCTACAAGTGCAGTGATGATCTTCTTTTTCATCGAGTGTGGCATATTCAATATCGCAGGAGATTGACTCATAAGAATCTAAGTACCTAATAGATGGTGAAATCTTTACAAAGTGAAAAACGATTTCAGTCATCGGATAGAACAATTAAAGTGGCGCAATAATAAATGAGAAGTGTTTTCATTTGCAACTATTTTTTTGTGAACATCTTTTAATTGATTGATCAATTTACACTTATTAAAATAAAATGTTATAACATAGCGTTATTAATATAAAAGAAGCATGCTTTAAAGCATGCTTTTTTAAAAATCTATTTGGTTTAGAAAACAACCGTTTTATTACCATCTACAATAATACGATCTTCCAAATGCCATTTTACAGCGCGAGCCAATACATTACGCTCAACGTCTTCGCCTAACTCACGTAACTGTTCTATATTGTAATCGTGGCTAACACGTTCAACATCTTGTTCAATAATTGGACCTTGATCGAGATCAGCAGTCACGTAATGTGCTGTTGCACCAATCAACTTCACCCCTTTCTCATAAGCTTGCTTATAAGGATTTGCCCCTACGAAAGCAGGTAAGAATGAATGGTGAATATTGATAATCTTCATTTCCCACTGCGCAACAAAATCTTCACTCAGAATCTGCATATAACGCGCTAAGATCAGTAAATCATTGCCTTGCATCATGTCATTAATTTGTGCATAAGCTTCGACTTTATTGTCTTTATTCACAGGCACAACATGGAATGGAATACCAAAGTTTTCAACAGACTCACGTAACGCTTCATGATTTGAAATCACTTGAGTAATTTCACATGGCAATGAACCACGTGCATGACGCCATAAAAGCTCTAATAAAGCATGATCCACTTTAGAAACGAGGATACCTACTTTCTTTAGTTCACCAACAAAAGTCAATTTCCATTGCATTTCATAACGTTCAGCAACATTGGCAGCAAATGTTTGCATCAATGCTTCTTTACGAGAATGTAAATGATCAAGTTCAAACTCAACACGCATAAAATAACGCCCGCCTTGAGCTTCTGTTGCGTACTGATCAAGTGCGGTAATATTTGCTCCCTGATGATACAAAAAGCTCGATACAGCTTGCACGATTCCAGGCTTGTCTTCGCAAGTAATCAGTAATCGTGCGGTATGGGCGGTCGTCGTGTTCATGTGGTTAATATCACTTATTCGAATCAAAGTTAAAATCAAGCCGAGCATTCTAGCTCTTTTTTGCTTGTGACTAAATACCTATCACTTATTCATCACTATCATTTTTCAGATTAGATAAACTCGCAAACAAGTCAGATGGGCCTAAAGACTTTAATAATTGTTCATACGTTTGACGACTTTCACCCATTAAATACGGGCCTTCCAAGAACACCATTTGTCGTAAAGCTTGCCATACCCATTTTTCTTCCAAATGGTTGTTGTCACTGATATGACCTGACATATATAAAAAGTTAGTCCAGTTGGTGAGTACAATCCACAAGTTGATAATCAAAGCTTCAATTTCTGAATCAGTCATCTTCATCAAACCGGCATCCACAAAGGCACGATAAATTTTTTGCCCTTGCTGCATCACCTGCCCTGCAAAACGAGGATATATTTTTCTGAAGTCTTCATTATTTTCAACAAGATGATAGACATCACGGTGAATAAAGCGATAAGCCCACAACTGATTACTCAAAACTTGGAAATAACTAATTTTATCATTGGCATTTAAAGGTCGATCCGTTGGCAAGGCTAACATCTCCAAGGTTTCAGCCTGATATTGCTGTGCTAATTCTTTAATAATTTCCTGTTTATTACGGAAGTGATAGTAAAGATTGCCTGGGCTAATTCCGAGTTCAGCAGCAATATGATTGGTTGTGACCGAACGTTCTCCACGCTCATTAAACAACTGCAAACTGATATGCAGAATTCTATCTTTTGTTTTATTCGGTTTAGCGTGAGACATTGAGTTTAACCATCTATAACATTATCAATAGGTTATAAAACAAACCTATAAAGCGACTTGACACTTTAGAGTATTTACTCTAAAAATTAAAAAATAATAAGCTTTCTTTTGGTCCACTCTTATGAACAGTCAAACAAAAACAACCGCTATGACACCTCATGTTGATGTGAAACGGCTACATGATTTGCTTGAACAGCAAAAAGCAGCTTACCAACGCTATCCTGTGCCAAGCGCCAAAGAACGTATTGAGCGCTTAGCTCGACTTAAAAATATCTTGGTAAAATATCAAGATCAATTTGCTAACGCAATTAGTCAAGATTATGGCAATCGTGCCATTATGGAAACCAAAATTGGCGAAGTTCTAACATGTTTAGAACATATCAAATACTATAGCAAAAACTTAACTGAGTGGATGAAGCCCTCTAAGCGCCATATCAGTATGTTACACCAACCTGCAAAAGGCTGGGTACAATATCAACCATTAGGTGTGATTGGTATTATTGCACCATGGAACTATCCATTATTACTTTCAGTTGGCCCATTGATCTGCGCAATCGCTGCAGGCAATCATGCCATGATCAAGATTTCGAGTGCATCTTCTCAGTTTGGTGCTGTATTGGAAAATGCACTTGCAGAAGTATTTCCTCAGGAACTTGTGAGTGTTATCAATGGTGGTGGCGCGATTTCAGATGCCTTTAGTCATTTAGCATTTGATAAATTAATTTTCACAGGTTCAACGTCTGTCGGTAAAACCGTGATGGCAGCAGCATCACAGAACTTAGTTCCTGTGATTTTAGAGCTAGGTGGAAAATCGCCTGCTCTTGTACATTCGGCAATGAATATTCGTGATGTGGCACAACGTATTGCGGTAGGTAAACTTTGGAATGCAGGTCAAACTTGCGTTGCACCTGATTATATGTTCCTACCTAAAGGCAAAACGGCAGAATTCACCAAGCACTATAACGACTTTGTGAATACGATGTACCCAACGCTACGTGACAATAAAGATTACACGTCAATTGTAAATGACAAACAATACAATCGTCTTCAAGGCTATTTAGAAGATGCACGTGATCAAGGTGCGACGATCGTCGAGTTAAACAGCAAGAAAGAATCTTTAACTGAAGTTCGTAAAATTGCACCAACGTTACTCACAGGTGTAACCACAGAAATGGAAATTATGAAGAATGAGATCTTTGGTCCAATTCTTCCTATTCTAGAATATGAACATATTGAAGATGCACTTCAATTTATCAATAGTCGACCACGTCCACTCGCATTCTACTATTTTGATATTGATATGGCTCGTGCTGATTATGTTGCAGGACGTACCCATTCTGGACATTTTGGTATTAACCAAACCCTCACTCATGTAGCGCAAGATGATCTACCATTTGGTGGTATAGGTGCATCGGGTATGGGCAAATATCATGGTAAAGAAGGCTTCTTCAGCTTCTCTAACGAACGTTCAGTGATGTCTAACCCTGTTAACCCTAAACTTTATAGTTTAAAATTCATTCTGCCGCCGTACAACAAACCAACGCATAAACTGCTTTTGAAAACACTATTCCGTTAAGCTGATCAAGGCATGATCTATCACACTAGATCATGTCCTGTTTTTACCAAATTCGCTTGTCTTTTAATCGTATTTTTGGTATAAAACGCCCCTTGAATGATTTCATCCGTTTACTTGAATGGCTAGTTGCACGAAACGGTGCTATATAAACTAGCAATGGAGTTCACCATGTCTAAGGTTTGCCAAGTTACCGGCAAGCGTCCTATCGTTGGTAACAACGTATCGCACGCAAACAACAAAACCAAACGCCGGTTCGAGCCGAACCTGCACCACCACCGTTTTTGGTTAGAAAGCGAAAAGCGTTTTGTACGTCTTCGTTTAACCACTAAAGGTATGCGTATTATTGATAAATTGGGTATTGAGAAAGTTGTTGCTGATCTCCGTGCTCAAGGTCAAAAGATCTAAGGAGTCTGAACAATGCGTGATAAAATCCGCCTCGTTTCTACAGCTGGTACAGGTTATTTCTATACCACTACTAAGAACAAACGTACTATGCCGGAAAAAATGGAAATCAAAAAATTTGATCCAAAAATCCGTCAACACGTAATCTTCAAAGAAGCTAAAATTAAATAATTTTAGTTTTCTTAAAAAAACGACTTCAATTGAAGTCGTTTTTTTTGCTAAAAAAAATGTTTTGGCTAAAATAAAATGAATCACTATTTCATAATTTTTTTTGATAAATAAAAAATTTGTCATCAACAAATCCGATTTTACTTGTTACAATTTATTCGCTGTTTTCTTGGCATGTTTTATGCTGAATTATTTGTACCTTAACCGCAATGATTAAGGAGTTTCAATGCCTCATGATGTTGATTTAATTATATTACTTGCCGTCGGTTTCGGTGTAGCACTTATTTTTGGCTATATTGCCGCACGTTTACGTCTACCACCATTAATTGGTTATTTGGTAGCAGGTATTATTATAAGCCCTAACACCCCAGGTATCGTGGCAGATATACATCTCGCCAATCAACTTGCCGAACTCGGGGTAATGTTCTTAATGTTTGGCGTAGGGATGCATTTTTCCCTCAATGATTTATTACTTGTTCGTCGTATCGCCCTGCCCGGTGCGATTTTACAAATCGCTGTAGCAACACTCTTAGGTGTCGCTGTATCTATGTTTTGGGGCTGGAGTTTTGGTTCTGCACTGATTTTTGGTTTAAGTTTATCGTGTGCAAGTACCGTAGTATTACTCAAAGCACTGAGTGATCGTGGTTTACTCGATTCTGTCAATGGCAAAATTGCAGTGGGTTGGCTTTTGGTTGAAGATCTTGTTATGGTCTTGGTCTTAGTTTTATTACCTGCAATAGCTGTTCTACTTGGTGGACACCCATTAGCTGGAACGGATACCTCTCAAAATATTTGGATCACCATCGGCCTAACATTACTGAAAGTAACAGGTTTTATCGCCTTCATGCTGATTATTGGGAAGCGCTTAATCCCGAAAATTATGCAATTGGTTGCTCGTTTAGGTTCTCGTGAATTATTTACACTTACCGTCGTTGCTGCTGCCGTTTCGATTGCTTATGGTTCTTATGCGATCTTTGGTGTCTCAATGGCATTAGGTGCTTTCTTTGCTGGCATGGTCGTAAAAGAATCTGATTTCAGCCATAGAGCAGAAGAAGAGACGCTTTCATTGCGTGAAATCTTTGCGATCTTATTTTTTGTTTCAGTGGGAATGTTATTCGATCCAAAAATCTTGATTGAACAACCTTTACATATTTTAGCTGTCGTTGCCATTATCATGATTGGTAAGACTTTAGCAGCGATGGCTTTAGTTTTATTCTTCCGCTACCCAATTAATACAGCTCTCACTGTAGGCGCTAGTTTGGCACAAATTGGGGAGTTTTCATTCATTTTAGCAACCTTGGGCTTGTCACTCGGTCTACTCACCCCAGATGCACAAAACTTGATTCTTGCTGGTGCGTTATTTTCAATAACTTTAAATTCATTTGTATTTTCAGCGATTGAACCCGCTCAACGCTGGATACGAGAACGCTCACATTTAGCTCGCTTATTAGAACGCAGTGGCGACCCGCTTGCCATGCTTCCAGATGAAGTTGATCAAGCTTATTTACGTGATCAGGTGGTGATCATTGGCTATGGTGGCGTAGGACGCCGCATTAGTGAAAACCTGATGCAACAGAATATCAAGGTCGTGATTGCTGAAGAAAATCGTGAGATTGTTGAAAAACTGCGTGCCCAAGGAATGGCTGCCGTAAGCGGTGAAGCGACTGAACCTTATGTACTCATACAAGCCCATATTCAGCATGCACGCTTATTGGTTATTTCCCCTATGGATATTTTAGATATTCATCGTATTGTCGATATTGCAAAGCAATTGAATCCTGAGATTCAGGTCTTGATCTGTGCTGAAAGCAAGGAAGAGGCTGCTGTTATTCGCGATGAAAATATTGGTGAAGTTTTCTATGCGAAAGAAGAAATGGCGAAAAATATGAGCCATCATATCCTGAACCAAATTGAGCTTGCTCATCAAAGTACGTTACATTAACAATCTATTTTCAAATTAAAGCATCTAATACCAATTATTCAGATAGTTGGTATTTTTTATCTTTTAAATTTCAGTCTTATGATTTAAAGCTAAAATCCAAATACTTAATAACATTTAACCCTCGTATCTGCTCAATGCTTTTGAAAGCTGACGAAGTGTTTTGATTTGTTTGCCATAACGGCGACAAGAACGACAAGCAAATAAATGTAATTGTAGATTGCTCTGCTCTATAAACTGAAGTGGTCTATCCTGTTTCTCGGAAATTAATTGTGTTGCTTGTCGGCAAGTTAGTATGCGCAATCCTCCTTAAGTAACCATTTATTTTCTAGACATTCACGTAATCTAGTTCGGCTTCTATACACCAAGACATTAAAATTTGAGACAATAATCTCAAAACACGAACTTAAACCAAAATTAACTCTTATTAAATAGATGAAAATAGAGACTACGCCCACTGTAGACACAATTAACAGAATTAAAGACTTTCCAATGAGTTAACCTGAACGATGCTAAATAGCATTTAAAGAAAACCTCAACGGGTGTGCAGCATCAATACCGTCCGAAATGTATAGATTAAATATTTGTGGTAGTATTGCGCGCAATTGGAAATCTCTTAATCAAGCTAGAAGAGTTTCGTTGTTTGATGCTCACGCTCAATGTATCCAAATATTTAGTCATAGCGTCTGTTCGATCAGATCAATCGGTTGCGCTTTGCCGAAAATGTTTGGACATACATCAGTGATGAATTCTTACTTTAAGTTTATTTCCCACTATTTGTCATAAATAGTCTATTTTCTAATCCGCTCAATCATTTTATTAGGTTGTTTAACACTGAATAAAGGCATGATTTTTTATGAATATTGAAAAAACTCAGACACCACGAATCAGTGTTGCACCCATGATGGACTGGACAATCAAAATTTTATTTATATTTCAAATCAAAAACTTATTAAAAAATTTTAAAATTTTAGGCGTAAAATAGGCGCAAATAACGTCCACATTTTGTCCAATTTTGCTGTTCTATTATTTTAATTTTATTTGATTGTTATTTAACCAAAAAAGCTTTAATTTACTATATTTCTGAGAGTTCATATAAAAAATCTGAAACTTTCTGTGCAAGAATTTCATGATCATCTTGACTTTCAACAATATCCACCATCAAATCATCAAGTCCCGTATTATCTTGAATACTGACACCTTGAATTTCAAGGAAAGTAAGCATCACGGCAAGACCTGTCCGTTTATTACCATCTACAAATGCATGTCCTTTTGATATCGCAATACCGTACCAAGCAGCTATTTCATAAAGATCATCGACCTGATTGTAATACATTTGTTGATCAATTCTACTTAACACACTTTCTAATTTATCAAGATGACACCCCTCTCGACCAACTCCTGTTTGTCTCAAAATTTCATCATGAACAGCAATTACAAATGTAGAATTGATGGTACTCATTTATAAGCTAACTCTTGAATTTCTTTCTTATGCTGTTGAATGACACGTTTTGCACTATGCATTACGACACGCTTTGTTGCCTCATTGTTATCAAACGGAATTGATAATAGTTGACCAGCCATCGCTGAACGTGGCTTTCTATTTTCAATTTTAAAATCACTTAAACGTTTAGTCATAGTCCTCTTCCTATCAGGTGTTTCAATATACATTCATTTTAACATTGAATAGACCTACCGACACTCATTTCACAAAGCCTTGGTAATCTGACTCAAACAGTTTAAGCATTGCTTTCTCGTGCTTTTCAATTTGTTCTCTTTTCCAGACTTTTTCTTTTTCAAGCAATTGAATCATTAAGTATAATTTAAGTGTATCAATTTTACCCTTGTTTATCTCATGCATAAAATAATCACGTTTAGCACTTGGCAAGCGATTACCTATGCTCGAATTCTTACTCGAACTAATGAGGCCTAAGTTACCAAAGCTATGTAAATTTTCATCATCATCTTTACTATCCGCAACTTCAACTTGCTGTGCATAAAAATGCTCAACTGAACTCCGTTGCGTAAATTTAAAGTTTTTAATTACACCATGCCGATCATCTAAATTATGGTTTGTAGCGTCACAATAAATCAAGAAATCCAAATAGTTAAAGACAAAATTACTTTCAATATTGCCAAAGCTTAGTTTTGATGGATCAATTTTAAAATCATCAATTGTATGATTACCATAAATCAAATCAAAATAATCAATCTGTTTTTCATTTAGATACCGCTGAAAAATAAATTTTCTCGCTAAATGTTGTAATGCATTAAAATAGTCAGACTCAGATTTATCTTTATTTTGATAAAGCCAATACAGTGCACCATTTAACCAATATTTATAAGACAAGGTAGGCGTGGATACATGAAATGCTGTCATCAATAACAGAACTCTTTGAGCAATATCAGTATTATTTCCCTCAAATGTATTCACATACGAGCTACTATCTTTATATCGTTTAAGCCGCTTTATACTCCAATCATCATGATCCGTAGAATAATCCCGTTTAACAATGTATTGATCAAATATAAATTTGCACTTCAGCAGGGTAAACATAAAACCTTTTACATTCTCAATAACCCTTTCATGCTCTTGGTTTCCCTGCCCTTTTAATAGAATATATTTTTCAAATTGATCAATCAGTTGCTTATCATCCAATGCAACTTTTTGATTACGGTTCGTTTGACTTAGCCAAATTTGTAAAACCTGCAATAAGAAATTTGGGAAATTAATGATACTGTTGAATCGTTCAGGTTTTTCTTCGCTTTTATCTGGATTTTTAATGTTGTCAGGAGGAATGGTAAGCATATCCAAAATTCTTAATTTAGATTCTTTTTTCTGATGAGACTGAACTAAATTATCTGCATAGTTTTGCTGTAATTCTGAAAAATCATTAGAAATAAAATCTCCCCAATCCTTTCCAAAAATCGCTTCACGCTGCGCAGTTGAAAAACCATATTGTACATAGCGCTCCATGTTAGCAGTCGCATTCCAAATGTTAGTGAATAACGCAATGCTTGATATTTTATCAGCTTCATCATTTATTTTATTGAGTACGCCAATCAATTTCGCTTTTAAAATTTCATGTTTTTCTAATTGTTCACCGCGACTATTCATCACCTCAAAATAATGATTGAGATTGGTATCCTTCGGAACTGCAACTTGTGTAATGACTACGTTTTGAAATAGGTATTCGCAAAAATCAACTAAACGTTTTTGTTTGATGATTTTTTGAATTGCTTGTTGAACTAACTCAAACCCTTGAATGATATCAGCGTTATATGTTGATGATCTCAAGTGTTGAAGTTGATCACCTCGTAATAAGACCTGAAAGGTTAAAGAAGACTTTGGACGACTTTCAAAATCAAGATTGAATTGATTAAACCAAGACATATCAAGAACAATTTTTTCTTCTTTGGATAATCGTTTCAAGCAAATTGCCAACAAAGTTAAAGTGGTAAATCGTTGCTGACCATCGATAATTTCATATTTGCCATTACTATGCTCAAAAACAACCAGCGTTCCAATATAATATTTTTTATTTTCTTTTTGATAATCTTGAATATCCAAAATTAACTGATCAATTTCTTTCTCACCCCAAGCATAATTCCGCTGATACATCGGAATCATATAAGCCTGTTTATTTTCTAATAGACTTTTAACATCAAGTGCATGGATAAATTCATTTGTCATGATGATGTTCCTATTTGATATAATTTAATTCTTTAAATAATTTAACTAAAGGCTCAACGTTAGTGCCTTCCTGTTTATCAACAATAGGAAGTGACCAGCCAAGTAGCTCATTGGGTGATTGAGCATATTTTAGTAAACTGAATATATTCTTTTCTCGAACATAGTTATCTATGGTTGCCAATTGCACCGAATATTGCCTAATCCGACAGTGATATGCCCAAATAAAAATCTTTTCAATCGCCTCTGATAACCGATCTGTAGCAAATTTATCGATGTAAAAAATCAATGCACAATCAAACAAAGTTCGCACATAACGATCACCTGACCGATGGCTTGCACGATGAAATTCATTCAATCTTTTGATAATTCTATTCGCTCTGTCTTGTAGTGTTGTACCAAATATAGAGTTCTGCTCAGACCGATCTTGGTGATCAACCACATTACTGATCTGTTTTTCATAGTATTCAACCATTTCAAAAAAACGACGACCGTTAATGATTATTTGATCAAGCTGAAATGGGAAACTCATTTTTTGTCGATCTATTTGCCGTTGATATTGTGCGTTATAGTCATCGATAAAATAATGCGCTATGCGTAATGGTTCTAAATATGGATGTTGCGACGCTTGTTCAAGATGAATACCTTTAAAAAGATACGCATGATCTTTATTGAAATATCTTGCAGACTTCCCCCTTGACCAAAGACGTATACGGAATAAATAGTTCGAAAATAAATTTGCCAAATGCTCCGAGTCTAAACTTTCCCAATGAGCAACAGTTTCGGCTTTTACCTGTTGTTCCTGTGCAGAAAATTCTCGTAAATGATAGGCTTTTAAAAGATCATGCGGTTCTAAATCACGACCACGTGCATTCTGCGAATCAAAAAACTGAAATGCTTCTGAAACATCATCTAAAATAAAAACCGCAACCTGACAATTATTTAATAAAAAATCAATATCTTGTTCCGAAAATTGTAACGAGACAATCCGTTTTGCTTCATTAAAATTTTGGTAAATGTTGTAATGACTAATATCACTATTGAATTCCTGCCTGCGCATAAAACCGTTAATAGCTTTAGATATTTCAAACAAATCTATTTTTAGACCATCTCGTTTTAAATCTAATTTTTGCTCCTGAATAGCTGCCCTAACGAGTAACATTAAAGTTATAGTTCGTTGTTGCCCATCCACAATATCTATATTTTTATAATTATCACTCATTGGATTACGATGTAATACGATAGTACCCAATCGATATGCAGATTTATCTTTATGTTCCTGTATATCATTGACTAGAGCATTTAAATTTTTTTCAGTCCATTTATACGGACGCTGGTAATCAGGAATACTCAGTTGTTCTAAACTTAATAGTAATTCTTGTACCGACCAAATCCCTGTTTGAAGTTGATCAACGTGATGCTGAGCCATAAAAAATTATCCTGAAATTAATTTTTTAATTGTTAAAATTGTTATTTCATACTTCGAAGCAATTTATAGCCATACCCATAATCCAGAACAAGAGTTTTTGTAGATTCACAAATACTTTTTTCAATCAACTGATTAAGCAATTGTTCTGCCTGAGTATATCCAATTAAAAACTTACGCTGTAAACTCGATACCGAAACAGCACCCACTTCCTCTGTGAATAATTTGGCACATTCAAAAAGATCATCTGATTGCATAATTCCCTCATTCTCAATGAATTAAATTTTTGCTCGTACTAAGACTATGCTGACATTGTCATATGCCTGCTTTGAAACTAATGACGCTTTCATATTGAGTAACCATGTTCGAAGCTCCATATCTGCTTTTAAAGGAAGCCATTCCCCACACTCCATCACATCATGTACACCATCTGTACAAACCAATAAGGCATCATTCTCAGTCAAATATTCTTCTGTTCTTGTAAAATCCATCACTTCATGCAAAGGATCAGCACAAAAGTATTGTAATAATGCACCATAAATACTGGCGTAGTTTTCTCCTGCTCTTAGCTCGCCACTTTCTCTTAACTGTTCAAGATAATTGTGATCTCTGGTCAGGCAGTGCCACTTTTGATCATGTTGGCTAAACAAATAAACTCGACTATCGCCAAGATGTTGAATGGTCACAAAACCTTGTTCGCCATCATTTTCAATGAGTGCGAGAGTTGAACTTGCGCCAAAACTATTTTTTTGATGTGCTACCTGATCAACAAGATACTGCTGAATAACGGATGTTTGATATTGGTCTAATTCTCTATTTTGAGTTAAAGCCTTTAAGACCGTGTATGAGGCTTTATCTGCTGTTGGGCTATTGCTAATCCCATCCGCTACAGCAACACACCACTGTTCTTTTTCAGAATGGCTATATAGTTTAGTGATGAGTCCATCATGTTGAATAACTTTATTTTCAATCAATATGGCATCTTGTTGATACTTCGATCTTGCCTTCCATGTCAGACCTTGCATTTCAAAAGTACTCATCACACCGATCTCACACTTGGTAATGATTTTATTTTTACCAAACCCCAATAGCACAATCAAGAAAAATATTAAATAAATTATTGATTAACAATAAATTATTTATTTAAAAACTTACTTTACGCTTTTTGATTCTCATTCATGTCTAACTATTTAAGCAAAGATGTAATAAAATATTTTTCAAGCTAAATCATGGTTTAAGACGATACTTTTGTTTCGGACTTTTCGGTTTATCTGGAATAGTACGTTCAATCAAGCCAGCTTCTATAGCAGGATTCAAGTAATTCTTTTGGAACGTTGCTCGATGAGTCAATCCGACCAATTGCATCAACTCAGCCAAAGTATAGTCTTCTTGCTTCATTGCCGAAATTAAACGCTGAACTTGATCGCTCACTTGTACGCCAGCTTGAGCGGTAACATGATCGCTATCTTGAGCGGTATCAGTTGAACTGAGGATTGCATCTAAAATCATCTGCAAAATAAATTCTATAAATGGTGCTGAATCAACACGATCAGTACTTGCTTGCAATGCTTCGTAATAAGCTTTTTGATTTTGATAGATCAAACTCTCAACAGGAATATTAGCAAAGATTGGATTCCATCTGCTTAATATCAAAGTTTGCCATAGCCTTCCCATTCGACCATTGCCGTCCGCAAATGGATGAATAAATTCAAATTCATAGTGGAATACTGAACTTTGAATGAGTGGATGCACATCACTGTCATTCAACCAATCAAGTAGATCAACCATTAATCGATTAATTTGATTTGCAGGCGGAGCCATATGCACCACTCGATCACCTGACATCACACCTACACCACCATGACGATACTGACCGACTTCATCAATCAAACCTGTCATTAAAATTTGATGCGCTTGTAATAGGTCTCTTTCTTGGCTTGGTTGCCATTGCTGAAAGGCTTCATAGGCTTTGATAGCGTTACGCACTTCCTGAACTTCTTTCGGAGGTGCTATTATAGTCTTACCATTAAGAATCGCCGTGATCTGCTCTGTACTTAAAGTATTCCCTTCAATCGCAAGTGAGCCTTGAATGCTACGGATACGATTAGCTTTTCTAAGTTTTAGGCTGTCTTGGATTTCCTCTAAAACAGTCAAGCGCCCTATATTCTCACTAATCTGTGCTATCAGATGAATGATTTTTGAGGTAATAGTATAAGGCGGTTGGTATTTCATATTCCCTCTATGATTTAACTTATTTAATTAGACTGAGAATTCTTCAAAACAAACTCTTTTAAAAAGGCAGCAACTTTCACATTGACTTTGAAAGGTGGTATTGACTTCCCATCCTCCTGCTCGAAATATTGCTTTGCTTTTGTCTTATCTACAGTATTCAATAATGCATCAAAGCGTGCAAATTCATTGATATTATTTTCATTGACATGTGCGCTGATCAAATGTCTTAGTTTGGACTCATCTAAACCAAAAGAAGTCGAGATAGCATGTATTTCATCTTCCTTGGCTTTAAATTGATACTCTGTAATATAGTCCCTAAATGACTTAGCTTCTTGCAATTTCACATCACCACGTTGAACATCATGCAAAAAGATATTGGCAATTCTTTGCTCATCATGCGTCAAAGCTGCAAAACTTTTATGCAGTTCATTTAATGCTTCTTCAACCGAAATTGTTTTTTCACTGTCATGTAATGCTTTTAAGTATTTGGTAAAGCGACTGTTCATGTAATCTGAATCAATTTTATCGGTATCAATTTCAGTCAAATAACCGTCTATCTCAAATGGAACACTGCCCCCACCGCCACCACTTCCACCCTCAGAAAATAATTCCTTATAACGTAAAGCAAGAATGAGATATGTTTGTTCATCTATTGCAACTTGAAATGGTAGTTTACTCGCATTATTGTCGTTAAAGTGATACGTCAGTATGTTCCAATTAAAGCCCTGAATTTTTGCAGCTTCTAGGTGCTCATTGAATTGTTTAAATAACTTTGCAAACTGACCACAAGCCTCTTTGTCTTCAGGTAACTTTTCAAAGTTTTCGATGCCCGCACTTTTAAATAGTTGCTCTATATCAATAAAAATAGCGTTTAATTTATTTAGGTTGTCTTGCAGTTTATCTACAAATAAAGCCAAAGGTTTATCGCCTGAATACAACTTTACTGCTGCATCAATATTACGTTTCATCGTATGCGGACGTCGGTAATATCGAATGATACCGAACGGTTTATCTTTACCAAATAAGCGGTTGGTACGTGAAAATGCTTGAATCAAGTTTGCATACTCAAGTATTTTATCCAAATACAAGGTATTGACCCATTTAGAGTCAAAACCTGTCAGCATCTGATCAACAACAATCAATAGATCAAGCTGTTTTTCAGGGGTATGTTCTACACGCTTATACAATTCTTTGTGGGCTAAACGGTCAGCAATATCACGCTTCATTTTGGCGTGGGTGGCTAAACTGAACTCCATGCCATAACGATTGTTATAGTCGCTAATGATCTCAACTAAACCATCTTCTTTGAATTTAGCATTTTCATTATTATCAATATTTGGATCAAACAGTGCCGTAATTTTTAGCTCAGGCTTAAGCTTTTTAAATAAGCGATAATATTCAATTGCTTCAGCAATACTACTTGTCGCAAACATGCCATGAAATTTATTATTTTGGCTATATTGAATCCAGTTCTCTAAAATATCCTCAACCACTTTCTTCTGGTGCGCTGGACGACGATACTGTTCAGTCAGTAAGTAATCCTCAATCCCTTTGATATAGTTATTGGCTTTGTCCCAATGACCTGCCATAGCAACCTGACTTTTATCCATAAAACGTAAATAAATTTCTTTCTTTTTAGGATCAGCCAAAGCTTCTTTAATCGTATTGGCTTTGGCTTCATCCAAAGCCACCACTTCTCGTAGTTTTGAATCTTTATAGGTTGAAATCAGGTAAGGATCAAAACCCAGTACATTTTTATCTCGAATACCATCTGCAATACTGTAACGATGCAACTCATTCCCGAATACTGTCGCTGTGGTATTCATATTCTTTTCGTTTTCGTCTTGAATCGGTGTCCCTGTAAATCCAAAAAAGACTGCCTGAGGAAAGGTTTCTTTAATGGTAATGAGCATATCGCCAAAGGTCGAACGGTGTGCTTCATCTACAATAATGACAATGCGCTTTTTCTGCATCTGCTCAATATCATGAGCTTTGAGTCCACCTTCTTCTTGTTTGATATTACTCATTTTTTGAATTGAGCTAACAATCAGGACTTCATTCGGATTTGTACTTTTGAGCTTGCTAATCAGCGCATGGGTATTTTCAGTGGATTGTACAAAGTCATCTGTATCCGCAAAGTTGTTGTATTGTTCTAAAGACTGCGTACCGAGTTCAATACGATCCATCAAGAAAATCACTTTATCTGCATCTTTCGAGGTTGCAATCAGATAAGCCGATTTGAAACTGGTCATGGTTTTACCTGAGCCAGTCGTGTGCCAGATATAACCACCTAAACGGTCTCTTCCATCCCACTCGATCCGTGCCACACGGTCGGAAATCGCACGGACGGCAAAGTACTGATAACTACGCATGACCTTTAACACGCCATCGGTTTTATCCGCTACGGTGTAAAAACCTATGAGCTGATGTGCCATAGGAATCGACAGCAATGTTCCTGCAATGTCTTTCCAATAATTGATTGGTTCGTTATTAAAGTCTGCCCAGTTAAAATAGTAGTCTGAGTTAAATGATCCATCTGGGCCTGGATTTGCAAAGTATTTGGTTTCTTCGGGGTTCATCGCTACAAAGATTTGTACCAATGAAAATAGTCCTGAAAAGATGCCTGAACGGGCATAGTTTTCGATTTGATGCGCTGCTTGACTAACAGGGATGCCTGAGCGTTTCAATTCGATATGAAACAGTGGCATACCATTAATCAACAGCATGATGTCGCCACGTCGGTCATTTAAAATCGGTGAAGACGTTGGGAATTTGGGTTGTTGTACAATTTGATAACGGCTTTCTCCAGCCGCAATTTGCTGTCGGTCATAGATACTGAGGCTAATTTCTTTACCTAAGTGTGCTACATCATTTGGATTGTCTCGTTTGATAGAAACTGTTTTACCGTTAATAAAGCCATTGAGTGCCAACGGTGTACGCAAGTTTTTAATTTGTTCTAATATTTGTGCCATTTCAGAGTCAGTAAGTGGCTGACCATTCAACCGATCTATACCACTATTATTTTCAAATAGAATTTTTGCCCAATTTTTAATTAAATCTTGTTCCGTTGGATTTTTTAGAACAGTACTTTCCCAACCCTTGTTAAATAGAGTTTCGATAAAGGCCTGTTCAAATGCTGTTTCTGTTTTAAATGTCATGGTCTATTTGCTTTTTATCAAGTCAATTTTAAATTCTATCTCCTTACATCAAGTAGGAGTCCCCCCTTTGTTAAAGGGGGTTAGGGGGATTAATTAAACAAACATCTTTTCTAAAAATGCTTGTTTTAGATTTTTTAGGGTTTGAAGCTGTTGCTGTTGTAATACGAGGGTTTCATCAAGTTGTTTAAAGAATTGACCTATTGCAATCTGCTCAGTTTTATCAGGAAACTTAAACTCCATTTGCTTAAACATTCCTGTAGTAATCTGATTAATTGTAGCCCCTAAATTTCGACTAACAGCTAAATCAAATAAACATGTATCAAATAAAGCATTAATAAAATATGGATTTTTAGCCTTTACTCCAGTCATAAATGCACCAATGACTGTATTTTTCATTTGCTTATTTATGACAGCATGTTTTCCAATTAAACTTCTCGATCCATTTCGTACCACAACAATAATATCACCAACTTCTACATTACAGACATTCACAGCATCATGTACGACATATACATTATCATCCATGAAAATTTGATTATCTTGAACATTTGAGGATCGTAAAACCAATGTTCCATTCTTGTTGGTAAGATCATCAGGTGAATAAGTTAATCCACTAAAGAATTCTACTTCATTATCTAAAAGTTTCTTTTCCCAATCCCCACTAAACCCTTTTAAACGAATTTCAGGCTGTTTGCTTCCTGCTTTTGGAAACATTTTTTCCAGCATGGCTTTTTTTAGATTTTGCGTTTGAGCTAGTTTTTTTTCATGTAAAGCAATGGATTGATCAAGATTTTGGAAAAAGTTACCGATTTGGGTTTGTTCATCATAACTAGAAAAGAAAGATAGGAATTCTTTCATATCCGATGAAAGAATATGTCTAATCGTATTACCAGTAGCAATTTTTTCTATAGCATTTTTTGTACTGTTCGTTTGCCATTGATAATTTAAAAAGTGAGGATCAGTTTGCACCTTATAATCTGAAAACATAATCAAAGCATGGGCAGCTGAATTGTTTAATTCTTCCGAAATTACAGCGGAGTGCCCCACATGACCTGACTGAACCATCACAATATCATTAGTTTTAAGCCATTTATCTCTTTGTTTAAAATAAAAATAATCATCAATAAAAATTTGTGTGTTTTTATTAATTTTTCCATTTTTTACATTATTAGACTCTAAGTAGAAATTTCCTTTTTTAACATAAAAAGGAGTCGCTGTACCAACAAAGGCATTTCGAATTTTGCCAAAAATATTATTTAATGGTTGCTGACTCCAACTTTCACTATGTCCGTTAAATCTCACCTCAGGGTATTTTAACTTTTCCATATTAAGCCCCTTTTAACAGTGCTTGAAACTGCGCCAAACCTTGCATATCAAAGTCATCACCTGTTAAGTCATCAATCAAGTTAGCAAGGCTATTTTCCGCTTCGGTGAGCTTTTGCGTGGTTTCGGTATAGGTCACTGCATACTTATCTGCCAAAGCCTGCACCACATCAGTCAAATGCTCAATCATTTCATTTGGTAATGCCAAAATTGTAGACACAATCGGTTGCACCCACTTCGCTTCCAACAATTCTAAAACTTGCTCATCTTGCAAAGCTTCAATCGTGACTTTAGTCAACAGATGCAAAGCATTCGCATCGGCTTTAATCTCAGCTTTCAACTCTTTTTCCTGTGCAAGCAAATCTTCCACTTCGAACAACTTCGCTTCCAGAGAGTCTTCCGCAAAAGTAAAATTCGCCTGTAACGTTTTTAAATAGGCTTTGACTTTGGCTACAGCAAATGTGCCGTTTTTATTGGCTTCAATCTTAGCCCACTGTACTTCAGGATGTGCCTGTATAAACTGTTCTTGCTCAGGCTTTTTGGCTTTATTTGCAAGCAATACTAACAATTCATGGATCGCACGGATTTCAGGCGTTTCAATCTCTTCAAATGCCTGCTTCAATGCTTTGGTAATTTCTGCGGTAACAAACGCATCATTGGCATCGTTCAATAAAGTGTCTTTTTCTTCCTCAGACAACGAGTCCATGATCGCTTCGATTTCAGCACTTGCCTCAGTTAAAGCTCGTTCTTTGCTTTGCAAAACAGTAAGTTCATCAATGAGTAAATGCTGTTGTACCAAATCAAATGGCAATACATAACCCATCCAACCGTCTTGAACTTCCTGCTCCTTACCATCTTTCTTTTTAATGACGATATTCGGATTGACAATCTTGGCAGCAGCTAAACCTTCAGATTGAATAATCTCCAAGTCCCCTGCGATGCTTTGCCATTGATCATCTAAGGCTTGATAGGCTTGATATTTATCAATTAAAGCAATATTTTCCAAACGCTTGAAAATATCCTGACTTAAAACATTTTCCTGCTGTGCAATATGCAAAGTCTGCATCTTGCCAATGAGTTCAGCTTTTAAATAATCATGGAAATTAGCAAAAGCAGTATTAAATTGCGTTTTAAATGTTTGAACATTGGCATGCTGATGAATAGCGTGACTGATTTCTGACGTGGCTAAATCGACATAAGGTGTATCGCTGTCCGTAAATAAGTCTTTACGAAGCTGAGGGAATGCACTCCAATAGTCGGCATGTGCATCAATTTCTTTTTTTGGAATACCGCCAAACATGGTGGCATAAATATCCCAAGTTTCTGCTGTTGCAGACGAGTCTACATAACGAGGAATATTTAAGTTATAACCTTGCCCACGGATTTCTTTCAAACTGACCAATTTAGAAAATTGCTCAACATCTTTACGCTGTACAACTACATCAACAACTTTCTTAATATTTGATGCTTGAAGATGATTATTCTTCCCAACTTTAATAAAGTCTTTCGATGCATCAACGATTAATACATCACTGCTTTGGCGACGCTGTTTTAAAATAATGATGACAGTTGGAATACCTGTACCAAAGAAAATATTGGCAGGTAGCCCAATGATTGCATCAATATGTTTATTTTCAAGCAAGTTTTTACGGATACGCTCTTCTTCACCACCACGGAACAATACGCCGTGTGGCAGAACAATTGCCATGATGCCATCAGGTTTTAAATGATATAGATCATGTAGTAGAAACGCATAGTCTGCTTTGGTTTTTGGCGCTAGTCCAAAACGAGCATAACGTGGATCAGATTCTTTATTTGATGAATCCCATGCCTGTGAATATGGTGGATTCGATACCACAGCATCTACATACAACGGCTCATAGGTATTGATCGGATCATTGTCATCAAAATACGGCCAGTCATCCTCAAGCGTATCGGCATTTCGAGCCACAATATTGGCAGGTAGAATGCCACGCATCACCAAATTCATACGGGTTAAGTTATAAGTATTTTCCTTTAACTCTTGAGCGTAGTATTTGATTTTATTTTCATCATTAACGTGCTTGGCAACGGAACTACCAATGTTAATCAACAATGATCCCGATCCACTTGTTGGATCGTAAATTTTAATTTCGTCTTGGTCTTTTAAATGATGTGCAATGATTTCAGACATCAACACAGAAACTTCATGCGGAGTATAAAATTCCCCTGCTTTCTTACCTGCATTCGCAGCAAATGAACCAATTAAATATTCATAAATAAAACCAAGTACATCATAGTCTTGCTTGCTATTCATCGGAATAACTTTGATCAGTTGCAATAAATCACTGATGGCTTTGGTTTGACTGTTTGAGTTGTCACCAAGTTTACTCAAACCTGTTTCTAGTGTTTTAAAAATGCCATCGAATACTTTTTTATGTGATGGGCTAATTAAACGTGAAAAAGCAGAAAGTGCATCACGGACATTGGCAACGTTGAAGTCATTGCCTTTTTTCAACCATGTCGAAAACAGATTGTCATAGGCAATAAAGTAACCAATACCATCTTTAATAAAATCAACAGTTTCAGGATCTTCTTCTGTGAGTGCTTCAATATCAGCCTGACTAAAGTCGTTAGTTTCTAAAAAAGCTTGCTCTTTGTCTGATAGAAATTTGTAGAACATGAACCCTAAGATATAGTCTTTATATTCATTTGCCTCAATTTTCGAGCGCATTTTGTTTGCGGAATCCCAAATTTTGGAAGCGAGTTGTTGCTTGTTCATAGGTTGTCTACAGTTCTTAAAAAAGTTAAAGCCTTTATGTAACGAAGGCTTATGATGACTGTATTCTCGTAGATTTTGGGGGCATTCTCAATCACGATTGCAAATTCCTTATGTTCTATCTTGAGATTTACTGTAAAAGTTGTTTACAAATTAAAATATTGACTTTTAACATTTCATATTCTTATTAATTTAATATAGTTTTTTCATATATTTAATCCAACAATTTTAACTTATGGCAACTTTAGAAAAGAACTTAGAAATAGCAAATTTAGTATGTAAATTTGGGGATCACAATCTACTAGACTTGTACAAAGAAGTTGTCGAACCTTCATTTTTCAAAAATAAAAATCGAAAAGCTGGCAAAAGTAATTTCTATTTTGATGAAGTATCATTGGTCAATCTAGGTGAAGATATTCTAGGTAAAAAAGATACTCTAGCTTTAGTAGGACGATTTGTAAAACAAACTAAACTTGAACGTGAACAGTATCGCGATTCAACAGGGAAACTAGTAAAAGATAAGAAAAAACTTGATTCTGCACCTTCTGCAATTTTTGCTTTAATTTTGAATAACCATAGATTACTTTATGCTGCTGAAACTAAATATGCTCCAACTCCAGAAAATTTTAGAAGCACATTGTCATATTTTTTAAGAAATGAACAAATTAATTATAAAGATAGTTTACCGAAAGAAGAAAGAAATCCCTTTTTAAAAAAATTCCCACTTGTTGAGCTAACACTTACTCCACTTACCAATCAAAAAACTTTAAGTGAAAATATTTACTTATTCAATAAGTTAAAGAAAGTGACATTTATTCTCAATGATCGCAATTCTGAAATTGATGGAGAGGATATGTTTCGTCAAATGCAAGAAACTTCAGATGAAGCTGGAGGTCAAGGAAAATTTGAAATTACCAATAACGAAGGTTTAAACCAAAAAGTTATCGCTAAAGAAGCAAATAAAGCGACTATTCAAGGAAACCAAAACATAATACTTCTTGGTACAGATAAGTCTGGCAAACGATTAAAAATTGATAATGAAGATGTGAAAATTCAAACGACTATTGATGTTGTTCAGAATAATATTTTTACTACAGTTCTACATATGTTTTCAGAATTCAAAAGTCTTATCCTATCAGAAGAAATCAAAGTCAAGGAAACTGATAGCGAAACACAAAAAATACTTGACTCAATAGATACAAGTAAAGTTCTTGACCTAAATGAGACTGAAGAATGAGTGAGCTATTACAAGAAAAAAATCTTAGGGAGATTTATAGAAAATCTAAAACGATTCCAATATCAAATTTTAATACATATTTTCCAGTAGTGGTCGGGGCTATTTTTTTGTTCATCTTGCATATTGGTAATGTAAGTATAGAAACCAGCTACAGTAAAATTAATGAATTGTCTTCATTTCTATTCTCTCCAATATTTGCTACCTTAGGTTTTTTAGTGGCTGGATACACGATTTTTTGTACAATTTCGCCGTTAGATTTGCAAAAAAAAATGATTAAATACACTGATGAAAAAACCAAGCTAATTTTTTTTAAGAAAGTCCATTTCACATTTATTAGAGTTTTTATTTACTTTATTGTCTTTAGTTTCCTGTTGTTTCTTATATTTTTTTTTAAAGATTTGAATCTAGACTTGGGAAAATCTATTTTTAAAATTGATACTTTAAGAGGAATTTATAAATACACTAACTACTTAATTCTTACACTCTTAATAACAGGGACTACTTTTTTATTTTGTGAACTTAGTTCATTTATTTTCAATATTTATAATTCAGTTGCTACAACCTTGCATTGGTTGATAAACAACCCACCAAACTCAAATAATGACAAATAAGTTATCCATAAAAGGGAGCAAAAGCCCCCACTATTATTCTTCTCGGCTCTCTAACTTAGTTTCTATCCATTGATGGATTTCCCAAGCTGACCAACCAATAAGAGATTCGCTTAAACGAATTGGCTGAGGAAATGTAGAATCATAATATTTTGACTCCTTATTTATGAGTTCGTAGATTTTTGACCGACTAATGCTGGTGAACTTCATTACATCTTTAATAGTAATAATTTGATTCATCTGAAAAGATTGAGCCATAAGTACATCCATGATGTTTTCTCCTAATCAATTCAAAGCCTGCACACTCTGCTGCAACCCTTTCTGAATATCCTGAACATGACTTAAATCATCGGTCTGCTGATGCTGTTCTGATTTAGATTCATCCGTGTAAAACTCCTCAACAGTATCTAAGCCCTCTTCACCTCCCACCTCAAAACTGGCATTGCCATAACCCTGCCGTGCCACATGATCCAACGCCTCCTGATAAAACCCTGCTGCTTTGCTCTGTTCATCCATCTGCTTGGCTGAACTAATCGCATCTTTCAAGTTTGTGCCGTCACGTAAGGTTAAATCCACGTAATAGATCGGGGTACGATAACTTTGAGTTGTGCTTTTGCCTCTCAGAGTGAGTTGCAAAGGCAGGCACGAAAGCAGGTCACCCGATGCTGCATGGTAGTAACGCAACCTTGCCGCCAAAGTGCGGATGCTATTAAAGCCCGTGGTTCTAAAGATGAATGTGCCAAACTCATCCGATTCATCTAAATTCACATACAATCGTCCATAGGGTTTGCACAGTCCACCTTGCGCCAATGAACAGAGATCAGGTGATGGGCATGGGTGTTGTTCAATGCCGTTTTGACCGAGTCGCTGGCAGGTTTCTCCATTACCTGAACAGATTAAACGCCCTGTTTGTCGGTCAAATAGGCTGTACTCTGCACGTAAATTCAGTTCAGGATCGTTGAAGATCATACGGACTGGAATGCTTCTGAGCTTTTGGTTTTGGTTCGGTGCTTTGGCACGGAGTTGTTCATCAAGTGGATGCTTCACCCAGCCATCCTTGTTCTGGATTTGACTGGTAATGGTGAACTGGTCATCCTTTTCAGGGAGGCGTTTGCCGTTCTTTTCCACGATCTTGCCGATGCTGATACGACCTAAAACGGGTGGTGTGATTGCTAAACCTTTAATCATGTTGGATTCCTCTTCGGTAATTTTTGACTGATGCCCCTTTGATATGAGTAAGAAGCAGTCATTTTTTGAAATGCATATAAATCTCGCAAGGCAGTCCATTTGCTCTCTATAGGTACGTTTCCTCAACGTGCTTATGGGGAGCGGGGGCTGTTTTGCGCTTTTTTGATGAATTGGGGATTTAATGGGTTGGATGGATTTTTGTGGGAATGTTTGGAGATTCGGCTTAGGCTAATTTATTTAGACTGATCATCATCTGCATAAATCTGAAAACGCCGTGTGCCCTGTTTGTTTTGTGGAAACTGTTGCAGGAACTCAGGATGCTGTTGCAACAAGGCTTTACTGTCCAGACCGACTGAATCCTTGGATTTCTTCCAAGTAACAGACCCTGTTTTAAAAGTCGCTCGTTCTGCATCCTGCATCTTGGCTTGGATTTGATGCTTAAGCTGGTCAAAGCTGGCTTGGTGCTGTTCAATCAAATGACGTTGTTTTAACAATTGCTCAAAGTCTTGATTGGCTGCCACATCTTCAGATAAATCTGTCGTACTGAGTGGAACATGGGCTGGATATAACAGTTGTAAAGCTTTGGCTGCCGATTCAGAGGCATCCACATCAGGCGGCACATCTTTTTCCACACATTCCCAGAAATAGCGTTCCGCATTGATGAGATATTTGATCACTGTTTCATTACGTGTGACCTTAAATATCTTGGTTTCATGCCCACAGATCAAGGCACAAATATGTGCTGCCTGCTTTCCTGTTACTGCCAATTGATGCTGCACCTGACACAGCACATATAAAGGCACGCCATCTCGCCATAGTTTTGAGCCATATTCCCCCACCGTTTTACATTCCAGAATCTGCACTTCATCATTACCGACTACGGCATAATCCAGATTTGCCAACATAAAGTGTTTGTCTTCATCGGGGTGTTGCAGCACTGCATTGACTCGACGGACTTTATGATTGGTGTGCATGCTGTAGTATTCAGCCACCAACGGTTCTAGCTGCTTGCCCCAGTACAACGGTGCATAGCCTGCGCTTTCATCCTCGATATTTTGTTGCATCCGCCCTGTCTTGATCATCCACAGTTCCAGCATCGACATATACGGATTCAGTCCACAGGCGGTGGCGGCATCACTACTGCCAATGCCCAGTTTTCTGACTTCCAGCCATTGTTGGTAATTCATCTGTTTGGTGTTGGCAAGTCGTTTTGCTACACGTGTTTTGGTTTTTCGTGGCTGCGTATTCGGTCGGTCTCGTTTGGTTCGAGTTCCGACTTCAACCTGTTGAGTCGATGAGTTTTGAGTGGTTGGATTCAGGTTGGGTGAATACGGCTGTAACGGTGGATTGTTTAAGGTGTTTTGAATTTGAGTATGACTATTCATTAAAAATATTCCTGTATCGATAAAAGTGTAAAAGCTGAATTTCGGGCATAAAAAAAGCCACGTCGGGGGAGACGTGGCGAAAAGGTTCTGCGGTTTAAGTTTTACCTGATGTTTAAATTAATCGGTTTAACTTAAATAAAACTGAACAATAACTAGATTTATTAAGTCACCATTCTTAATGCCTGTTCCAAACCTCGTTGTTTAATGGCTGCACCTGCACCAAACCAAGCTGAATCTAGTCGATGGTCGATACTCATGGCTCGACGTTCATGGTCACAAAACTCGGTGATGCTGCATAGCAAACCATACGCCGTATCTTTAGCGGAACTCAGTTCTGCCCCACGTCCATGTCCGTTAAACATGGTCATGACTTTTGACATTGCTCGTCCATTCGGTTCAGTTTTATTATCTGCTTTGGATGGGCTTGTTTGATTTGGCATCGCTGCATTGCGGTAATACTGAATAATGCTTTCATCCTGTTCCGCCATACTGAGATTGGTATTGTTAAATACCGCATCAAAGTAAGCTGCCGCTTCCTGCTGCGTCACCTTGCGCTGACTAAGCTGCTTCATTTCATACATATGTTCATCCCATGCACGAACTGAAATTCCGAGTTGCTGTTTGACCCGTTCAGCATCAAATCGGGTACTGTGTGGCACTTTGACTACACCTAAATTACCTTGTTGACCACGTAGTGCGATTGCCAAAGTGTTGTTACACACCACACGGATTGAGGTAAATTGTGCCGTGGTGGCGAGTGTGCCATCACAGGCGGTTGCTAAAAGAATATAGCCATTACTGACATCTTTTCCTTTTAAGGCTGCGCTTTGCCCTGTCCGTGCCAGTGCCCAGAATTTCTTACCGCCTTTCAGTACCCCTGCTGTTTCCAGTTCAAAGCCTGATTGCTCAGTCAAGTCTTTATAGAAATGCAGGATTTCCATTGGCTGGACTTCCTGAAAGCGCTGGCTCACTACCGATAACGGTGCATGGGTGTCTGAGCGGTAAAGTACCCGTTGTTCTTCAAAGGGCATAATGATGTTTTGTCCTCGATGGTTTTGTGCCATGTAGCTGACATCGGAGGATTCAATCCGCCAATCCATGCCTGCCTGCTCTGCCCAGACTTCCAGTGGTTGATTAGGTGTGAGCTGGTTGCCGAGCCCATGCCAAGGGGTTTGTCCAACGAATGCCATTGTTTCAACTAAATGTGCCATAAGATCTGTCCTTTAATTTTGCTGTAAATTGTGTCTTGTTCAGTATTTATGCGTGCTGATGCTGGAGCGGGTTTGATCGGCCAATACCAGAATCACGCCACCCAGTGCTGCACCTGCCACGCCACCAAGCATCGGTGAGAAGCCCATCGACTTGGCGAGGTTCATGCCCAGCATTGCCAATGTCGTCGGTGCGCTGGCAAGGCTGAGTTGCAGGGGTTGGGGTTCTCGAAAGCGAGGGCTATACGATTCTTCTTCTGTATCCAAATACGACATGGAGTTTCTCCAATAGTTAAGAAATGAGTGTTTAAAACGCTGTAGCAATGCCCCTAAGTTCAGTGCTTGGCGTTGCTTCATTTCAGTAATATGTATTTGAAATAATTTGGAATCGTATGCCTGTTCATTTTTTACTGAGTTGTACAAAACATCGGGACAAATCGAATTGACCTATGAAATCGTTATGATTATGATGGGCTTGCTGACCTACATCGTCAGTCGGTTTTGACAGACCGCTTCATACAGCGCATCAGGGTTTATTCATCTGAGTATTCTTCGTATGCGTAAAAACCTTCTCGTCCCCCTTTGCGGTAGAACGGGAGGGGGACGCGTTCGCGCGTGCTGGTTCTGTATGTCCAGTCTGTCAACCCCTTTTCGTTCTGCCACCATTATTTGACAGTGATGCGGTAGAACTCCATATACATACAGGAGTCAATCATGACTGTTTTCTTTATTTCCAATCACGCCCCACCCTTGCCTATCTGTCATGGCACGTTGCCTTATAACGTTACTCATCTGACAGACTAAATCGATATCAGCACAACTTTTTTGATGTGAATCAGGTTTGCATTACCCTTTCAATGATGTTCAGTCATTGCTGCGTTGCTGTGCCTAAATTCTGCAAATCAGTTTGTTCTGTGCCTTCTAAAAAAGTAATAAAAAACAATAATTCAGGATCACAATTTCATGAACAATCGAATCAAAGCATTTCTACAATGCAGTGCTGTTGCTGCCTGCATGTCCATGACCAGCCTCAGCCATGCCGATGCAAAAAGCATGACCCAGTTTTATAACAATCCCGCCAGTGCGCCTAAAGTGACCCGTTGTAAAGGCAACGTCAACTGCAACGCTTTTTTTGCCCTGTCTAAAGAATGGCAAGTGATTCCCAAGAACTACAAACTGGATGGTTATAACCTCAGAAGCTTTATTGAGGACAATGATGGCGATGGTTTAAACCGTGACTTTGCTCCGCCACAGCAAGATCGTGCCTACCAAATCCTCGAAGCGGGTGCATTTACCTTTAAGGAAAAAGCCCGTAATGATGCTGACCTGCTGATCTTTGTGAAAGGTCTGGCGGTTCTGCACTACATTGACCGTGGTCAGAAATAATAAAAATCAGGAATAAAAAATGAATAACTTTATTAAGACATTGCTTCAATGCACTGCGGTGGCAGGCTGCATGTCATTTGCCAGTTTAAGTCATGCCGACATGAATCAAGTCATGGCACTCATCAATGATCCCGCATCCGCACCTGCAATCAGGCGCTGTGATGGCAACCAGAACTGTAATGCCTTTGTGGCAATTAGCAAACAGTGGCAAGTGATTCCCAAGGATGATCCCCTGCGCTACTACATTTACAGTGCTGACCTGAATGCAATTCTCAGGGAGGGTGACAAAGGCCTGAATGAACAGAAGCTCAGGGACATCGATGAGTTTGCCTACCATCTGTTTGACTACAATGCGGAGAACTTTAATGACAGGTGGATGTACGTCAAGGGTTTAACCGTTCTGAAATATGTACAGCGTACCCAGTTTGATCCTCAGTGACAGGTACATTGCCCCACACATCCATCATCGATTTAAAAGGAACTTCCCGCCATGAAAAGATTCATACTTACGGCTGTGATTTTATCCAGCCTCACCGCCTGCAATAAGAAACCTGTCGGGGAATCCACAGAACCCGCAACCGATGTTGCCAACATGGATTTGGCTGACCTCAAACCACAAGGCGACACCTCAGAAAAAGCTGACTGGCCTTTGGATGCAGCCACAGAACAAAAGGCTGAGGCTGCCGCAATTGCCCATGACCAATATGATCCAGACAGTATTTATACGGGATCAGACAATATTGCCATTCCATCGCCCCAACTCAAAAGACGGCTGTTGCCTGGGGAAACGGTAGAGGTTCAGTTCAGACCCGAGGGATTTGTTCCGATATACAAGATTATCGCAAGTACAGGACTGGCTGGAACGCATCTGCGCATTGTTGCAGAAACAAATAATGATGTGATTGATGCTGTCAAAATTAATCAGGGCGATTGCAAGATTGCAGGTGTAGAACCCTACACCGTCAAGTTTCCGCAACGGGTACATTACGGCATGGTATTCGATCTTGCCATCGAAAACTGTACTGCCACTCAGATCAATAATGTCACCTTATCTACAGTACAGGGACAATTATCACACAGGCCAATGGAAGAATAATTTAAACCATTGATGGTCACCCATACAGGAAAAAACCATGAAAACCCCATTACTGATCTTGGCTTGCAGTTCATTCATATTATTCGGCTGTAACAAGAATACTGCATCACAAAACGCCAAGGACTCCACTGAAACCTCACAGACCGCTAGTGAAACCAAGACCATCGACCCAGACCGCCAGCAACTGATGGATGAACTGGCAGAATATAAGGACAATCCTGATATTCCCCCTGTACAGGAGAAATTGGCTCGTGCCTATTACCAAATGCTGAAAACAGGTGGTGGTGACTTAGAAGAGATTCGTGGATTTATCAGCGAACTACAGGACACCGAACAGGCTGCGGTGGAGCAAGCAGCACAAGAGGAAACGCCATCCGCCAATGAAAATTTTGAAGTTCGTTTGTCCTCTCAGGAAGTGCCTGGCACAGCGACCGCTCACTTTGCGGCAATGGCTGTGAACAAGCTTGAAATCATTTCCCTCAATGATGCCAGTACCTCTATCACAGGAGTTAAAGTGAATCGTGGCAATTGCCCTGTTGGCAGTGGCGAGGGCTACAGGAACATGCGTTATGGCAGCGTAGGCCATGTATTTCTGCGTTGTGATCCTCAACAGGTGCGTGAAGTCACCTTAACCACCGCCAATGGTGAATATACTTTTAATATGAATGGGCAATGAACAAAATCAGTAAAGTAATGAATCCCATCATTACTTTACACTTTCACAATAATTCATTAGCCAAATGATTAATCTAAATAACAAAAGATCAATTAGTCTTTTGCCTCCTCATTCTTAAACCCTTTTGCTACTCCGAAAAAGCTATGCTAAGATGACCTAACAAAGCCGCGTCATGCTGAACCTGCTGTCGGGTTAAACGACGTTCTATTACTTTATATATTCGACCTTGCCTATATTCCATTGTGGTCGATGTGTAATCGACAGACATCGACCAAGTAAAAGGTAATTGGCATGTCTGAATCTACTATTTTTATTTCTAAATCCGCATTCCGTAATCTCAAAAAAATAGCTAAGCAAAATTTAGGCTATGTTTCTTCGTCGCATCTAAGTGAGGGAGTTGCAGCTGCACTTGGATTCAAAACATTTGCAGCACTGCGTGCAAAATTTGTTGAACATAATACTACAGAGGTTAATAAACCTGATAATGCTCAGCTTCTTGAGCGTTTAGCACACTTTGGTTATCCCATACCAAATAATCGAATCATTTTACCGACATTCAATAAGTCCTATACTCCATTTCATAACCCACCTCTACTGAAGATGCAGGGTGTCCGTTGGACAGCATGGCGTAATCTCATGGTAGCAGCAATCAACGCTGGCCTAGAACAAAAGCTCTTTGGGCTATCAGCAGAAGACAACTGGTGGACAAATAAAGAAAGCTCTCATTGTCGCTATCTATTTTTATTTAATAACAGTATTCCTGCAACAGCTAGTGTTAAGGCTTGCCGCGGTGGTGAATTAGCGTTCCATATACTTCTTGCCCCAAGAAATAACACAGTTAATGCAGATGAATGCCGTGGAATACAGGATGGAATGGCTTTTGCACATGGCTGGTTGGAACGCACTCTTGGTGCTTGGATTATGGAGGGAGGTGAAGATTTTTCTTGCAAACGTGTTATACAGCCCCAAGTTGCCCAAACTGTAATTCAGCCTCAAGGCTATTCTGATCAAGGAAGTTTCATTTTCTAGCCTTATCACAAGCATTTTGCCTTTATCCCGACATGTCAATATCCATACCTTGAGCAGGTGTGGATATTACAGATAACAAATGATAACTGACACCATCACTTTTCTGTGACCTGATAACCATAGATTCACTTCAGAGAATTCCTAATCCATATTGCACAAATCCAAATAAATTTTTAGACTCAAATACCCCCTCTATTTCAATAATGAAGAAATGAAAGAACAAATTTTAGCCTTTGTAAAAAAAATGAACGGTCATGTTTCATTTGTAGAGTTACAAAATCAATTTCCTGAAATAAAAGGAAATGAACATTTTGGACAAGAAAGTTTTAACTTATTGTTCTGGCCGAATGTAACGATGGAATTTATTGAATCAATCAATACCCTAATAGCAGAAAATAAACTTAAGTTTGCGCCTTGCGAACCATTGCTCTATACAGGAGATGGCGTAATTTTTGACTTTCCTGTCGCAAAAGAGTTCAAGAAATATGCCTCGTTACGTTGGTATCCGTTGGTTTTTAGTGCTGCTTGAGCCTATCTCAGGTCAGTTTATAGACTGACCCTTGTACTCCATATAGAATAATTTTAAATATTAAAACTTAAATTATATACATCATACGAAAAAAATATGGTACATTTTGACAAAATCATTCAGGTATTATACTTATGGATATCAACGAGCTTCGCCCACACATTCAAAGTCGAATCGCACACGAATTCGGGAATATTTTTTTAGACAATCTAGAATTTTCTGTAAAAAATAAACTGTTAGAAAAAGACTTCTTTATTCAAGAAATGTTTGATTCTCCAGAACTTGCAAAACAAGAAAGTCCAAAGTATGAACCAGGTTTAATAATGGATGCTCTTAACTCCACAGCAAAAGATTCTGGTCATAAAGCCTCGATTGAAGATACAAAACCTAAAGGCCATCAATTTGTGCAGATGACAACTAATTCTTGTCACGTCGTTATAACTAGAAGAGATTCAAAAAATACTAGAAATGCTCATTTTTATATAGAACAAGCTCGGTCAAACATTGGTCTGGTTAAAGGCCATCAAAGTGATCTATTAGTTAAGGCTATTCTCAATGAGGATATCGAGCTTGACGACTTATTATTTGTTTGCGTAACCAGTTATTGGAATTCAGATTTTGAATTACTTGATCTAGATTTCATAATTCCACATCCAATTGAAAACAGACCTATTCTACATTTTAGTTTAGCAGAACTTAAAAAATCTGCCTTAGAACCGATGACTGATGTCGCAGAAGAACCTATACTCGCGATCAAGAAGCGCCTTGAACAAGCTGATGATGATTCTCGCGCTTCAGGTGAGTAAATATTGGAGGTACAGACGATGTTGGGTATAGATAAGTTCGAGCCAGAAAGGTTGAAACTTGCCCGTCAAATGTACGATGACTTAAGTAAGACTGCTTTGGCTACAATGATTGATGTAGCACCATCTACTGTTACAAAGTGGGAAGATGGCACTCATAGCCCTCAGCCAGAGGTATTAAATAATCTAGCTGAGGCTTTAGGCATTCCTTTGCATTGGTTTATTCGTAAAGTTCCTAATTACGGTAATCCCTTATTTCTAAATCGTGCAAAAAAACGTGTGCTTAAAGCCCCTTGTTCTAGATCGAATGCAATGCTAATGAATTTAGCAGAAGTACATGCAATTGCAGATGAGTGGATTTCATTTCCTAAAGTTGACTTAATTACTCCTCTATCTAGAGAAGAATCTCTATCATTAGATGATGGGAAAATTCAGTTATTAGCGGAACAATTACGCACACATTGGGGATTGGGCTCTTCCCCCATCCCAAATTTGATGAAACGTATAGAACGTGCAGGTATTGTAGTTGCTAGATTTGAGATTGGTTATGAAGAGATGGATGGTACATCTGCGTGGATAAATGATAAGCCTTATATTTTTATTGCTGCTGATAAACATAACTACTTCAGGAGTAGATTTGATTTAGCACATGAGTTAGGGCATATCGTAATGCACAAGTATCTAACAGAGGAAGATAAAAAGAATTGGTTTGATAAGCTTGAAAAACAAGCCCATTATTTCGCCAACTGTTTTTTATTTCCAACGAAAGCATTCATTGCGGAAACGAGAAGTCGTATTTCTTTAGAATCCTTAATGTTACTTAAAAAGCGTTGGGGCATCTCTTTAGCAGCAATGATATATAAAGCTAAGGATCTGAATATTATTTCTGAAGATCAGTACTCTAAGCTCTGGAGAAGTTACCGTTATCGTGGTTATACAAAGTTAGAACCTTATGATACTGAAACTATTCCTGAGGAACCTAATCTACTTAAAAATATGATCAAGATGCTGCTTGAACAAGGAGGATTCGATAAAGCTAATATTATTGATAAATTTGGTCTTAAAAAACATTTGGAACTGCTGGCAGGATTACCTAAAGGCTTTCTAGATGATGATTTTGGTCAAATAATCAACATGAAGCCTACAACTGTCAAATCGAATCAATCTGAAAGCTTAGTACCATTAAGTAAATCTGCGAAAATCATTAAATTTTCACGCAATTAATCAAAGCAGCCTCTGTGGAATCAGAGGCTGCTATTTAACTATTCACCAGACTAATATATAGATCATGGCTACATCTCATGCATTTATTTAAATTGACTAATGAGCAATTAACACAGATGCTTCTACCTGAGCGGTTTGCCTCCTCCTCAGCACAATTAGAAGTAGAAAATACTGATTGTGTTTTTAAACATTCAGATACGTTTGAAATCACTTATAAAGAACTTATTGAAATAATTGGTAAGGCGAGGTTAGCTGGAGCACAGCTTATTCCTACAAATACGAACCACTAAATGAGTAGTTCCCTAAAGAAAGTTAATCTCCGTTAGACATCAACAAATACGGAATACATGACGATAAAGGCTGAATGCGCCTATTTGCCTTGTCAAACTGGGCAATACCAAAAGTTCGCATTCTCCATATCTTGGATCGTAGGTACTGAAACTCTTTTTCAGGATTGACCAAGTACATGGCTGCGTTAATGGCATTCATCACCTGCTGAGGATTGTCACGATGAATCATACCAATGCCCAATGTACCCTCTCGCTCAAACTTCCTGATGTAGTCAGTATCATGACAATTAAAGTACATACCACTACGACCTGTGATTTCCAACCAAGCCTCACCAACCAACTTGGCTAAACCATAACCCTGCTGGTGTTTATGCCCGTCATAGATCAGTAATACATGTGCATGCAGACCCTTGGTAGCACCCTCTTCCAGTGCCCATGCATAACCCTGTAGGTCACTAAAACAACCGTCCTGATTGGCTAAACGGCTTCTAAAGGTATCCATGTGCTGTTGAAAGACACCGACATCCACTTGATACTGTTCTTCTTTTAAATAACCCAAATCAACACGTACAAACAATAACTTGGAATAGTGCTGGGTTAAATCCGTTAAATACTGCTGTAAACGTTTCCGATTTCTTTCCTCTTGATTCTGATGCTGACCAATGTATTCCTGCATACCATGCAGACTCTCACGAAATATGATTCTGAGGTATGACATTTCTTCATCACTGAAATGAATCATCTGGTCATAGGGTTGGAACGAAAGCATTTCATCTATTGCAGCAATGACATTCACAAAGCCTTGAATACTTGGTACATAGCGTAAGTCATTCCGATAGAACACTTTAAATGCAGGTACTAAATCAACCAAGGCATACTTTAATTGTTCATTGCTGATCTGGTCGTTATAGACCTGATGCATTACGTGATCAATGGCTGTTAAGACGTAAGATGAATTAATCGGTACTGTATTGAAATCTAACATGAAAGTTCTCTAGGATGATTGAATCATACTAAACAGACTCATGTGATAATTTACTTATTGTGGGATGGATATGAGTAAAGATCATAGTAGAGATATGATCTTAGTCTATTGATTAATATCAATAATCTTAGATATATATCAAGATATGTATATAGAAATATAAATGAATATAAGATTAGTTATATATTCATAATATTAATAACCTGCTCACCTGAGCACATAGACCTTCGATGAAGTGGCGGCAGCCCCATCACCAAATTCACCACTGCAACGGCAAAACAAGAAATTACCCTGTAAGCTAAAGTTACGTATCTTGAGGTTCATCTGTACCTGATGAATCTTTTTTACTTACTTTCTGCTTTTTTCTAGGCTTATTTCCCTTAATTAACACCTTAGGTATATTGTTATTAGGCTTTTCCTGAAATGTACAATCGACAATAAACTCAGGGACACTTTCTGTCAGTAACTTTTTCTGCCGTTCTTTATTTACAGATTCGATAAGTGCAGACCAGTTTGGTGCAATTTCTATTGAGGCTGACCATGATCGCCATCTCTCTGAAAATACATGAGTAATCTCTAATTTCGTCCTACTGATCTTTTCAGGAACCAACATCAACATTGTGGGTTTACAATGCTTATCTAAACAGCTTTCCCATTCTGCCTTAAGCCATTTAAGTATTTGATCATCCCTCACATTAAAAGCGTTGTTATCCAAGAAAAAAATAATTTCGGCATAAGGTGTGGTATCCTGATTTTCTCGCCAAAAGCCCCAATATCCACTCATCCAATATAAAGGTCGAGCTCTTTTGGCTTGATGTAGAAATTTAGTAAATAATTCCGAGAACTCACTTTGTTGCGTTTTTTTATACTTGAAAACAAGTTGGAACTTTACATAAAAGGCTTTAACATCGTTCTTTAGTAACGGTTTGAGATATTGATTCGTTGTATCAATACGGTCTTGATAAAGCTTATATTGATTTAGGCGATGTGTCGCAATTGACTGTCCCGCTAATTGCGTAAGAGGCAGATTTAGAAAGTCTCTTAATTTTGCAATATGATTATCTATATCTACCAAATGTTTTAATTTGATGCTTTTAGCAGCAACTGATTGTTTAAAATTAAGAATCAGTTGAAAATTTATTTTTTCACTGAACAACTGATGATATAGAAGACTATCTTTAATATGTACATAGTGTTCTGAAAGGGAAATAAATTGACGACCTATTCGTGTCAACGCTTTTTCTAGTACTGGAACTGTAAGCTCAGAAATATCAGATTGATCCTGTCTAAGGTCAAAAGCATAAAAAGATGAATCTAAAAGTGTCTCAATAAATATTTCAAGATAATTTAGACTTTTAGAACTAGCCTCATCCAAAGCTCGGTAATAGCGTTTCGATAAATTAATTCTATCTTTTGCATTTTTAGACAAATGTCGGGTAGACCAAGTACTCTTTTCATTGAAATTCAAAGCATCAGAAGGTTTTAACAATTTCTGCATTGATGCCTGTGCTGACTTTAAAGTTTCATGAAGTACTTCGTAGTTCGGTACCCCCATGAAGTTTTGATTAAGTTGACCATGCAGGTAATTCTCACTATGTAACTGTAAATACTGATCAATTTTAAAAAAGTAGTTGAGTACCCATTGCTTAAATGCCCTAATTTTTGTGGTATCAGTAGATTTTAAAAAACCTACTGCTTGTTTGGAATAATGCTTTCTGAGAACAGCATTCCAATTACGAATTTTTATCTGATTTAAATTAATTTGATTAGTGCGGAATAGACATTTTAGGTCATCAACAATCTGTTTTTCATCAATTGTTGGAGCAGACTTCAGATAAAGAATACAATGTAAATTAATACCTGATCTAAAATCTGGTTCAATTTTAACCAACCCATAGATACAACCTACGATTTGCGATAACACAAGCTTAACGCATTGAACAATATTAGCATTCTCAGCCCAAAATTTCTTTTCCTCTTCTCGATAGTTTATAAGTGAAAAATTGATAAATCTAATATCGAATACAAACACATACAAAGATGAATTTGCTTTAAGGAAATTTTGGAACACCAGATACTCATTTTCAATCTGATGCTGAACAAACTCCTCCATTTTTTGAGTCTTCTGTAAACGATATTGTGTATTTGCACGAACCAATGAAATAAGTTGTTGAACTTGTCGCATTGGAAAGTTTTCAACTGACCAATTTTGATAGTGGGAAGCTCTATAGATAAAAGCCTGCTTACTGTATTCATTTGTTGCTTTTCGATAAGCAAGCAAGTTTGTAAGCTTTAAATTTCTGGCTATTTCCCACTGACAGTCATTATCTAAACGTTCATAGTTTTTTCTCAAATCTTCAAAATAAACACTAGAGCTTAGAATCGGGTTTGAGAGCAGATTTAATGGAAAACGAAAGGTATCCAACTCTGCACATACTTGATCAATTTTTCTACGGTTATTCTTACGCTCAAACAATTCTGCCAGCCAATTTTCATCCCAAATGCCATCCTGAATATCGCAAATAAATTGTTCCGCTTTTTGCAACAGATCAACATGCTCTTTGAATAATACATATTGCTCTTTACTTACAGCTGATGTGTTTTGAGCTCCACTAACTCGATGCCTAAATAATTTATAAAATTCATTATTTATAGTTAATCTATTTTTCTGCATTTTAAATGTACTAAACCCTTATATATAAATGATAGTAGACAAATTACAATTTTTTTAAAAATCTATTAAGAACAGTTAATATATAATTAAAACACATCAAAAAATATAGGTTAATACAAAAAATAAACCCATAAAAAGGATAAAAATGAGCACACACCAACCCAGTTAAAGCTGGGCTGATGGGCTGTCAATTTAGTCAATTAGATATGTTTATTTGTTCCATTGAATACATCATTTTTTATTGGAATTAGTGCAGATACCAGACGGTATGTAGGTCAACTTTTTTTATTTTTTACGACAATTTGCTCAACAATTTCTGGATGCTTTTTTAAAAGATTCTTGATCGATTCTGGTTGGTACAAAGTGTTGTAAGCCAACTTATTCCCTAATATCGAAGATGGATCATCTGCCAAGGATGCTTTTTTAAAAGTCTCACATTCCATTCTGAGACCTCTGATCCAATCCTCAATCGTTTTGTCCCGTGTCTTAGGTTGGTAGAAGTTTCGTTCAGGTGGATTCTTCTTATATTCTTCAAATTCCTTTACGGTTTGCTTTAATAATTGTGTTTTTTCTTCCAATTTTTGATTGATCCATGCCTTATCAAAATCTTTTAATACACGATCCAGCTCAGGCAGTACGCTTTCAACAGCTTGATTCAAGTTTTTCCAACGACCTTGATTAGTTGCTTTTTCCAGCATGAATTCAAATATTTTTTGCTGCTTTGGGTATAAATAATCATTATATCTTTCTCGAACACCCCTCAAACCACTTAGACGACGACGTATAGTATCTGTCACGCCATTGCCTATCTCCATATCTAAAAATTTATTAAGCATTTCTTTGAAAAGTCTTTCACTTTCCTTTTTAGTCAATCTATTCAAATCTTGCTTTAAAGCATTTACTTTTTGAGCTAATTCCAAAAAATCTTGACTACAATAATTCTTATTATCTTTCATAACTTTAAGTGGCTCTTGCATTAACCTCAAAAGAACACTTTTATCATCATCGTTCACTAAACCATAGCCAACAGAACTCCATAGATAACTCAACCCCTGCTCGTCAAGTTTTAAATGATCAATGCCACAGTCACTCCGCCTCTTCACACTAAAATGATATAAAAAGTTCCAAAATATCTCACACTCTAAATCATTCAGAACATCTAAAGTTACATCAGACATATAAAACCAATTGTTTATAATTTTCATGATATTAGCATATCATTATAGTTGTGTATTTTTATACTTAACTGGTATTCTTTTTTTCTATAACTAAAATTATTAGCATAAAAAAATCATTAGATAACAAGATTTATCAGGAAAATTTATGGGCGCAGCAATTCAACTATCCACTTCAGACTATTTATTCATGAAATACCGTTCAATGACGGTTTTACTAGATGAGGTAGTAAAAGACTACTATCCTCACCTCAGCAAGGTGAAAGTCCTTGAAAAAGCACGTAATCAGGAATTTCCTTTTTCTTGCTTTAAATTGGATAAAAGCCAAAAAGCACCGTACTTTGTTCATATCCAAGACCTAGCCAAAGTTTTGGATCAAAACTATACATTGGCTCATCAGGATCATATTAATCTTCACCAATGAGAGGCAACACTTCTGCTAGCTCTATCGTCTTTTTTCTTTTTTTCACAGAAACATACCTTTCCAAACTTCCCCACGAATCATGCAAGCTTACCTGCTGAATCTGGGGAATGGTAAAGCCCTGTTCTGCAAGACGTGTACATCCCTCGTGCCTTAAATCGTGAAATCGTAAATCTTCAATACCCAGTAATTTACAGGCATTCCTAAACTCGCCCCCTATGGTTCTAGGGCTAAGTGGTATCAATAAGTCCTTATCGTATCCCCTTTTAAGCATACGTTTCCTGACGTCTTTACGCTGCAAAAGCTCAATCATCTTTTGACATGGTTCAAGGACATTAAACTCTTTATGATTTCCTTTGGAGCCCTTGGGATTCTTCAGGTCTCTAACTTTCCAAACTTCATTATCCACATCATGATCAGCCAGAAGCATCTCTGTGATTTCCGCCTCACGTCGGCATGAAAATATAGCAAACCACATGATCAAGTGCATGGGATAACTATATACAGGGTTCTGCCATTTTCGATAAAAGTATTCTGTCAGTTTTTTTAACTCCACCGTGGTCGGCAATCTGTCGCGCTTGCCACTGGAGGAAATTTGTCTGGTTTTCCTTAATTGAGCTGTAGCCTTATCAAAACCAGCCAAATCTACATTCACGTCCCACATGACTGAGGCATGGGACAATACACCACGGATATGCAACAGCTCATGTTGCAAAGTACTCGTTGCAATTGGCTTTAAATCCAGTTTGTCATACCCATTCTTGCGTAAAGCAACATGATCAGAAATATCTGCTGGTTTTATTTTTGTGATAATATGCTGCGCTATTGGAAATTTCTGAATTAGACGAAGACAGTAGGTTTTGGTACGACCATATTCATTGCCAACTTCATCAAGATATTTCTCTATGGCATTGGCTAAAGTGATGTTGGTCACATCCGATCTGCCTAATAAAATCTCTGGATTTTCTTCGATTTCCTCTTCACGCATTGCTAACCATTTTTGGGCAAGTCGCATTGAACTAAACGTTTTACTCTCTTTGAAATTTGCAAGGCCTTTACGGCTTATTCTAATTTCAGCACGAAAACGTATTGTTCCATCCGCCAATTTGCGTTGTGAAATTGTTCCCATAATTTACGCCTTATCTCTTTTCCAAGACCATAATGGCGTAATTTGGCGTAAATTTCAAAAATAATGGTGCGAAATGAGGCGTAAAAAATCGAAATAGTCCAAAATATGCAACACTGTAAAGGTATGTTTTTTAATATGAATATCAACAAAACCATTGAAAGCACGAAAGAACCTCGCATCAGTGTTGCACCCATGATGGATTGGACCACAAAAGACTATCGTTTCTTTGCTCGCTTATTTAATCCCAATGTCGTGTTGTATACCGAAATGGTCACTACAGGCGCGATTATTTACGGTGGTGCTAATCGGCATCTCGATTTCAATCAGCAAGAGCATCCGATTGTGCTACAACTCGGTGGCTCAAATCCACAAGAACTAGCTACCTGTACCAAAATGGCTGAAGACTGGGGTTATAACGAAGTTAATCTCAATGTCGGCTGTCCAAGTGATCGCGTGCAAAACAATAAAATTGGTGCTTGCTTAATGGCTGAACCCAATTTAGTTGCAGAATGTATTCATAGTATGCAAAAAGCAGTATCGATTCCTGTAACTGTAAAGCATCGTATCGGGATTGATGACATGCAATCTTACGAAGAAATGCTGCATTTTGTTGATACGGTGGCATCAACAGGCTGCACACATTTTATTGTACATGCACGTATTGCGATCTTGCAGGGCTTATCGCCGAAAGAGAATCGCGAAGTTCCACCATTACGCTATGAAGATGTCTATCGTTTAAAGCAAGAACGCCCACATCTAAAGATTGAGATTAATGGCGGTATCAAAACCTTTGAAGAAACACAACAACATTTACAGCATGTTGATGGCGTCATGATTGGTCGTGAGGCATATCATAATCCATACTTATTGGCGGAGATGGGTGAACTTTGGAATTTGGAAGCACCTAATCGTTTTGAGATCATGCAGCACATGATGCCTTATATTCATCAACGCGTTGCTGAAGGTGCTCCACTTTCGATTATCACTCGCCATATTCTAGGTTTATTTCAAAATCTACCAGGCGCACGTAAATGGCGTCAGGCCCTCAGTGGTGGAAATGCCAAAACGATTGCTGATATTGAAAATGCAATCATCAATATCCAAACAGCGATGCAACGTACTGAAGATTACGTTCGAGAACATCAAAGTTAATTTGATGTTCTACGCATAACGTTTACACATCGGAATATAGCGTAATCCGCCATTTTCAATCACTGTTGAAGTGACTGTAAATCCGAAATTTTCATAAACGGGCTGCGCATAACAACTAGAATTCACAGTAATTTTTGAATGTTGCTGAGAAAGTTTATCTTCTAAAAACATCCAAAGCTGACGACCTATTCCTTGCTGTTGTGAATCCTGCTTAACAAAGAAATGAATCAAATGAGAAGGTTGTTTATAAGCAATCACACCAATAATGGATAAATCTTTCTCGAAAACAAAATATTCAATGCTTTGCATTTCAAGTAATTTCTTAATCATATCCTGACTGAATTTTGCTTCACCCTCTACATTCAGTGCAAAATCTTTTATATATGGCTGAATTAATTCTACTATTTGCTTGATATCTGTTGCTTTTGCTGGACGTATCACTTGTTATTCTTTCCATGTTTCACTTTAATAAACAATAGTTTATTATTTTGCAAATCACAAAGCTTTGTTTCCTTGAATCAATGCTTGCGTATATTTTCCAATCAAAAAAGAAATATAATCTTACAAATCATTTTATTCAAACTAATTTACAACTAAATTCATGATAATAAAAAGATTTTTTATGTGATTTTTACGCTAAGTTCCTCACAACACCCTCAGACAGTTACGTTATTACATTGCAAATAAGTTTTTTTAAGATTTATCGATTAATATCTGCGAGCCACGGAATTTGGCGACCGTTTCAAAGTTGTTTTAGGATTGGTTGAGATTGAACTATGATTTATGATGCACCCTCATTAGATTCGATGATGCATGCACAGACTCAAAATGCAGTCATTATGCTCAGAGAAACTCCCGCAGATATTACACCACCATACGCATTATCCAAGAATTCGCAGCAAATTAACTTACAGAAGTTTTCAGATAAACTTTCTCGTGTTTCCTCATTTCATAGTTCAGCAAAGTGCGCCAAATCAATTCGCATCGCATTACAAACAGCGGGCGCAAAAATTGCACAATATCCTATAGCTGCCTCAGATTGGGGTGGAACGCTACAAAAGATTGGCTATAAACAAATTGACCCTGCTTTTGATAACCCAATGCCAGGTGATATTTATATTATTCATCGCACCAAAAAACATGTGTATGGTCATATTGCCGGTTTTACAGGCTCACAATGGGTTTCTGATTTTAAGCAAACTAGCTATGACGTTTATAAAGACAAAAACGTCACTTATACTTATTACCGTCTTGGTTAATTAAAGACTGAATCAAAGCCTAAACGAAGATTATGTTTTAGGCTTTTTAGCATCTAATTTTTTCAGCACTTCAGCCACCGCCACCATCGCAAAGCTTGAAGTCACCACCACCGCAGAACCATAGCCGCCACAACGTAAACCTGCGCTTGGACATACATCTGCACTGGAAAATGGATTATCAATCGAATACACGCAAGTGATTCCGAATTTCTCTTTTGGTTTTTTACAAATCCCTTTTGAACGCAGCTGAGTACGTAACTTTGCCAACATTGGGTCTTGTTCAGTCTTGGACAAATCTGCCACACGAATCTTCAGTGGATCAAGTTTACCACCCGCTCCTCCCGAAACAATCAACGGGATTTTGTTAAAACGGCAGTGCAGCATCAAAGCCAACTTGGCCTTAACATCATCAATACAGTCTAAAACGATGGTTGGGACAGGGTTCAGGATTTCCTTGACATTCTCAGGTGTGAGATAGTCATCAATCAGATTGACCTTCATTCGTGGATTGATTTGACGGCAACGTTCGGCCATTATCTCAATCTTTTCCTGTCCAAGTGTCGAGCTCATCGCTGGCAATTGACGGTTAATATTTGATGCTGCTACCACATCCATATCGACCAAAGTCAATTCACCAATCCCTGTACGTGCCAGTGCCTCAACCGCCCAACTGCCAACACCACCAATCCCAATCACCATGACATGACTGTGTTCATAATGCGAAAATGCATTTTCTCCATAAATTTTGGCGACACCAGCAAAACGGCGGTCATATTCGTCATTTGGAATTAATAAGTCGGTCATCATTACAAGCAACAGGGAGTATTTTCACAATATTATAGCAAGAGTTTATTTGAGTGTAATGAAAGAATATTTTTTCAACTTCATTCATTGTAAGATATAAAACAACATGCTATACACTATAAAAACAAGAGCTTACTAGATATAGACATGATGTCATTACAACAAGATTTTTTAAGATTTACTGACTGGAAAAATGAGTTCTCTGGTGAGGAGTTTGATCAATTTCTTGCCGAATTTGATATACATCATCCTGAATTTTTACAATGGATTGAACAACATCAAGCCCCTTATGCTTATTTTCAATTTTATGTATTATTGGTTAAAAATTATCTGAATCAGCAGCAAAACTTTGCAGAAATTTTAGATTTTTTATTCAATCAGGAACAAATGTACCTTGGTGGATTTATTCAACTCATTAAGAAGCCCCAAGCAAAATATCCTGATCTATTCGACTTAGAAAAATTTGAAGAATATCTCATTCAACATTTACAAAATAAAGAGCTTGAAATTTACTTTTCTACCTTTAAATCATTATTTAGTGGTTTCTGTTTACATTATTTCCGTTTTCAAAAATTACCTACCTATCTATGCCAACAGGTTACTGCAAATAATGGTGAATTAGTTTATGAACTCACCATGTGCTGTCATTGGCATAACTATGATTATGGCATTTTGGATAAATTACTTGAATTTAATGCACAAGGACATCATTATTACAATAGTTATCATGATTTAAAAAATTGGGCAGAATGTACTGAAGACTCAAAAATTCAAGAAAAAATTGCAACTATTATGCAGTTTAGTTTAAATGATCGATTAAAAGATCTGAGTCCTTATTTTTATGAACCCTATTTGCATGCCCTACAAAATCATCAAGCCAATACAATTGAAAGTTATATTGATTTTCTACGTTATTTACCGAATACAAAAACCAAAGAGCTTTTGAATCAACTCATTGAAAATCAAAATTTACATATTGCAATTCGTCTTGAATCAGTACTGATTTATTTTTTAACTTTCCAACAACAACATCCGCTCAAGCAGGAACTTACCCATACTTTACTCACCTTGCCATTAAATCAATGTTGGGGCGGTAGTTCTAGTAATAACGGCTTTGTTTATAGTTTTGATTTATTTAAACAAAATGATTTTTTTAGTTTAGATGAAATTTTACTGGCACTCAATAATACGCAATGGTGTTATACAGCCTGTAAAGCCTTATATGATTATAGCGATAATATTGCAATACAACAAAAGATTGTCACCACTGTCAGTGATGCAGTTGCTGCAATGATTCAACGGATGCTTAAAGTGAATGCAGATGATTATGTCACTGCTGAACCTATTGGTAATTTAGTTTCAGTCTTAAAAGCATACAATCTAAATTCCGAACAAAAGCAAAAACTCGAATTTATTTTAATAGATGGTTTAGAACGTTGTATTGCCCATTTCACCGAACAAAAACATTTACATCAAGAAATGGTCGAAATGATTTATTCATTAGGATTTAATGTACCTGATGACTACACTGGTTCATTAAGTTCTTGGACAAAATTAGAACTTTCCTATCATAGCAAAGGACTGAGTAAGCCACAGGTTTGGCAAATGCTGATAGATGCCGAAGTCATTCAATCTGATGCAACACTTGAACTGGATGAACCAATTTTTCCAAATTTTTTAGGCAGTGCGAATATGCTGACCTATAGCAGTCGTAATAATGATTATTCTTTTTATGATGAAATTTTTAAATATTATTTTCCTTTTAAAATAAAATGGCTCTATGATGAGGAACAAATTAAAAGTATTCCTGCTGACCAACTGATTTATCTTAATCAAGAAGATTCTGAATTAGAATGGAGAAGTATTGAACATTTATATTTTAAATATGACGAAAAATATTATACTTTCTTTATTTATAATTTTATGAGTAGAGATTGGGTCAATTTCCCCTCAATTGTTTCTATTTTTAATCAAATCTTAAAATACTTTAATATCCATAAAGCAGTCTATCAACTTAAAGATACTGAAGATTTTGGTCGTGATGATGTATTTTTTTCGGCTCATCCTGAAAAGTTTGCAGAGATTAATCAAATTTTGGGGATTGAATGTATTGAATCTATTTTCTTTACCCCACAAGCCAAAACAAAAGAATTTTTAACCATTGAAAATGAATATAAAAATATTATTCAAAATGGTGGTTTTATTTCCAGTTCAGATCAAAACTTGATCAAAATTCCAGAAACGGAATCCATGACAAGCAAACAAGCCCAACAATGGTTAGTTAGTAACAAAGATGAAATGCGTAATCAGGCTTTAAATTATTTAGCACAAAATGATTTTTCTCAAAAAGCCATTGATATCCGAAATTTATTTATTAGTTTAGCATTAAATATGGTGGGCGATTATTGTGTTGCACATAATCTAAAAAAGAGATTTCCACTATGGCAAAATACTCGCTATCTAAATGAAAATTTCAATTTAAAACAACGAGTCGACCTATTAGATACTATTTTCAATGCCGATGATTTAGCCATTCACCTTAAATACCCTTATGATTAACGGACAGATTTAAAGCATGTAAACTATTCTCCCATAGCCTTTGAGCTAATTTTTCAGATTCCATATTGAGAACTTGGCTTAACCCCTCTAATACATAAGGTAAATTCACAGGCGTATTACGGGTGCGATGCTCGGTCGAAGTTTGGCAACACAACGGCATCATATCTGGACAATCTGTTTCAATCACCAAATTTTCACTGCCAATCGCCTGCACTACTTGATGCAGCTTTTTGGCATTTGGATTGGTGATTTGTCCTGTCACCCCAATTTTAAAGCCCAGTTTAACCAATGCCTTGGCCTCTTCGACTCCACCACTAAACGCATGGGCAATGCCACCCAATTTGAATTTTTGTGCTTTTAAAATGGCAAGGGTTTCTGCATGTGCCTTACGGATATGTAATAACACTGGCTTTTGATATTGTGTTGCCAATACAAGTTGCTCAATAAAATAATATTGTTGCTTGGCAAACATTTCGGGCTGTTTATGTTGTTTTAAAAAAGTATCTAAACCAATTTCACCTATAGCCACACAGTGATGCTGTTCTAAGACTTGCTCAAGCCGCTGTAAATGTTCTGGCTGATGTTGTTCGATATAAAAAGGATGCAAGCCTGGGGCAAGATAAGAGCTTGGCACATTTTCCCAATATTGTAATTGTTGATGAGTTTGAATCAAGTCATCGAATCGGGATTCAACAAAACCAATCAACACCAAAGCATCGACCCCAACCCGTTTTGCTTGCTCAGCCAGATGTTGCCGATCAAGATCAAAATCGGCAACATCAAAATGGGTATGGGTATCGAACAGTTGCATTAACTTTGACTTGGCGTACTTGCAGCAGGCGTAGATGCTGCGGGCGTATCTATTTTTGGTAGATATTCAGGTTTTAAAACACCCTGCAATTCAGTAAATGGAATCACTAACCGCGGCAAACCGACGACATAAGGACCAATCTCATATTCACCATACTGTAGAATTAACCCCTGCTCACCTAATAAGAAATTATCGGTGACTTGAAATGGCCAAGCCTGTTCATATTCTTTCGGGTCAGTGGCGAGTTTTGAATCGACAATCCACACTTTAAATGCGTCATGCGCCAATTTGTCTAGAGTTGCTTTTTGCTTCGGTAATAATAGGTCATGCAATTGAATCTGTTTTTGGTTCGCTAAATCAAAGTTATAGTAACGTTGAGAGGTTGAACCATGTGCTCCCCCCAAATAACTGCTGCTATTTAACACTACAGTTGCTAGCTTGCCTTTCGATTGTAAAATTTTAGGCTTAATCATCAAACTGATCTGATGACTACTACTGAGCGCTTTTAACTCTTCATCAATCTTCACAAACGCATTAGCATAGGCTTGTGCCTGAGCATCTAAACCTATTTTTTGCTCACGCGTTTTTGCTGTAGATGCTGCTGAAGCATCAGCATCAACGACATCGAGCATTTTACTCAGTTGATCGAGAATCTGTTGATCCAGTAACTGGTCAATGAACGGGAAATTACTTTGTAATCGTTCAACGGTAAAATCTGGACAGGTATTGCCTTTACATTCAGGTAAATTTACCTGCAATTTCACGGTTTCACCACGCAGAATTGGCTCAGCAGTTTGCTGTACCACTGGCGGATCTGTCGGTTTATCCTGTGATTCTTTCGGCTCTGATTTCGGCTGGCAAGCAGCAAGCAAAATGGCACCTGCAAGAATGCTATATTTATAAAATGCTTTCATGTAAAACCTATCAGTATTGTTATTACACAAGATTTTTAAATGCTATCGAAGTTAAAGCAAAACCGCTATAAGCGCATGCAATTTCTATACGAAACTCAAGCAAGTAGATTAAAACATTTGCTGATAAATTTCAGGTTGTAGCATCTGTTTGCTTTGTTCAGTGCTTAAATAAATATCCAACTGCGGTGCATCTTTACTTATTTCATTGGCACGATAATGCAAGCCAATTCCTTCCCCATCGAAGAACCAATCTGCCTGCCCCCAATACAGTTTTTTAGGAACTTGTTTCTTCACCTCTGTACTTTGTTTTTCAATCCATTGTTGATAATGTGCTTGAATAATATTATTTAATTCATTTTGCTGATTTTTCTGTATCACATCGAGTACGGTTAGATTTTTTTGTAACTTACGATCAGCAACGAAAAAGTAAAATCTGTCTTTAACCGCAATATCTTCTTGCTGTGTATCAACGCCAATTTGCAACAACACATACTGATTACGCTGTGAAGCAATACGTGTCGTTAAGCGCAGCTCATACGCTTTATTTTTAGAATACTTATCTTGCCATTCATCTGACTTTTTCACATAGGCGTTGATGGCCTGTTGCAAGGTCAGGTTTTTATTCTGTTCAATCTGTTGCTGGATTACGTTGGCCTGATTTTTTGCAATCCACGTATTCAGCCATTGATCCTGAGTTTTAATGGTTTGAATGTCGACATCAATACAGTTTTTCTTTTCACAGAACGGTAAGGCATAATCCGCTTTGGCTTCTTGCATATTGAGGTATGGTAGGACTTCAGCTTTTTCAGTATGCGTTGATATTTGATTTATGTTTTGAGCTGTATCCGTCTCATTTTTTTTAGGATGATCGCATGCCGTTAAAGCCATCATTCCAATCATTATACTGACAGCAAAAAGTGGTTTTAAAGTATTCATCTCATCCTCTTTTTTAGATCGTTCAATTAAAAACAGCCTCTAATTTAGAAGCTGTTTTTGTACATTTTAGTGTTCTCGTGTGTTACGGAACTGAATATCTGGCCAGCGTTCTTGCATTAACTGCAAGTTTACACGGCTTGGTGCAAGATAAGTCAGATGACCGCCGCCATCTACCGATAACTGATCATGCGCTTTTTTCTTGAACTCATTCAGAATTTTTTCATCATCACAATGAACCCAACGTACCGTATGAACACTGACAGGCTCATAAATACAGTCAACTTTATATTCTTCTTTCAAACGATAAGCGACCACATCAAACTGTAACACACCGACTGCACCCACAATCAAATCATTACTAATTTGAGGCATAAATACCTGTGTTGCACCTTCTTCAGATAACTCTTTCAAACCTTTTTGCAATTGCTTAGATTTAAGAGGATCACGTAAACGAACTCGGCGGAACATTTCAGGTGCAAAGTGAGGGATACCTGTGAAATGAAGTTTTTCACCGCTGGTAAATGTATCACCGATCTGGATGGTACCGTGGTTATGCAAACCTATAATGTCTCCAGGCCAAGCTTCTTCCAAATGTTCGCGTTCGCCCGCAAGGAAGGTTAATGCATCGCTAATACGTACATCTTTACCGATACGCACATGATTCATTTTCAAACCTTTTTCATATTTGCCTGAGCAAATACGCATAAAGGCAATACGGTCACGATGTTTCGGATCCATATTGGCTTGAATTTTAAAAACAAAACCAGTGAAACCCTCTTCATTGGCATCTACTGTACGTTCTTGTGTTGGATGTGCTTTCGGTTCTGGTGCCCAATTGATAAATGCATCAAGCACATGATCTACTGCAAAGTTTCCTAAAGCAGTACCAAAAAGTACAGGCGTTTGTTTACCTTGTAAAAATAATTCACGATCAAGTGGTTCATTGGCCATTTGAACTAACTCAAGTGATTCTTCAAAAGAAGCCCAAGCTAACTCACCCACTTTTTCACGAATATCAGCATGATCATAACCATCACGTACTTCAATGTCCGTAATAGTTGAACCGAAACCAGCTTTATAAACATATAATTTGTTTTCAAGTAGGTTATAAACCCCAGCAAAGTCACGCCCCATACCTAAAGGCCATGTAATTGGGACACAGCGAATATTTAAAACATTTTCAATTTCGTCAAGCAATTCTAGAGGCTCGCGAATTTCACGGTCCATTTTGTTGACGAAGGAAATGATCGGTGTGTCACGCATACGACACACTTCCATCAATTTAATCGTACGTTCTTCGACACCCTTAGCACCATCGATGACCATTAATGCAGAATCCACTGCGGTCAAAGTACGATAGGTATCTTCCGAGAAGTCTTCATGTCCTGGTGTGTCCAGTAAGTTAATCGTATGGTTTTTATAAGGGAACTGCATCACAGACGTGGTAATCGAGATTCCACGTTCTTTTTCCATTTCCATCCAGTCAGATGTCGCTGCACGATCCGACTTACGACTTTTAACCATTCCAGCAACCTGAATAGCTTTACCCCATAACAGAAGTTTTTCGGTCATCGTGGTTTTACCCGCATCGGGGTGGGAAATAATAGCAAAAGTTCTGCGAGCCTTTACCTGTCTAGTTAATTCATCTTTAAACATGAGAAATATCTACAATATGTACACAGTTATGTACACATTTCTAAATATGTACTAAAACTGAAAAAGTGGGAATTCAAAATTGGCGTAATTGTAGCAGATTTAGCGTTGTATAGGCATAGTTGGGAATCCAGTGGCTTTTTTTGGGGGGTGAACCACCTATTAGAATATCAATGAAGTCCCTTAGTTTTATAAACTCAATCTAGACCTTTGCTTCGGACTTTTCGGCTTATCTGGAATAGTCCGTTCAATCAAACCTACTTCTATCGCTGGATTCAAATAATTCTTTTGGAACGTTGCTCGATGAGTCAATCCGACCAATTGCATCAATTCAGCCAAAGTATAGTCTTCTGACTTCATTGCCGAAACCAAACGTTGTACTTGATCGCTCACTTGTACGCCAACTTGAGCGGTAGCATGATCGTTATCTTGAACGGTATGAGTTGAACTAAGGATTGCATCTAAAATCATCTGTAAGATGAATTCTATAAATGGTGCTGAATCAGTCCGATCGGTACTCACCTGCAATTCTTCGTAATAGGCTTTTTGATTTTGATAGTTCAGGCTTTCAACATGAATATTGGCAAAAATTGGATTCCAACGACTCAATATCAAAATTTATTACCAGAGCCTCCCCCATTACCATCAGCAAGTAGATGGATAAAATCAAGGTAGAAGACTAAGCTTTGAATTAGTGGATGTATATCACTTTCATTAAAATTTAGTGTGCTTTTAATAAAACCTCTTCTTGACTAGGTCTCCATTCATGAAAGGCATTAAGGCATTACGCACTTCCTGCACTTCTTTCGGAAGTGCAATCACTGTTTACCATTTCAGGTATATTTTTTCATATCAAAGTAAAACTGTTGACTTGTCTCTGATAATATTCAAACCATTATTTTACATAGCACATTTGCCTAATGAATGCCGTTGAAATCGAAGCAGCCGTATCCGAACTTGCAAAAAAGTACATGCTGACTTTGTTGGCATTCACCCATTTATCGATGGCAATGGACGTACCTCGCGCCTCTTAATGAATCTTGAATTATTAAAAGCTGGCTATCCACCTTGTGTCATCACTGTTGAAAATCGATTAGATTATTATGAAGCTCTTGATCAATGGATGGTTTATGGGAAAACTGATGCATTTAACCACTTGGTTTCCGATGCGGTACTCGAAGGATTTAAACCGTATCAAGTTATTTTAGGTCTTTAAAATAAAAATTAGCTTGTAATGTATCTTATACAACAAGATCAAGTATATGGGTAAAGTATTCACTTTACCCATACCGAATTTTAATCAACCCTCTAATTCAAAAACTTATTGTCAATAACTCGAAATGTGAATATTGAAAAATTATTTAAAATATCAGATTACATTTTTATCAAAAAATAATATACATGATATATTTCACACAAAACACATAAATATGTAAGAGGGAAAAATGTTAAATGGCAATTTAAAAAAAAATGCTATTGCTCAATTTGAAGCTACAAAAAGCGCTTATGAACACCTGGGACAAAAAGTAGGATTACAGTCCGAAAAATTAATGAATCTTCGTAAAAATGATGCTCATAACATTATTACTAGAATCGAAGCACTTTTTAGTGGTATCGCCAATAAACCTAAAGAGTTTGATAAGACATTCAGTGAATATAAAGCTGAATTTAAAGTTTTTAACGATATTCTCGATAAGATTAAGGAAAACGCACGTCAAATTGATATACAGGCTGGTGGTACTGCTGGAGCTGGAGTAGCTGCTGGGGCTGGTGTTGCAGCTTTCGCCCCAACTGCAGCTATGGCAATTGCAACTACTTTTGGTACAGCATCTACAGGTACTGCCATTTCTGCTTTAGGTGGTGCAGCAGCTACTAATGCAGCATTAGCTTGGTTAGGTGGAGGAGCCCTTGCTGCAGGTGGTGGTGGTATGGCTGCAGGTAATGCTTTATTGGCACTTGCAGGACCAGTAGGCTGGGCCATTGGCGGTACAGCATTGGTCGGAAGTGCACTTTTTGCGCGCAGTAAAAATGAGAAAATCGCTAAAGAAGCTGATGAAAAAAGAAAGGAAATTGAAGTTCTAAATAGACAATTTAAGGCAGCCTCTTTAGAAGTGGAAAAACTTACGGAAGAAACACAGAAGCATATTATGGGGATGCAATACCAATTAAGAACACTAGATTCAACACTTACTACACTTAATTATAATCAATTAGATGATGGCCAAAAAGCACTTATGATTTCATTGAAGAATCATGTAGAGAGCTTATGTCTACTTATGAAAAAGAAAGTTGAACTCTAATTTTATTTAATAATCAGGCAATATTAATGCAAACAACTTCAGTACAAGACCAGATTTCTAGTGCCATAATCGATGGCATTAATGTTGCTAGACTGCAAGATGAAATTTCACAACTTAATCTGCAGGATCAATGCTTTATTAATTCAATGAAGCACGTCGATAAAGTCCGAGAATTTATTGGTACACCTGAAAATATTTTAGGTAGCGACCTTACTAAACATGGAGAAATTGCTGAACATGTTGAAGTAGGTATTCGTAATGCAAGAGATGCTCTTGCAGGTGATACTGTTAGAGCCACCTTTGAAGGAGTAGGACGGACTGCACCTGAAGATTATTTGATTGATGGAGTTCAGGTTCAATCAAAATTTATTAACGGTTTGGGTAACAACCTTGATCATGTGCTTAAACATATGGACAAATATGAAAATTTCGGTCGTGACGGATCCTATTATCATATTCCAAAAGATCATTATGAATTGATTTCTAAAATTCATCGTGGTGAATCCATTGAAGGTTTAAGTCAAAAGACGATCAATTCTGTTCAAGCAAAAATTGAAGAAATCCAAACCAAGTGTGGACAGCCATTTAATGAGGTAGTTCGTCCTGGGGTATCTGATTATGCTGAAGTTCAACAAGGTCAAGTGCATGAAACATTAAATAAGCACAGTACTGACCTCGAACAACAAAATGAAAAACTAAAAGATATTATTCATGATAAACATCAAGCTAATTTAACAGAAGGGCTAAAAGCAGCGGGAGCTGCTGCAGCTGTCGGTGGTGCTATTTCCTTAAGTTCCTCTTTATATCTTAAATATAAAAATGAAGGAAAAAATTTATTTAAGGGTGAGCTTAGTAAAGAAGATTGGAAGGAAGTTGGATTAAATACAGCTAAAGCATCCGCCTTAGGTGGTGTGACTGGTGCTGCAGTTTATGGTTTGACTAATTGTGCAGGTTTAGCTGCCCCCTTAGCTGGTGCATTCGTTACTGCATCTAAAGGGGTAAGCTCATTGGTAAATGACTTTTACCAAGGGAAATTAACTTTTGAAGAATTTCAGATGAATTCAATTTTTGTCTGTGCAGATAGTGCAGGTGTTGGTCTTGCTGCGCTAGCAGGACAAACATTTATCCCTATACCTGTTTTAGGTGCTGTTATTGGTTCAATCGCAGGAAAGTTTGTATGTGAAATTTTATTAGGTGAAGATAAAAAGCTTGCACAACAAATGGAAGTTTCTATGCAACTTTTTCTAGCTACGGTAGATGAAGTTTATATAAATGTCGTGAATAAAATTAATTCTGAATTTGAAAAAATTGCTGATTTAAGAACAAAAGCTTTTGACCTCAATACCAACATTTCGATCACAGAATCTAGCATTATCTTAGCTCGTACTCATGGAGTAGAGGAATCTAAGATATTGAAAAATGAAGATGATTTACGAAGTTTCTTATTCGATTGATATTTAAAAAGTATATTAGAGAAAAACTATGAGTCTTAGATTTCGCAAAAGTATCAAAATCTTACCTGGCGTAAAAGTTAATATCTCAAAAAAAGGGATTAGTAGTATTGGTTTAGGTAAATCAGGTGCATCAATTAATTTGAATAAAAAAGGAATACGCACAAATATTGGTATACCCGGAACCGGAATATCTTATTCAAAATTTCATCCGAATAAAAAACCACCTGAGAAAGAATTAGGACAAGAGCCTTCATACATCCCTATAAAACCACACTCAACTCCTTCAAAAAACTATGTTTTATTATTAGTAGGTATTTGTTGCTTTTTAATAGGTGTTATATTTTTTTAAATTCATCATACTAATTTTATTTATAATAGTACTAATCATTCCAAGAACTAATAATACTTACACAATTAATGAAGGCTTGAGTTAACAAAAAACTAACTCAAGCGAGACATATTGTTTCTAATCCACTACCTCTCTATTTAGACAACTTTACGAATTAGACATTTGAACATAAGCTAAACGACCACCAGAGTCTTTAGAAAGAATGATTTTCACACCCTCTTTCAACTCAATACGATTGCCAATTTCAATTTTATGCTGCCGATCTTCTTCATCAAAGACAAATAAGCCATTCATTCTCTCATTCACTAACCACCATTGTTGGTTATATTCAATAAAATACCCCATTCGACGCATTTGGTGCGCTTCTAAACGTTCATTAGGTAAAACCAAAGCATTAATATGCCATTCAAATAATGATTGGTTTGACCAAACCATTAACCGGTGATTATCAGATTTATACTCCTTCTGATTACGAGAAGAGTAAAAGTTCAGAATAGGTAATTTTTTCGTGTATGCTGTCCCACAGAATGGACATTTTGGTTGTCTTGAATTATCAAATACAAACCATTTTTGAGTACAATCTTGATTTACACAAGGTTGAAGTAAATCAGTTGTTTTAGTCAACGCAGCTTCCCAATCATTTGCCGAAGGTCTTTGATTAGGTTCATGTAAATAATCTTCAAAACTCTTTTTAAATAATTCTGATAGATATGGGCCAGTCACTGTATATGGAATTTTTTTAGTATCCACCCATGGTAAATATGATTTTTTCCAATCATCAGCATTAATAGCATTAGATGTATCTATAGAGTGTTCAACAAATAGCGCATGATCTCCCATACTTAATTTTTCATCATTCTGACTATCATTCAGGTCATGTACTTTTTTACCACGTAATGGATGGCGATATAGCAAATACATATAAATCAATACTGCTAGTGCATGTCTATCTGTTCTGATGGATGGAAGAAAACGTTTTGGATCATTCCGATCTAGATGACTTGTAGCTATAACTTCAGGTGCAATAAAGTCAGGTGTACCAACAACATCTGGCGGAAATTTACCCGGCACTACCAAACCATCTAGATCGATAATACATGCTCTACCTGTCACAGGGTCAATCAACACATTCTTATAAGATAAATCTGAGTGAGCTAATCCAGCTGCATGCATGCGTCGAACACCTCGAGCAAGCATCATGCATATTTTTAAATAACTTGCCCACGTGCCTTTCTCTCTCGCATCAAGAAAACGATTTTGATTACTTGCACTTGCGAACCATCTTCCTTCTTTTTCTCTACCTTTGATATTCAACTGATCATTATTAGATGAACCAAATTTAAAAAAGAACTCTTTACTATAAGCGGGTGCAACAATACCCAATAAATTGTTATGCTCAACTAAAGCATTAGGCCAACAAAAACCACTTTCCCAATATTTCCCCCCCAAACCGTTCATAATACTGTCATGCTTAGTCGTGACGATTTCTAGTAAACGCCGTTTCTGTTCTTGATAGTCATTTTGATTATCATAAAACTTATTTTTTTTCTTATTAAAAAAACATACGACATAGCTTTTATCAGGTGAGAAATAAACATCTTTCATCGCACCTGAAGCAATAATTTGATCTATATAACTAATTGATCTTCCATCATGGGTTTTACAATGAACGATATTAGACATCTGTGAAACTCTCATCTGTGAAACTTAAATTCGGTTCATTGTGTGGTAAAAGCACAAGAAGCGTTCTGTCATCATGATGTCCTTTTTTGAAGAAATGAATTTTTTCATTCAACTCAGCCCCATCTATATCGTTATTTAAAACTTCTTTATATTCATTATAAAATTGAGTCCAATTATCTAGACTACTTAGTTCACTATCTGTTTCAAAATATGGATCTGAAATACCATCAGACATTAAAAACAACCAATCGTGTACAGATGCAATTGTGATACTTACATATTGATGAAAGGGTTCTAAATTTGGACTCAAGAAAACTGTTTGTCCCACATAATCCCCTCCATCTGTTTGACCTAACAAACGTACCTTCTCTTGGTTATATACCGCAACAGCACCATCTCCAACCCAAAAACTTGATACAAAGCGTTTGTCTTGCACATGTTTAACAATTACAATTTGTAAGGTAGTTGCAAAATCTCTGAAAGAACTTTGAGTATTTTCAATTTTCTGGCGAATCTTCTCCATTGCATAATCAGTCGCTTCTCTAAATAATTGAATTGATGCTGTATTCCAATTTTCAACAATAGATTTATTTATTTCAGACGTGTGTGACTCCTCAAAAACATACTTTTCTAAATCCTGAAAAGCTTGTATTTCGGCCAATTTATGGCTTAAAAAGTTTATTGATTGTTCTGTGGCTAATCTCGAACCTTCTCTTGAATACTTTGCACTTCCAGCACCATCTGCCACAGAAAGAATTACTAAGGATGGATCATGCTCTAAAATTTTATATTCGAAATGGTCATCCCTAAATGAACCATTATGTTCATGTGAACGTCCTCGACGACTTGCAGCAATAATTTTATAATTTTGGTTATTATTAAATTTTATCGTTTTATAAAATTCATGCTCTTTAGGAAATAATGAATCTTCGGCAGGCTCATTGACCTCCCATAGATCTTTAGGATCTGCAACAATAACTAGATTTACGCTAACCTTATAAATATTATCTTGATATTTATAATTAAAGTTGATAACAGATGATCCCGTTTTTTGAGGAATACCTACAATAAAATTATCTTCAACACTTAAACCGAGATTATTTTCTGAAAAATTAATGCTTTCATAGAGAATTTCAATTTCTATATTTTCCTTTATAGTAATTTTTTCTTTATAAAACTCTTTAATTTTTCCATTTGCAATTGAGAAAGTCACCTTTGGAGGTACTATCTTAGAGACTGATTTATTTTTTGATTTTTTAATATCAATATTTGATATCATTTGATTGCTATATTTATGTGTTTGTTGCTCATTAGTTTCACCGACTAACGCCTCTTGTTCTTTATTATTTATATTATTAATTTCATTGTTAACCAACTCAGCATTAACGTTATCCAGTTCAGTTGATTTTGAATTGCAAACCTCAGTCATTGATTTATTTTTCTTGTCTTGAACTTCTGTAGTATGTACTTGATCATTTGGAGAAATATCAGCAATTAGATTATCTACCTTTTCTTCAAAAGAAGAATTTAAAGCTTCAATATTATTTTTTTGAGACTCTAGTCGCTCCGCTTTAATATCTTTGCCAAAATCTTCTTGGTCTATCTTATTATTTCTCTCTGAATCAATTTGAATTTCATCATTTACAATCACAATATCCTGTGATAATAATTTCTCTAATTTATCAGAATCATTTATTTTTAAATACTCTTCGGCTCTATTTTTATTTGCTAAATCAGTCTCTGCTTTATCAACTAAAACCTCTTGTTCTATCAATAAAGTAGGTATATTTGTATCACCTATTTGATTAGAGTCTTTTGAACCATCTCTTTTATTAAAAAAAATGCCCCCTTTTTCATTAAAATCTATTTGTTCATTAATAATTTTTTTTATTTCATCTAATTCAGATAAAAGTTTTTTCTTAGGGTTAACTCCTCTCCAATTTCTCTTTAAATCTAACATTTCAATTAAATCTACTGTATGATTGAAAAAATCATCTAAATTCCCCCAATAATCTTTTTTACTTAGCATAATTTTAATCCTCAAATTTCAAGCACATATTAAAAACTGATTCTGTTAAATATTCGACATTCAATATATTATCTGTCAAAGTAATATATTTATATTTTGATTTTATAGTCAGATTATCCATAGAATAAATAACAATATTGGAAAATTTTGAAATATTACTAATAGTTTTAGAAAAAATTTCAAAAGTAAATACATCTACTGCATTATTTGAACTAAATATAAATAAGTTTGGGCGATAAAATTCCTTGCCAAAACTTATTGAGTTCTCTAAACCATAAAGAGCATTTCCCAAAAAATTCAAACCCAATAATTCATTTTCCGAAATTTGAAAATCTCTCAAGTTAGACTTACTATTAATAATACTTTTAAAAATTAAATTTTTAGAAAAAGTATAGAAGTAAATTTCACAACTTTCTTTAAGATAATCATCATTATTCAACAACTTATATAATACTTCTAGCGCAATATTTGTTGCTTGCAATTTTTCATGAGTATTATAAATTGAGCTGTCTACTAGGCATATTACAGGAAGTTTTTTCATCAAAAAATACCATAGCCCCTATTAGGCTATGGTGATCACCTCTTAAAATACGAAATTGATTTCAGGTGGTGGCGGAGGCAAATCCCCAATAACAGCATCACCTTGATTTGAATCAACTTTTTGACTACTCATTGAAACACTTTGCGTAACCCATTTAAAGAAAGCTGTAATTGTTGCACTGTCAGCAGTAGGTAAATTAACAATTCCTTCTGCTAATTGCTTTAGAACACTTGCAGCTTCAATACTGCCAACACTACAAGGAATAATGAGGCCCGGCTTTACTGCTTTCAGTTTTTCGAAACCCTGCTTCCAATCATCCGTTGGCACACCATCAGACATAATAAAAATTAATGGCTTCCAATCCCCTTTAGAATCATTTGTATTCTTTTTAACTTCGTTAATAATACAATTTGCTGTTAAAGTTAGACCTTCACCCAAAGCCGTCCAACCTCCAGCTTCTATAGATGGGGTTTGAAAATCTGCAAGTTCCGTTAATGGCACTATCTGCTGAGCTCTATCATCAAATGTGATTACTGATAAATAAGCTGTTTCTAGGGCATGTGGATCTTGTCGTAATGAAGAGACAAATAAGTCTATACCGTTTCTAACAGATTCAATAGGCTCTCCTTGCATCGATCCTGATGTATCAATAACTAAATAAACAGGCAGTCTTCTCATAATTCTTACTCATTATCGTAAAGAAAAAAATCGTTATTTCTTTTCAGTTTCAGTAAAGTATTTTTCATAAATTTATAAGCATAAAAATACTCATAGATTTTTTTAAAAACCAATTCATTATAAATACTTAGTTGTATTTCGATACTATCAAAATCTCTTAAGTTATTCAATTTAATGTGAAAAATATTTTTTGGTATTTTAGTCGTATCGAACCAAATCGTCATAGCACCCATGACTTTATCTTTATTAATAATAAAAGGTCCCTCAAGAGGGGTACTAGAAGATAAATGGATGATATCAATTTGTTCATGATTACAATCTAAAGTAAGCAAAACCATATCTGAAAAATCATCCATACTATTTTTGCTTTTAAGCTGAATATAAAATTTTTTCAGCTTGAGGCTTTCTAAAACAATTTCTGGCAAATAATTCATTTGATCATTCATATATTGCCATCATTTTTAAAGTGTTCATTTGCAAGTTTACGGATTTGTTCTTCTGTAGTTGTAACAACTCGAATATCAACGCGCTGAGATTTTGATGGATTTTCATTTTCACCACTATTTAGAGGTTCACCAGAATTATTTAAAGGCTTAGATGACGAATAACCAATTGCTCTTACCTTCTGACTAAGCCACTTTTTTTGATCAGCATTTAAACTTGAAGAGCTTAAAAGATAGACTAAGGTTGATTGCGCACGCGCCTGGGATAAATTCATATTTGCAATATAAGATTCTTGCGTTGAACTATTGCGTGACCAATATGTGGAGGTATGTCCTTCAATATAAATTTCTTTAATATTTTTTTCGATCTCTGGTTTCATTACAACTGTTAAATAATTCTTAAAAAACTCATCAATCACATTCTTAAATTGCGGTGATAAATCAGAAGAGCCTGTATCAAATTGTATAAATTGACTATTATTAAATCTCACAAGACCGGTCGTATCTAAATCAGCTCCCCATTTAGATAAATTATTTTTAAGTACTTTATTTAATTCAGAATGCAACATCACCTCATTTCTTTGAAAAACTTTTGGAAATTCAATAATATCTTTAGTGGAAACAATAAAATAAACTGCAATAAATAAAAAAACAAGCATAAGTGAGGTCATAATATCACTTAAGCTTACCCACTCATCTTCTCGACTTAATTTTCTAAAAAATCTCATTAATTAATTTTCACCCAAAGAAATACTAGTAGGTAGGGCTTTAGGTTCTTGGATACCCTTTATTGAAGAATGTTGATTTTCAATTTTCATATCAATCTTATTAATATAATCATTAGTCGTTTCAATTTTTTTTAAAAGTTCTAATTGTAGACCCGATAATTGTTTATCAAGTTTAGGAATTTGAATATTCTTTATTAAAGCATGTTGATTTTCAATCAGTGAATCTATTTTATTTAGGTGATCATTTGTCATTTCAAATTTTTGTGTAATGTCCATATGTACTTCATATAGTTGCTTATCAACTTTATTCTTAAATTTATCAATAGCAGCCATTTGGTGAACACCAACTTTTTCAATTAAATCTGTTTGATTTAAATATACCTTCTTAGAGTATTCTACATTTTTTTCATATATATCAATACTATTCTTTTTGAATAAATTATTAACTTCTATTACTTGCTCAAATGATTTCGCCATATCTAAAGAATTTTGTTGATAGGTTTTCATGTTTTCAATGAGTTCTAGATTTGATTGATTAAACTGGTTATATATCGCATCCATCTGTATGCGATATTTTTCAGCATCAACAATACTTTCTTTGCCTAAAGTAGCTAATTGTTCTACTTTTGCATCTATAATATTGATTTGCTTATCAAGCTCTTCTGAACTTGATTGAAGGGCTTTATTCATTTGAATGAAACTTTCAGTATAATTTTTCAACAAATCAAACTGTTTTTGTTGTTCAAGATAACTTTCATTTATTTGTTTTAAAGTGGCCTGATTATTTTTAATCTCTTCACTATAGCTATTCTGCCATGAAATAACATTTTCTAAAGTTTCATTCAATTTAGGGAAGTTAGAAGCAAATTGATTTCCCATATCTTTATTAAACTCCAACATTACAGACTTTAATGCAGCGATAAATATTTCATTATTCCTTTCTGTTTGAGAAGTAATAAATTTCTCATTACTTTCTTGCAGGGAGGCAATACGATTTACAAGTATGTCTTTATAATTTTTAAATTCAGTTTCTTGTTTTCTCTGAATTGCTAAAGTATCTGCATTACTAGTAACTAATTCTTTAATGTATTTGATGAAGGTATCTTTATAATCTTTTGATTCATTTTCCTGTCTCTGTTGAATCAATAAACTTTTTTCATTATTATCTAGAAATATACCTATTCTAGCCTCTAGCGCATCATCATTTTTTTGATCATTTTTTACGAAATAAAATATTGCTTTGTATAAAATAGAATAAAAAACTCCTATCGTCGATGCTATAAAAGCACCTTGTATATGTATCAAAAGATTGTTAATTGCCTTAGTAGGATTAGAGCTCAAATCGAAGTCATAAAGCCCTAAACCCACCCCCATGAACATAAAAAGAATGCCTACAGTAACCAAAAATGAAGGTGCATTACTTCTAATAGAGTAAACTTTATTGAAATAAATTAAAGTGAAAAATGCTATTGTTAGTGTGACCGTGCTGAATCCAATTATCCAATTCATACTTTTAGTTTAATTGAAATTAATTACACAATTTTACAGTTTTTTTTTAATTTAACTAGATTAAAACCATCTTAAAACAAATTATTTATAAAAATAATTTGGAGATTGGACGTGATGATATAAAAATTCCTCTGTACATGACAAAAAAGGTAACTCATTGAAATAAATGACATAATGGTAGTTTTTCTGACGAACGTAAACTATGCCACATCTCAACGAGCTACAACATATCCTAAACCAACATTTCAAATGGAACAAGGCGAGAATATCTTGTCTTACATTCATGATGATTGCTTTACTTTTCAAACAAACATCCAATCTTGCAAAGCTGTCTACCCTGTTTATGAATGAAGCTCAACCCCAATCATCTTACAGAAGAATTCAAAGATTCCTTTCAAAGCATTACATTGATTTTAATCACGTTGCACAGTGATGTGTGCTTAAAAAACAGGAGGGTTTAACTTGGTAAACTATACATACTCATTAGGAGTTTACCATGAGCAAGAAACAGAAGACTTACACCGCAGAATTTAAAGCTGAAGCCATAAAAACCATTGAAGAGAACCAAGGTAATGTATCGGAATCCGCTACACAACTTGGCATTTCAATGCAAACCCTTTCCAACTGGAATAACAAAGCAGTTATTTTATAATCAGCGAAGAATTCAAAAAGGCTTGGATTTTAAGACACCAAATCAAATGGCAGAAGACTTTTATCGGTTAGCTGCCTAGAATCTCCCAAGTGAAAGTCTCCTGCTAATTCAGCACACATCATATTGTTTGATATATACGCTTGGTAAAGTTTTATTTAAGGCAATCATGATGCCACTATTTAATCCAGTTCTATAGGTCAAAGTACCTTTGAGTTCTGTACCTTCTTCTTTACCATGCCCGCTGCTATGAACCAACACACCGTTATTTTTTTTCAATGTGCTTTAATAGTTCAATCACATGTTTAGAAGATGGTTGAAGACTTAATCCTGTATAACTTTTAGGAAAACTCATTACACCCCCTCCACTGCATTCGCTACCAAAGCATCTGCTAAATGCAATTTGGTTTTCTGTAATTTACTTTGTAAAACTTGAAGCTGTTCAATTATAGAAAAAAGTTGACTTACTTTTTCAATGATATATTTTTGCTCAATCAACGGAGGTAATGGTATTACTAGATTAGTGACATCTTCCATTTTAAGGTTTGGTTGTAAGCCACTATCACTAAATCTTTTTTTATAAAGATTAAGAACAAAATCACTGCGCATAAATAAATAGATATATTCATTCATATCAATTTCAAAAGGTCTAATCATACTCACTCGCTGATTGAGCAATGACTTATCATAACTTTGAGGACATTTACAAATTTTAAGACCTGTACTGATATATGGGCGTGTTAAAGCTAATAACAAATCATCTTGGAAAACTTGGAAAGCCTCTATTTTCTTGTTTAATTCAATATTCAAATAATCTGAAGATTCAATAAACTCTCCAACCCCAATATTGGTGATTTTAATAACTCTGTGTAAGCCATCTTCTTCAGTAAAATCCTGACTAGAAAAAGCATTTCCTGAGTTAATTAAAGAAATATTACCTAACTTTTCCCACTCCCACCCACTCGGCAATTCAAACGGTTTTTCATCCTCAGCAATCTCAGGCAAAGGCTTTGACTTCTTAATCTTACCTTCTTTAATGAGCTTAGCTTTTTCATCCGCAATCTTTTTCAGCAACTCACTTGCAGGCTCATCACTTGGGTCTTGTTTCACCAACTTACCCATTACAGCAAGCCGTAAAACCGTTTGTTTTAACTGCTCAATGCTGTATTCTGTGGTAAATAACACATCAAAATTTGCAACAATGCGTTTCCAGTTGTCTTGAAATTCATCGGCATCGCTCGATTCAGTGAGTGCTTTTAGCAAAGTATCGACCAATGTAGCATGGGCATCACTGCTTAAAGTTTGTTGTTGCTCAAGCTGATCGCACAGTTGCATGAGCTCATCAACTTTCTCAACTATACGGTGTTGTTCTTCTAGTGGTGGAATAGGAATAATAAATTTAGCAATGTTCCCCATACTTAAATTTGCACGAGCATTATCCACTTGTTTATCAAACATATAGCTTTTGCAAAGATTGCTATTAAAAAAGTGAAGCAAGTAATCCTTTGATAAATATTCACAGAATGTTCTAATCAAACACACTGCTTGGTTGATATTGGCAAGCCTATCTAAATCATAAATAGCTGTTCTTCCAATTGATCCTCCAACAATATTCATCAAAAAATCATCTTTTTTCAAAATGGAACGTGGTTCAATTTCATTGAATTTAGCTTCAACATATTTAAAATTATGGGTGATTAATTGATAGTTTCCTACATTTTCACTGGTAATAAATAAAACGTCATCACTATTTTCTGTGTACTGAACACCCTGCCATTTGGGTGAAGAACCCTTAGTTATTAAAGAAGTTAGATTTTCTAATCTACAAAATTCCCATCCATTTGGTAATTTAAATGGAATCTCTTTTGCACCAATTGCTTGTGGTTTTTTAGCTTCTTTAATTTCACCATTTTCTACTAATTTAGATTTTGCATTTGCGATATTTTCTAAAACTATTTTAGCTGGTGTATCCGTATTACGATGTTCAGATAATTTCCCCTGGATTGCTAAATCTAAAATCAATTCACGTAACTTCTGCACACCATAAATCGTATCATTCGAACCAGAACTACGCCCACGCCCTGACTTCTTCTCCGTTTCCGCAGTCAGCCAAATATCCAAATGCTCAGTAATGAGCTGTTTTACATCGGTCATCTCATTCACCCTAAATTATTGGCTTAACGCTTCATCTAAAATCGTTTTTAGCTGGTTACGGATTTTGCTGATCTCAGCTTGTAAATCCGCATACTGCGCCAACGATTCCTCAGGGTCTTTGACTTCCTCTTCCGCTTGATGCGGATTTTTAATATCTAGGTTGTAGTTACGATCTAAAATCTCTTGCTTAGAGACTTTCCACGCCTGCTCATTTTCAACACGACTGGTAAAACCGTCAGCTTCATTGCCCCACCATGCTTTTAATGAATCAAACTCTTTTAATTGAATCGGCTTGGTCTTGTTATACGCTTTTATGCCTTGTGGCAATTGATGCTCATAGAACCAGACATGCTCAGTTTTCTTACCTTTGGTGAAGAACAAGATATTCGTACTGATCGTGGTATAAGGCGCGAATACAGACTTAGGCAAACGAACAATCGTATGTAGATTACACTTCTCCATCAGCTCTTCTTTAATGGCGGTTTTAATGCCCTCACCAAACATAAAGCCATCAGGTAAAACCACGGCTGCACGACCATTGGCTTTTAAAAGCTGAATTAACAGCACCATAAAGAGGTCAGCCGTTTCACGGGTCTGAAACTTGGCTGGGAAATTATTCTCAATGCCATCTTCTTCAATGCCTCCAAAAGGTGGATTAGTCAAAATCACATCAACACGCTTATCTACTCCCCAAGAAATTAAAGGATGCGCTAAAGTATTGTCATGTCTAATCTGTGTAGGCACATCAATGCCATGTAAAATCAAATTGGTCGTACATAGCAAATGTGGTAATGGCTTTTTTTCTATACCAAAGATTGATTGTTGTAAGATTTTTTCATCTGCAGGAACTTTAACAAAATGCTTTCGTTTAAATTCAATTGTTGAAGTTAAAAATCCGCCTGTACCACAAGCTGGATCAAAAACTGATTCTTCTAATTTCGGAGCTATAATTTCAGTCATAAACTTTGTAACTGCTCTCGGTGTATAGAACTCACCTGCATTACCAGCCGATTGTAGATCTCTTAAAAGTTGTTCATAAATATCACCGAATGCGTGTAATTCTTTTGACTTCGTAAAATCCAACTCAGCTTCAATTTTATTAATAACTTGTCGTAACAACGTACCCGACTTCATATAGTTATTAGCTTCTTGAAATACACTTGAAACTAAAAAAGCTCTTGGATCATCATTGTTTTCGGCTAGAGTTTTTAATTTTTCAAAAAGTACATCATCGATAAACTTTTTAAGTGCATCGCCTGTTATTCCTTCAGAATTTGCTGCCCAATTTCTCCAGCGTAATTCTTCAGGGATTGGGGATTTAAAGACTTCACCTTCAAATAGAGCAAGAGTCTCTGCTTCCATTTCTCTGGCATCAACTACTTTCAGAAACAACATCCATACTAACTGACCAAGACGTTGTGCATCACCATCTACACCAACGTCTTTACGCATGATTTTTTGAATTGCTTTAATAGTTCCTGAAATACTCATAATTCGACTTCAAATGTTTAATATTAAATTTGTGTAAGAGTTTAGCAGACAGCCCTATCAAGACACATCATCGTAAAGTTGATCGCCTAGTTCTTTCAGTGCTTTTGTATATTCTTCAACCGAACCAAAGGACTGAATAATTTCCATGAGTGATCCCATCTGATTAAAAGGTGGAACTTTTAAAATCTGCACGTCTTCAATCGGCTGAATCCCTTGATCAGCAAACTTGTCCAGCAATGCATCTAACACCTGACGCGCCTGCTCGTTGTACTTGGTAAAGTAATTACGTTTACGGACGTTATTGGCACGTTCTTTTTTAGTCAGTGCTGGCTGATCAAAAGCAATATGACAAATCAGATCAAAAGCATCGAAGTCCTTACCAACTTCATCTTCCAGTGCTTCAAAAATCACACCTTGCTTTTGAAATTCTTCAATAATTAGCGATTTTTTATCTGCCCCTTTCCATTTTCGAAGGAAGGTATCTAAAGACTCATAATCCTTCAGAATATGCTGACGAGTGTAATCTTTAAGTGACTCTGTGACTAACTTGCCATCATTGTCATAGAACTGAATACGTTCCCCAATAACTTTCACAGGAACATTGTTCACAACAAATTTTTTAGGTGGTTCACCTTCAGTATCATCGTCATCGCTACCTCCTGTTGGAGGATCAAAAATCGTTGGCTCAGCAGTTGTATCATCACTAACTTCTCCATCGTCTTTTTCTTCTGGAGGGACAATCGGTTCACCTTCTTTTGGTTCATAAATCACCACAGGCTCACCATCAAAAGCAGGATCACTAAATAATTCTGTCGCTTTCTTAAAGTCCATAATCGTGAACCAAGACTTTCCAAACTCTTCATTTACTCGTGTACCACGACCAATGATTTGCTTGAACTCGGTCATGGATTGAATATGCTGATCGAGAACAATCAATTTACAAGTTTGGGCATCAACACCTGTCGTCATGAGCTTGGAAGTAGTTGCAATGACAGGATAACGTTCTTCAGGGTTAATGAAGTTATCTAGTTCAGCTTTACCTTCTTGATCATCCCCCGTAATGCGCATGACATACTTGCGATTTTCTTTAATTTTATCAGGGTTCAGGTTTACAAGTGCCTGACGCATACGCTCTGCATGATCGATATTGTCACAGAACACAATGGTTTTGGCATAGGGATCAGTGCTGTTCAAATATTCCGTAATTTTTCTAGCCACTAACTCTGTACGCTTTTCGAGGACAAGCGTTTTATCCATATCCTTTAAATTAAAGATACGATCTTCAATTTCATTACCATGTCTATCTTTTTGACCTTTAGCTGGTCGCCACCCTTGCAGATCCTTATCTATATCAATACGAATCACTTTGTAAGGTGCAAGGAAACCATCTTGAATACCTTGTTTCAAGGTATAGGTATATACAGGTTCACCAAAATAAGTGATGTTAGATGTATCTTTTGTTTCTTTAGGTGTTGCAGTTAAACCGATGTGGGTCGCTGAACTAAAATATTCAAGAATGTCACGCCATGCAGAATCTTCTTTAGCACTACCACGATGACATTCATCAATCACGATTAGATCAAAGAATTCAGGACTGAACTGCTTATAAATGTTCTTCTCTTCTTCTGAGCCTGTTACAGCCTGGTATAAGGACAGATAGATTTCATAGCTTTTATCAACCGTGCGATTGGTGATTTTTGTCATCTTGTCGCCAAAGGGTTTAAAGTCATTATTCTTGGTTTGATCAACTAGAATATTACGGTCAGCTAAAAAGAGAATGCGTTTTTTAGCACCAGATTTCCATAAACGCCAAATGATCTGAAAAGCGGTATAGGTCTTGCCTGTACCTGTTGCCATAACCAATAAGACACGATCTTGCCCACGAGCAATTGCTTCTAATGTCTTATTAATCGCATTGGTTTGGTAATAACGTGGTGTGCGATCTGTACCATCATCGTAATAAGGAAATTCAACAATAGCTTTTGCTTCAGGGGATATTACACCATGATGTTGCTGATATAGATTCCATAACACATCTGGTGCTGGGAATTGATCTAAACCTAACTCTGTTTCCACCTTATTGGGATTAAACAAACCTGTCTGGTCATGCAATAAGAAACCATCTCCATTCGTTGAAAATACAAATGGAGTTTGTAAACAGTCAGCATAACCAAGCGCTTGCTGCATACCAGCACCTAAAGTATGTTTATTGTCTTTGGCTTCAATCACCGCAATTGGAATGTTCTTTTTATAGTAAAGAATGTAGTCTGCACGTTTGGTCTCCCCGCGGGTATGTAATTTGCCACGAACCATGATTTGACCTTTGGTAAAAGTCACTTCTTCACGGATCTGTTGCGCTGTCCACCCTGCATTTATTAAAGCGGGATAGATAAAACGAGTGCAGATCTCACGTTCAGACAAATCTTTTTTAGACATATATCCTCAAAGCGAATAACTTAATTTTTATCATATATTTAAAGATAACCATTATTTTTAAAATATAAAAGCAAATACTGCATACTTTTAAACTTAGGTTGAATAGCTTGAAACAAAAAAATAAGGGAGCAAAGGCTCCCTTTCTATTCTCGACTCGCTAACTTACTTTCAATCCATTGATGGATCTCATAAGCTGACCAGCCGATACGATTTTGAGTAATTTTAACTTTCCTTGGGAATGTAGGATCGTAATAAGGTGAATTCTCATCCATCATTTCATAGATAGTTGAACGTCCTACTTCTGTAAACAGCACAACTTATTTGATATTGATAAGCTGATTCATTTGAAATGTTTGACTAATAAATGTATTCATGACTGATTCTCCTTAGATTGTTTAAGCGAGCTGTCTACCGCTCAAACAATCAGGACGTTCTGTAAAAAACTAATTTGAATACTTCATAACCTTGACCTAATTTACAGCCCTTACACTTTGTCTCAGACTCTGTTTTATCTCCGTGGCATCATTGACCGCTTGAGCAATCGATGCTGCTGATACGACATCAGACCTCACCTCAACAGCATTTTGCTGATCACTATAAAACTCCTCAACAATATCCAGCCCCTCTTCTCCACCCACCTCAAAACTGGCATTGCCGTAGCCCTGCCGTGCCACGAAATCCAATGCCTCCTGATAAAACCCTGCGGCCTTGCTCTGTTCATCCATTTGCTTAGCTGAGCTAATCGCATCTTTCAAATTTGTACCATCCCGTAAAGTTAAGTCCACGTAGTAAATCGGAGTACGGTAGCTTTGAGTCGTACTCTTACCTCTCAACGTCAATTGCAAAGGCAAACATGAAAGTAAGTCGCCCGAAGCGGCATGATAATAACGAAGACGAGCTGCCAGCGTCCGAATACTATTAAAACCTGTGGTTCTGAAGATAAATGTCCCTAACTCGTCCGATTCATCTAAGTTGACGTAGAGTCTGCCATAGGGTTTACAGAGTCCGCCTTGTGCCAGTGGACATAAGTCAGGTGATGGACATGGATGTTGTTCAATACCATTTTGTCCGAGTCGCTGACAGGTTTCTCCATTACCCGAACAAATTAAACGTCCTGTCTGTCGATCAAATAAGCTGTACTCTGCTCTAAGATTAAGCTCAGGATCGTTAAAAATCATACGAACTGGAATGATTCTGAGTTTTTGATTCGGTACTTTGGCACGGAGTTGCTCATCCAGTGGATGTTTCACCCACCCCTCTTTGTTTTGGATTTGGCTGGTAATAGTAAATTGGTCATCCTTTTCAGGAACACGTTTACCATTCTTTTCTATAATTTTACCAATGCTGATACGCCCAAGTACGGGTGGTGTAATTGCTAGACCTGTAATCATGAGATGAATCCTTATTTTGTTAAATATTTACGAAGTCACGATATTTACTGTAAAGCACCGCCTCTTCACCTATTCCAGTTCAGCCTGATCAATCACCTCTCTTTATTCATCGGTCACAAGAGATTGAGTGCATCAAAGATTTACGCAAAGCTTCTCCAACGCCCTTTCTCTGTTATTTAGAGGGAGGGCAAGTGGGGCGGCTTTGCGCATTTTTTAGGTTTAAGGAGGGGGGCTAGAGTTGGTTAAGAACTTGAATGAATATTAAATCTGCGACTACCAATACGGGTTTGAGGATACTGATCTAATAATTCGGGCTGTGTTTGGAGTAATGCTTTCTGATCTAACACCACACTATCCTTCGATTTCTTCCATGTCACGCTGCCCTGACTAAATATGGCTTTTTCAGCATCCTTCATTAATATCTGAATACGATGTTTTAGATAGTCATATTTGGTTTGATGGTGTGCTAGATGCTTCTCCTCATTCAGTAGATCAGTAAAAAGTTGATCTACTCCTGATAAAGTAGACAGATCCACAGTTTGTAAAGGTATATGCTGCGGGTATAAGAGTTGCAGAGCTTTAGCTGCTGACTCACTGGCATCGACATGAGGTGGTATATCGTTTTCTACACAAGACCAGAAGATTTTTTCTGAAGCAATCAGACGATTGATCACAATTTCATTGCGTTCAACTTTATATATCTTGGCTTCATGTCCACAGATTAAGACACAGATATGAGCTGCTTGTTTACCTGTAACAGCCAATTGATGCTGTACTTGAATGAGCACATACATAGGCACACCTTCTCGCCAATGCTTGGTTCCCCACTCTCCAACTGATTTACATTCTAGAAGTTGTACTTCATCACTGCCTACGACTGCATAATCCAGATTGGCTAACATAAAAGCTTTGTCTTCATCTGGATGTTGTAAAACTGCATTGACCCGACGAACCTTATTACCAGTACGCTGTTGATAGTAATCTGCAATCAGCGGTTCTAACTTGTTCCCCCAATACAAAGGTGAATAATGGTTCTTAAAAGGTTGATCTGGAGGCGCTTGCATTCGACCTGTTTTAATCATCCATAGTTCCAACATCGACATATGTGGATTTAAACCACAAGCTGCTGCGGCATCACTACTTCCAATGCCTTGTTTTCGTACTTGTAACCATTGCTCACGACTCATACCTTTGGTTTTAGCCAAACGTTTAGCTGAATTTGGCTGTGATCTAGAAGTCAGAGCGGTTTGGGGTGGATTTAGGTTTAAAGGCAAATGAGCGATTGCATGACTTGATGAGGTTTGAGTATTTGGATTCATCATATTCTCCATATCTGTAAAAAATTAAAAATTTGGGCATAAAAAAAGCCGCACCTGGGGGAGGTGCGGCAAAAGGAAAAACGAATCATTAAAATTGATTCAGGAAAGGTTCAGCTTATGCTATTCATTTAATAAATGAGCCCCTATGTATGTTGAGTTTAAGCCACCATTCTTAACGCTTGCTCTACTCCTCGTTGTTTAATGGCTGCCCCCATACCAAACCAAGCCGAATCCAATCGATGGTCGGTACTCATCGCTCGTCGTTCATGGTCACAGAACTCTGTAATGGCACAAAGTAAACCGTAAGCTGTATCTTTGGCTGAACTGAGTTCTGCCCCACGCCCTTGTCCATTGAACATCGTCATGACTTTTGACATTGCTCGTCCATTCGGCTCAGTTTTACTGTCTGATCGAGATGAATTTATTTGGTTAGGCATTGCAGCATTACGGTAGAACTGAATGATGCTTTCATCCTGTTCAGCATTGCTTAGATTGGTATTGTTAAACACCGCATCGAAGTAAGCTGCGGCTTCTTGCTGTGTTACCTTCCGTTGACTGAGTTGCTTCATCTCGTACATATGCTCATCCCATGTACGAACTGAAACACCCAATTGCTGCTTTACTTTTTCTGCATCGAAACGAGTGCTGTGTGGGACTTTAACAATGCCTGCACTATTCTGTCCTTTTAGCGCAATCGCCAAAGTGTTACTACAGACCACTCGAATTGAAGTGAATTGTGCAGTTGTAGCAAGTGTTCCATCACAAGCCGTTGCTAATAGAATATAGCCATTACTGACATCCTTGCCTTTTAAGGCTGCGGTCTGCCCAGTCTTAGCCAATGCCCAGAACTTCTTACCGCCTTTGAGTACACCTGCTGTCTCAAGTTCAAAACCTGATTGTTCAGTGAGGTCTCGATAAAACTCCAAAATAGAACTTGGTTGCACTTCTTGAAAGCGTTGGCTAACAACAGATAACGGTGCATGGGTATCAGAACGATACAAAACTCGTTGCTCTTCAAAAGGCATAATAATACTCTGACCTTTCTCATTCTGCGCCATGTAACTGACATCAGATGATTCAATGCGCCAGTCCATACCTGCCTGTTGCGCCCAGACTTCAATGGGTTGATGTGGGCTGAGTTGATTACCCAGACCATGCCACGGGGTTTCACCGACATACGACATTTGTTCAAGTTGATGTGCCATGATGATTTCCTCCCATCCTTAGTTGAAATTGCATTGGCAATTGTTGCAGTGGAAATAAGCGGTAGGCTGCTGTGGCTGTGAGGGTTGAACCAGACTATCCAGCAAACCACCCACCACTGCCCCAGCCAATCCACCGAGTAATGGTGAAAATGGCGTAGGGAAACTCTTGGCAAGGCTTGCACCAATCCCTGCGCCTGCCATTGAAGAAAAACTGTTATTGCCTGATGGCTGTGTGGTTGCACGACTGATATTGTCTGAATAACAATATGGACATGTAATATTCATAAGATATACCTCATTAAATGAAAAAAGGCTTATCGATGGATAAGCCTATGTTTTTGAATGTAAGAGACAAAGAAAACATTCAATCTTCATGTTAATGATATATATCTATGATTTTTTGGGATTGAGACTTTTCAAAGCTTTGGGGGAATTGCCCTTTACTAAATTCTCTCATACCTTTCAATCTAGCACGTAAGTATTGGTCATCCTTTTCAGGCAAAGCCAGATAACCTATTACCTCAAAAGCATTACTGACTGCAAATGGATCTTTACGTTCAATCAACCCTAGACCTAATTTCTTCAACTCGCAATATCGCTGCTTATGATCTTGCTGATTACAGTTAAAAAATAAACCATCACCTTTGGTAATTTGCTTGTGCCAAAGCTCTCCGATATTCTGCCCTAAGTAACTATCTCGACACCGTATAGAGCCATTATAGATCACTAACAAATGGCAATGGAAACCTTTACTTTTCCCCCCTTGCTCTAAACGATAGGCATAACCTACCTGATCTCTAAAAATCGTATCCTTGTTTTGAATGCGATTTATTAACTTCTTAATATCTTTATCAAATTGACTAATCGTTGCATTACGCTCATATTGATAAGACAAATCAACCCGAACTAATAATAATTTTCTATGTTGCCCTAACAAACCTTCAAAATATTTAAATAGCACTTGTCGGTTACGTTGGTTCTTAACATGAAGTTTACTAATAAAGTTTTTATGCTCTTCCCGTAATTGATTCTGAAAGGATTTAAATGCCTGCTCTTTATCAAAGACAGCGTAATTATCAAGATATATATTCTGAGGCATAAGGTCAAAGTAGGTCTGGACCAATGGACTGTATTCATAATTACCGTCATACACGGAGCTAGCTAATCCAAGAATTTGCTGATGTTCTGTTTTAAAGGATTTCCAATCATACATTTTGTTCGATACAACATGCATTAAGTTTTCGATTCTAAGTAAAGCTTGAGATTGATTCATTCGAGACACTCCAAGGTCTTTGTTCCATAGGAGTGTCTGTTTGGTATTTTTATAAATTAGAATAGATCTGTTTTGATTTATTCGTATTGATCTTTGATCAAAGTAGATGATCAAGATTGTTTAGGTATGGGTATTGAATGATATTAAATATATATCCTAGTCACTCATACCTTGAATTCGGTCTACAAACCTCTCCTCTAAGGAGAAAACCCTTCTTCTATAGCAAAATGGAAAACTATACAAATTTCTGTAATGCTATGTAGTGAAATGACAAGCTAAAGTTAAGTAAAGCTAGACTCAACCATTTAAATCTCTTTTTGCCCACGACCAAACCTTGACTTAATATCATCGGTATAAACAACATCAAATGTTTCCAGAAAAATGAAATATGGTAGAACACGCTTTTCAAAGAATGACCATTTTTCTTTATCCCCTGCTTCAATGATGAGCTCTGCTGGCATCTTCCATTCTGGATTTTGCAAGATAGGCACAGATTCGAAGTTCAGCTTGACCTCCATACCGTTAAAACTTTCTGAAGAGGCTTTAAGCAAATCACAAGTATAAGCAAGAAACTCGGTCGGGATATCTCTAAAACGTACCTCCGCATCACTCTCTTGAATTTTAGTTTCCATCAAGCTATTTGCATTAAAGACAATAATGATGTCTTGTACTAATTGCCCTGTAACAAAGTTCTCTCTCCAGAAATATAAATAGTTCAGATATCCTGAAAAACCTTCTGGCTTTGCTGCTTTCTTATTAAGAGAAGTAAAGAATTTCTGAAATTGCTCATAGGGAACCCTATCTTTACAATTCTTATAGGCAATTTCTAATCTAAATCGATAGAGAGCTATGTCTTTTTTCTTGTATCCATGGAAATACTGAACAGCTTTTTTTAATCTCTCCGAGTTTTGTGCCCACTTTTTTGTTACCTCAATATGACTTGGTTTAATAATTCTGGATTCCGTGTCACCATCTCTAAGTCTAAAAAGATTCTTATCTGTTCGAAGATTACCACTTTCAGCAAATGCTTTAAGCCTACATAGAAGTCTATTTAAATTACATAAAGCATCTTCAGTCAGATCATAATTCAGATCATATAGTGCATTTTTACCTCTTTTTTGTTCAACTTCAAATTTGAAAAATTCGGCAAGGATTTGGATGTTCCGACTGAAATAATTTCCAGTAAATTGCTTGATATCATCAACATTATCTAATACAAAGAGTAGCTCTCGGCCTAATTGAGTTATTCGATTCTCGCATTGTTTTAATGTTTCTTGGGCCTGCTGCTTAGATTGACTTGAAGCATTCATAAAAACAGGAACTGGCTTGAACAACAAAGCCAACATAAAAACTTCTAGCCTCATTAAAGTTTCATGAGGATCATATTTCTTATACAAATCTGCAATATTCTTAAAACGCGGTCGACGGCTTAACCGAGTCGAAGGGAAATCATCATATTCAACCTCTAATTCTTTATATAGGGTTTCAATGATTTCTAAGTATTCTCTTAATGGCTGATGCATATTGATACTGGACTTTAATTTTTTGTTATTCTCAACAATCAAATCTCTTAAGGGTTTATATGGTCGTTCCCTACACTTCTCTCTCTTTCCGCTATTGCTCAGTCCGAGATTATTTTCAGTTTTCGAAGCTTTGATTTCCGTAAGTAGTGCTTTAAATCTTTCATCATCAAATAGCTTATTGATAATTGAATCAGCAAGACCTTCGCTTGCTTGATTATCTATATTTGTTAGATCATCATTAAGATTCAAAATTTCATCGGCTCTGCTAAATGTTATTTGTCCCTCACCCACTGTCCTTATTCCTTATAATAAATGACTTGTAGCAACTTAATTTATCATGTTAATTCCAACTTGGTAAATCATTAATTCCCATAGTTTTTTATTCAAATTCCTAGTTATTTGAACATAAATTCCATTTTAGGTTTGAGTTAAAATATAGCTTTGGGATGGCATATCCACTTAGGTTGAGAGCCAATTTAGCTTTTACAGCGATCATCAAACTTAGCTCAGAATTTACCGTCAGAACTTCTTCTAACCATCGATAACCAAGCAGAAAAAATACAAAAATCTGAATATATTTTGCTATGTAATAAATTTAGGAATGTCGTCTATAACTTTCTGAAAATGCATAAATAGGAATCCACTAACAAATAAGTGGATTCCTATTTATGCATTAAATCTTTAGCTAGAGTGGGGGCTCACTGAATGCTTACTCTAGAACTTACTTTCACTAACATCAGATTTTTTACACGCTCTTTAAATCTCTGATTTTGGGAGAATGATCTGCTTTACAAGTTCCCTTTCATTTCGTAGACAATTAATTAGCGATAGCTCGATATCACTATTAAATAAAATTTCTCGTCCCAAGCTTATAAATGGGTATTTTCCTTTTAAAGCCTGAGCATATTTTGAGATGTTTGCATTGATGGAATTTAGTTCTTTGGCTAATTTCTTTTGTCTTCTCTTTGCATAGAAACGATCAAGATCATCTTCTGGATCTTGCACTCTTTTACTCTTTTGAGGTTTACCATTCTCTACAATGTGCTTTTGCACCTCTATTTTCTCAATAAGAATTTTCTTTTTATTTTCAAGCTCTATTAATCTTTCTGCTATAAAGTTCCGATCCATTTCTTCAAACTTTGCAATAACTTCGTCATATACATCATTCACAGCTCTATTCGGGTTTTTCCACTTACCCTGTTTTTCAGCACGCTCCTTAAGAATATTAAAAAAAATCTTATGTTTATCATAAAGTTTATTTTCATATCGAGCTTTAATCTTTACATAACCTTCTATTTTTTTTCTTAATACAGATTGCCTAATCAACGCATATTGTACTGTTTGGCCTGATTTAGTTGTTATCATTTCAATCAATCCCTCAAGAATCCTCTTATATTCTTTTTGGACGATGTAATTGGCTAGCTCATTAGAATTTCCTATCAACTGATCAACCAAACCAATTTGCTCAACAACTCGACTTGCTGTTACCGACTCATTAAAGTTACTTAAATCCCACAAACTATTTTCCCGATAAGAATCATTAAAGCTTTTATCACCAAGACTCACTAACTTTTTTAAAATTTGCTCTTTTGCTCCATTAGTTAAAGTCGCCTCTGCTTGTTGAATGTATTCTTTCCATTCAATCAAATGTAAATTCTCTATTGCTAATAGGTATAGCTCATTATTCAGGATATGTAAGTCTTCTGTACTTATCTTTTTCATATTTATAAATTTCAATTAGATAAATAAATTCTAGCAACTTTTTTATTAACTTCAATAGAAGTATTCATTTACATTCAAGTTATACCTAAGCTGACAACATCTAATCAATTTTTAAAATAGAGGGGCTTATGGCAAAGCTTAAAATTGCAGTTAAATTTAATTTAGTAAATCTATTACATGAAGATTCAAAACTTGTCGTAGGTAATTTTATTAATGAGGTGAATCAATGAGCTATTTAACATCAAAGGAGATAAGACATATATTAAAAGATTGCTCTGCATCTACATTATGGCGTTACCAACAACCTAATCAAAAAATGTTCGAACAACCCATGCCGCAACCTATTAAGAAATGTGCTGGATCTTCAAGTCTTTGGGATGAAGAAATGTTTAATGAATGGCTACTCAAATATTTCAATAACAACAAAATGAGCAATCTGTCTAGCTAGACAGATTGCTTAACTTTTTCCACCATTTTTTATAAGCTTTCGACATCTCTTTTTGATAATCATAATAGTCATATGTCCCCTGTTCCCCAGGCATTACATGACCAACCATCAATTCCGCAACATCCCTACTCGTAAATGCACTGAAATTTGTCCTAGCTGTACGCCGTAAATCATGCATAGACCAATGATCCATTTCAATTTTATAATTCTTCCTTGCAAATTGCATGAAGTTATAAGGGGTATCTGTTGGCCCACTACGCCCCATTGGCTCTTTGCCATTTTCATGTGGGAAAATGTATTCAGAATTACTCAAATCAATTGCCGACTGAAGCCACGGTTTGATCTCATCAATAATAGGTCGAACAATGTCCCCTTTACTTTCTCCTGTCTTATGATTTTCATACGGTACTGTCCATGTATTTTTACTAAAATCAAAATCTGATTTCCGTGCAAGCCTCAACTCACTATATCGATTACCATAAAACAAACATAACTTGAGAAATAAAACATTCCTTAATGATGTTCTAGACTCATCACAAATTTTAAAAATTAAAGATAACTCATCATCTTGTAATACTCGAACAGTTTTATTTTTCTTAATATTCAAGTCACGTTTTCCAGTGATATGTCTTATGGGGTTTTGCTCAATTAATTTTCGATTGATCCCCCAATCCAAACACTGCTTTGTATTCGTAAGAATGCGATCAGTTATCGATGGTGACTGTTTAAATTGCTCTTCTAGTAAATCTAACCACATATGTAATGTTATTTGCTCAGCAGGTATGCTACCTAACTTTGGGAAAACATAAAGTTCAAATGATCTCAAATATTGATCTGCATTCTTTTTATTAGGAATAGTATATTTCGCATGCCACTCACGAAATAACGCTTCAAAAGTTATAGCCTCTGTGATCTTGTGAAGCTCTACTTTTTTATGAATACGTGGGTCATGTCCCTTTTCTAAAATTGCTTTCATTTTCTGCAATTCAATACGAGCTTCTTTAAGGCTCATATTTGGATAGGTTCCCAAGTCTAAACGAGCTTGCTTATCGTTATATCGAAAACGCATCTGAAAAGTGAGCTTTCCTTTTTGCGATACACGAACGCTCAATCCATCTTGATCAGGCTCTGTATGTATAGCTGAACGTTCACGATCTAGATTCTTCTTAAGCCACGTATCTGTTAAAGGCATTTTACTCCACCTGTGTACATATTTTTTTTCAAATAGAAAATTCTAGAAAATATGTACACACATATGTACACAAACATACTGACTAGACTTGAAATCTATTGAACGGGGTTGAAAGACACAACAGATAAATAATAACAATATTTTTATATTTTTACAGCACTTACATTGATTTTATTATTATATTTGAAATAGGTTGAATGGGCTTAAAAGGGTATCAAATATTTGGGTGGGAAATGATCGCAAATGTGCGTCGTTGGGCAACTTGTGCCGCTAATTCATCTTTAAAACTCATGAGAAAAATCTTCAATATGTACACAGTTATGTACACATTGCTTAATATGTACCTTAACTGAAAAAGTGAGAATTCAAAATTGGCGCAATTGTAGCGGATTTAGTGAACTTGTTTATTGATTGTTGATAAGTACCAAGTTATCCACACAGAGCTTTATTTGTTAACAACCGAATTGAAATTGAGCTATAAACAGGCTTATGAGACCAAGCAATGCGGTCAGGTCATTGCAGATCGGCAAGCACATGCGGTGATTCCACCTAGAAAAAATACGAAACCATGGAAAGATACAAAGACTAGCTCGCTAGAGCGAAACGAATGACTTCGAACAGTTACACGTTTAGGCAGGACACTATGGAAAAAATGGTCAAACTATCATCGCCGAAGTTTGGTAAAAACCAAGATGCACTGCATCAAATTATTGGGTGATAGGCTTAGTGCAAGGCGTTTTCATAAACAAGTCAATGAGATTCATGCACGTGTGGCAGTATTAAATAAATTTACGGAGTTGGAGCGACCTCGCACCCAAGTAGTCACTTAAATTTGGATAACTTGGGACAAGTTTAGTCTTTGAATGTTTGTGCAACAAAGCCCCTATCCGACAAATAGTTCAGTTATAAATTGAAATTATGATTATTCTCAAAATTTTTCTCATATCTGTGTGAATGATTATGTCTTTTATCAAATCACGTAAGAAATTAGTATCTTCCGCAATCGCATCTTCACTCTTCGTGATTGCAGTACCAGCCATCGCTCAAGATCAGCCAGTACAACTCCCAACAATTCATACCCAAGCAGAACAAGAACAAGGTCTTAAAGTAGACCAATCCTCAAATAGCAAATTTGTCGTTCCTCTTTTAGATACACCAAAATCTGTTTCTGTTATTTCAAAGCAGCTTATTGCAGATACTCAAGTTACAAGTCTTTCTGATGCTTTACGTACGATTCCTGGTATTACTTTAAGTGCTGGTGAAGGTGGTAATCCAAACGGCGACCGCCCTTTCATTCGTGGCTATAACTCAGAAAGCTCAATGTATGTAGATGGCATTCGTAACTCAACATCACAAAACCGTGAGATGTTTGCAGTTGAACAAGTTGAAGTTACAATGGGTTCTGCCTCTGCTTTAGGTGGTGCAGGTACTTCTGGCGGTAGCATTAACATGATTTCTAAAGTTGCTAAAAAAGGCGATGCTTTAGAAGGCTCGATCTCAGGGGGTACAGATAATTATGCACGTATCACTTTAGACGGAAACAAAGATTTTAATAATGGTGTCGCAGCTCGTGTGGTGGTCATGGGTCATCAAAACGAAAAAGCGGGACAACATGATGGTGCTGAATATAAACGTGCAGGTATTGCACCAAGTATTACCTTTGGTTTAGATACAGCAACTCGCGGCACCTTGAGTTATTACTACCTTAAAACCGATGATATTCCAGATTCTGGTATTCCATATAACAATCCATTTTCTTCAAATGCTGATCCTAAAAAAGATTTTACTCATTTGAATGGCAATGGCAAACCGATTGATGTTCAACAAGGCAGTTACTATGGTTGGAAAGATCGTGATTTCCAAAAACAAGAAAATCAGTTTGGCACATTCAAATTAGAGCATGATTTAACCGACAACCTAACGCTGAGTAATACAGCTGTTTACACAAAATCTAAGAATGATTATCTGTGGACTAATCCAGATGATTCTAAGGGTAATTTCTATAACAAGACTACGGGTGCTTTAGATGGCTCAGTTTGGAGACGTACGAACTCTCGTGTTGCAGATACGGACGGCTTTACAGATCAACTTGCTCTAACAAGTAAGTTTGATACAGGTGCATTTAAACACCGTTTTAATACAGGTGTTGAGCATAGCGATCAAAAAACTGATCGTACTCAATATATTTTAAACGGCTTAGATTCAACAGGAAGCGCAAATAATACGTGTAACGCTACTGCAATTGCTTCTGGTTGGTGCACGTTAGTGCAGAATCCAAGTAATGTTCCGTGGACAGGTCGTATAAGTACTGATGGCGCTGATCGTTACAATATTCGTAGCAAAAACCAATCTGTTTATTTTCTAGATAATATCGAGCTAAGCCCACAATGGCTTTTGGACTTGGGTGTACGTTGGGATAAATTTGAAACCAAACAAACCATGACTTATGGTGCTCGCAATAATGCCGTGACAGGTCTAAATGATACAAAAATCACAGCTAAAGCTGGTGATCAAGTTACGGTTGAGAACAACAAAGATTTCTTTAACTACCAAGCTGGTTTAACCTTTAAACCAGTGGAAAATGGTTCAATCTATGTCAGCTATGCCACTTCAGCAAACCCAGTAGGTGTCGATGGTGGTGATGGTTCTGAAGGGATTACTTCTGCAATTCAAAACCTAAAACCTGAAGAAGTTAAAACATATGAATTAGGAACAAAGTGGGATGTTCTTAATGATAAATTAAACCTCACAGCAGCAATTTTCCGTACTGAAAAAACCAATACTCGTGCTACAGCTGAAGATGGCACCACTCAAAATATCGGCGAAACACGCGTTGATGGTATTGAGCTTGGCGTAAACGGCAACATTACTGAAAAATGGGCTGTTTCTGCGGGTTACACCTATTTAGACAGCGAACTTGTAGATGGTGGTTACACCAATGTAGGTAGTACTGCAGCCCCTGTTTACCAAGCAAATCCAAGTAATGGTAACCAAGTACAAAACGTTGCAAAAAATAGCGCTACGCTTTGGACGACATACCAAGTCTTACCAGATTTAACATTGGGTGCTGGTGCTGTCGCAATGGATAAAGTCTATGGTAATGCCACGAATACCAAGTGGGTTCCAGGTTATGTTCGCTATGATGCAATGGCGCGTTATAACGTAAATAAAAATGTTGATTTACAGCTTAATGTAAACAACTTATCTGATAAACGTTATTTCACTAAAGCATATTCATCACACTATGCAACTGAAGCGGAAGGTCGCAGTGCAGTATTGTCTGTGAACTTCAAATACTAAAACCTGAAAGTCCATTGTTAAACGATGGATTTTAATAAAAAACAGCCTCGTCACGAGGCTGTTTTTTTTATTGTCTTAAGGAAAAGCGATAAACACTATAGATTACGTTGATTGACGCGCTTTGACAGTTCTTCAGCGGACTCTTTCCGTTCAGAATAACGGTCTGTTAAATACTTGCTCTGCCCTCGCGTCAACAGTGTGAATTTATATAATTCTTCCATCACATCTACGATACGATCATAGTAAGACGATGCTTTCATACGACCATCTTCTTCGAACTCTAAAAATGCTTTTGGAATTGAAGACTGATTTGGGATGGTAATCATGCGCATCCAACGTCCTAAAATACGCATTTGATTGACACTATTAAAAGACTGAGAGCCACCACTGACTTGCATCAATGCCAAAGTCTTACCTTGGGTTGCACGAATTGCACCACCTGCCAGTGGAATCCAATCAATTTGCGATTTAAAGATGGAACTCATCGAACCATGACGTTCAGGCGAACACCACACCATGCCCTCTGACCACGCCAACAATTCATGTAGCTCTTTGACTTTTGGGTGTTCCATATCCGCATCTTCAGGTAAGGGCAAACCTTTAGGATGAAAGATTTTTACTTCAGCACCAAACTGCTCCAAGATACGCCCTGCTTCCATCACGGCTAAACGACTATAGGAACGTTCACGATTCGAACCGTACAACAATAAAATACGTGGTGGATGATCCAAGGCTTGCGCCTGCACTTTTTCTAAAGTGGGTTGATCAAGTAAATTCATATCTATATTTGGAAGAGTCATCACAATTACACCGATTTAAAATACTTTTTTCTGAGCCATAAAGACACACTGACCAAAGCAATCAGCACAGGCACTTCAACCAATGGACCAATCACTGTGGTAAATGCCACAGGCGAAGCTAAACCAAAGGTTGCAATAGCGACCGCTAATGCCAATTCAAAGTTATTCCCAGCAGCAGTAAAGGAAATTGCAGTGGTTTTCGGATAGTTATTGCCCATCCACTTGCTCATAAAAAAGCTCATGAAGAACATCACAACAAAGTAAATGGTTAATGGAATCGCTATACGAATCACATCGAAAGGTAAGCTCACAACATCACTACCTTTCAAACTAAACATCGCGACAATTGTGAAAAGTAAAGCAAGCAGACTCAAAGGACTAATTTTTGGTAAAAAAACAGTTTGATACCAATCTAAGCCTTTAGCTCGGACAAGGATCAATCGTGTCATAAAACCTAGAAAAAATGGAATCCCAAGATATACCAATACCGCATGCGTAATGGTCCAGAAGTCGACATTAATGACTTGTCCTGCAATGCCAAAATACGGTGGTAAGAAAGTTAGGAATAACCACGCATAAGTACTGAAGAATAAAATTTGGAAGATACTATTAAATGCAACAAGTGCTGCTACATATTGGTTATCACCACAGGCTAAACCATTCCAAACTAAAACCATTGCAATGCAACGTGCTAAACCGATCAAAATCAGTCCAGTCATATATTCAGGATAATTATGTAAAAACACAATTGCGAGTACAAACATTAATACTGGAGCAATCAACCAGTTCTGAACCAAAGATAAAGTTAAGGTTTTTTTATCTTTAAATACCTGTGGCAAAGCGGCATAGTCGACTTTTGCCAAAGGTGGGTACATCATCAAAATCAGACCAATCGCAATTGGGATATTGACGGAATCCACACTCATTTTGTCTAAAGCGACAGAAGCCTGAGGTAAGAAAACACCGATCGCAATTCCCAACCCCATGGCAATAAAAATCCATAGGGTTAAGTTACGATCTAGAAATGACAATCTTTGCTGAGCCATGATGTTCTCATTGAATATCTGAGATGTGATTGATTGCAGCAATCAATTCAGGACGAGACATATTTGCGCTATCTAATGCAAATAGAGCATCTAAACGGCGGTTGATATGATCTACAGTCACTTGGAATGCTTGTAATTTTTCTGATTTAGGCAAATCTAAATGTGAAGGATCAGTCAAGCCCCAATGTGCTTTAATTGCACCGCCTAAATACAGTGGGCAAGCTTCCTGAGCCGCAGAGTCACAAACTGTAATCACCACATCTGCCTGATATTGTTCACAGTCATCAATGGTTTTACTCCACAAACCATCAGTTGAGAGGCCTAAGTTTTCAAGCGTTTCAATCGTCAGTGGATGAACCTGTCCAGAAGGCTTACTGCCTGCGCTATATGCTTTCCAATTTTCAGGTGCACGACTGTTAAAAAGTACTTCGGACAAAATGCTGCGACAACTATTTCCAGTACATAGGAAAATAAATTTCATGCGGTATTACTCACAATAACTTTTAATTTGGAGAGACTGAGATTGGTTACTTGCGGAAGTTTGTTCACGTGCCAAGAGATTGAGTAATTCATGACACCAAACAGGCAACTCTGGATGAATGCTGTAATACACCCACTGGCTTTGTCGTCTGTCTTGCAATAAACCTGATGAACGTAATAACGCTAAATGTCTCGAAATTTTTGGTTGGCTCAAGTTTAATTTTTCAGTCAAATCACAAACACATAGTTCTTTATTTTCCGCCACTAAAGTGACAATACTGAGACGTGTTTCATCAGACAAACACTTAAAGAAATTCACTCGATCCATTTCCAACCTCAAATACTAAATTATTATTTAATTAACACGCTGACCATTTTCATCAATCACCTGTTCACCATCCTCTTTGGAAAAAGCACCTTGTTGTGCAACTGGTAAAATATCCAGCACCAACTCCGATGGTCTGCATAAACGGGTACCCTGACTCGTCACAACAAAAGGACGATTAATTAAAATAGGATGTTCAAGCATAAATTCGATTAATTGATGATCTGTCCAAGTCTCACGATCCAAATCAAGTTCACGATAAGGATCAACATTCGTACGGATCGCAGCCCTTACAGACAAACCAGCATCACTAATCAATTGAATAAGTTCAGATTTTGAAGGAGGGTTCAGTAAATATTCAATCACGATAGGTTCAATACCCGTATTGCGAATTAATCCGAGTGTATTTCGAGATGTCCCACATGCAGGGTTGTGATAAATCGTAATTTGTTGTTGAGTAGACATAATGAGTAAAAACATTTTGAATTAATGATAGTGACTTTATATATGAATATTCATATATGCGCAATACCATATATTAAGTTTGATAAGCCCACTTACGTATACGCCCCAACTGCCTAAATAAGTATTTTTGAGCAATTTACGACCATGCAATATTCGAAATTGATCATTTTCAAAAATAAGTTAAGCACATGAGTCACTGAGCTTAGGGACTTTTTCTTCTAATATGCGGCTACACAGTTGTAACCATAGAGTTCTTGCACGATGACTCAATTGCCTAAATTTAAAAATACCTTTGTTAACGCTAAAACAGCCCAATCAATCTTAAAAACGCGTGCGGGTAAGCAAGCTGCACAAGTATTTTCAAATGCGGCAGATCGTTTCTTGAGGGGACATCAACTGGCATTGTCAGGAAAGACACCTTTTGAAGTCGTTTATGAACGTGAAATTATTAGCTTACGGTTTTACAAGTCAGACGTAGAATCGGGTGAAAATAAACACCGTGTGCCACTGGTTATTATTCCCCCATTAGCAGCGAACACCTTAGTGTTCGATTTGTTTCCTGATCGTAGTCTCATTCGTTACTTTCAAAGCCAAGGTTTTGATGTATATATGATTGACTGGGGCACACCAAGCCTTAAACAAGCTAAATATAATTTCGGTACATATATCAAAATCTTTATGCCCGACTTTATCAACAAAATTCGTGAACATAGCGGACAACAACAACTATCACTGTATGGTTGGAGTCTCGGTGGAGCGATCTCGCTTTGCTATACCTCATTATTTAAAGATAAAAATATTAAGAATCTAATGATTTTGGCATCACCAATCAACACTCATCAATCAGGTTATATTGGTAAGCTCTATCAAAAGTTAAACACACCAGCACAATGGGTACGGACCAATACTAATTTCCGAATCCGTCAAATTCCGAGCCGCTATTTCCATATTCATGGTTGGCAAAATACGCTCGGATTTAAGCTCACAGATCCCGTGGGTAATTTTAAAAATTATTGGCAATTACTAAAAAATTTGAACGATCGGCAGTTTGTCATTAATCACGCAACATCAAGTTCGTTTGTTGACAATATGCTCGCCTATCCTGGGGGTGTAATGCGCGATATTATTTTACGCTTCTGGATTGATAACGAACTTTCGACAGGTCTCGTTAAATTCGGAGATCAAACGGCTGATTTTAAAGATATTGAATGTTCAGTACTTGCGATTGGTGGGGATACTGACATTATTGTGACTACAGAAGCTGTACGACCATTAATGGATTTGATCAGTAGCCAAGATAAAACCTTTGAAATTGTCTCTGGTGGTCATATGGGTTTGGTTTCAGGTAGCCAAGCACCACAAGCAGTTTGGCCTGTCGTAAGCGCATGGTTGCAACAGCGCTCAAATTAAGTGCTTACAATTGCTAAAATAGTCAAGGCTGTGAATCTCTTTTACTTGAAAAGATATGAGCAGCCTTTTTCGTGAATAGATGATATAGAAATCGTTAGGTCCAAATAAACTAAGCAAAGTTGTGATGATTCAACACTAAATTTTCAACATTTACAGGCATACCCAATAAATAACCTTGTAATTGATTACATCCTAAATTAGTTAAAATATCAGCTTGTTGCTGTGTTTCTACACCTTCAGCTGTGACGATTAAGCCTAACCTAGCGGCAAGGTGAATGATACTTTCTAGAATTGCCTCTTCTTTCGAGTTTGGTTGTAAATCTATGAGAAAACCGCGATCAATTTTAAGTTCATCAACAGGCAGATCTTTTAAATATAAAAAGCTTGAATAGCCAGTTCCAAAATCATCAATCGCAATCCGAATACCCAACTTACGCAAGCGTTCTAAAGTGCGAATACTTGAATCAATATGATGCATTGCTGTTGATTCAGTGATTTCTAAAATAAGATTATGGGGCTGAATTTGATATTGTTCTAAGAGCTGTTCTAATACGTTAAAAAGTTTTTTATTTTCAAATTGTAATGCAGATAAGTTGACGGCAATTGGATAAAAAGGACTATTACTTCGTTCCCATTTTTGAATCTGCTGACAAGCTTGCTCCAATGCCCAATATCCCATCGGAATAATCAAACCTGTTTTTTCTGCTCCCTCAATAAACATTTGAGGAGTCAACAAACCTAAGCTTGGATGCTTCCAACGAATGAGCGCTTCAATACCACAAACTTGATAATTCGCAGTAAATTTAGGCTGATAAAATAAAACAAATTGCTGCTCATCTACAGCTTTATACAAATCATTAATTAATTTGGATTGGCTACGAACATCTTGCTGATCCGTTGTAGAGTGGAAAACAGTAAACGTATTTCTACCCTGCTCTTTAGATGCCAACATTGCTACATCTGCATTAATTAATAAATCCTGAACATTCGTACCGTGCTCAGGATACATCGCAATTCCCAAACTTGCAGAAATATTAATTTCTTTTGTTGCGATTAGATATGCCTCTTGAATAAAATGCAGAACTTCTTCTGCCAGCAACATCGCTTGATTAACATCAGTATTTTCAGAGATCAATACAAACTCGTCACCACCAATACGAAATAGCTTATGGCTTGAACTTAATTTTTCATGTAACCGATTGGCCATTTGAATTAAAAGTTGATCACCAATATGGTGTCCAAAAGCATCATTTACCGATTTAAAGCGATCTAAATCTACATATAAAAATGCTGCTTTTTCTTCTCGTAAGCGATGATGGCTGAAGATTACTTCCGCATAATCTGTCAAATATAATCGATTCGGCAACTTTGTTAATGAATCATGTAGTGACTGAGTTGCTAATTCTTTATTTATTCTAACTAATTGTTGATTACGCTCCTCTAGTCGGGCTTCTAAAACTGCGACGGCAAAACCAGCAACAAATACCAAACTGGTAATAAAAATAATGCTAAACAATAAAACGGCTTGCTCTGTATGTACTGAGCCAAGTGCTTCCGCAAATCCTATATCAAAATAAGTGGCTGCCATACCCGTGTAATGCATACCTACAATACTAAAAGCCATCAATATTGCAACGACAGCCTTTAGTGCAGTTTTATATTTAACCGCGGTTTTATATTTAAAAACGAATAAACAGCTCAAACCAGAACCACATACAGCAATGAGTACTGAACAAATCACGAGTAATGGATCATATCTCAATTGATGGTGTTCAACTGAAAGCGCCAACATCCCCGTGTAATGCATTCCAGATATTCCTAGCCCTAAGAATAATGCACCTAAGATCAGACGTGGCATAGGTAAAGTAGGTCTAGTCGTTAGCCAAACAGCAAATACCGAGGCAGTTGCGCCTATCAAATATGAAAGCACAGTCAAACTAATATCAAAATGATAGCCTTCAGGCAAACGGCTCGCGAGCATTCCAATAAAATGCATTGCCCATATTGCCAAGCCTAAAGTCAACCCACTCGTTACTAAAATGCTTTTCTCCAACTTTTTATAAGCAGCTTTAAAAACGAGTTCTTCCATTGAAACTGCAGCATAACAAGTCGCTACTGCAACCAAAATGGAAGCGATGACCCATGTGCTATCGTAATCAACGTTAACCATAAAGGACTTCCATGATTATTCAGTACTTTTTTTTATTTATTGAGCGAATTGCTCAAAATCAGAACGATCATTAACACTCAAAAAAGATACAAATGGTGTATTCATAAACTTTCCTTAACAATAACATCATCTAGTATAAGTTCAAGTCTTTTTCATTTTATAAATCAATAGAATAAAAACACATATTCATTTCAAACCAATGAAAATTCTTGTTTTTTTACTGCAATTTTAAAAGCAACCAACAATTATAAAAGATGCACTACCTTTCATAAATACTCTAAACATGTATATAGTATGCCTTTTTATCATGCTGTTTGCTATAATTCTGTTATTAAAAAAGACTAAGAATATGAAGTTTTTTATATTGAAAGCAAATAAGTGACTACACTCCTTATCAGGTAATTTATTTTTTATACTCTCAGTAACATCTTAAAAATTCTGCTTACTTCCATACGAGCCGTGAGAATTAACTTAACAACCTAAACGGCAAGATTAGGCTATCATCACAAGGTACAGCACTTTAAGTGATGCAATAAAAAAGCCCTTGTATAAACAAGGGCTTTTAAAGATTAAACTAAAACTTAGTTCTTCTCTTTGTCTACGATTTTGTTCGCTTGAATCCAAGGCATCATCGCACGTAACTTGTTACCCGTTACTTCGATACCATGCGCAGCATTTTGACGACGACGAGCAGTCATAGATGGGTAGTTTAATGCACCTTCTTGAATGAACATTTTCGCATATTCACCAGATTGGATACGTTTCAATGCATTACGCATTGCTTCACGAGATTGTTCATTGATTACTTCAGTACCAGTTACATATTCGCCGTATTCAGCGTTGTTAGATACAGAGTAGTTCATGTCCGCGATACCGCCTTCGAACATTAAGTCAACGATCAATTTAAGCTCGTGTAGACATTCGAAGTACGCCATTTCTGGAGCATAACCAGCTTCAACAAGAGTCTCGAAGCCCATTTTAACAAGTTCAACAGCACCACCACAAAGAACTGCTTGTTCACCGAAAAGGTCAGTTTCAGTTTCTTCACGGAATGAAGTTTCGATGATACCAGTACGACCACCGCCTACACCTGAAGCGTAAGAAAGCGCAACGTTACGTGCATTACCAGAAGCATCTTGGTGTACAGCGATTAGATCTGGAACACCTGAACCACGTTGGTATTCAGAACGTACAGTGTGACCTGGTGCTTTAGGCGCAACCATGATTACGTCTAAATCTTTACGTGGAACAACTTGGTTATAAAGAATAGAGAAACCATGAGCAAATGCTAAAGTAGCACCTTGCTTGATGTTTGGCTCAATCACATCACGATAAAGCTGAGATTGGAACTCATCTGGGGTCAAAATCATCACTAAGTCAGCTTGAGCAACAGCTGCTGGAACTTCAGATACTTTAAGACCTGAATTTTCAGCTTTTTTCCAAGATGCTGAACCAGCACGTAAACCAACAGTTACGTCAACGCCAGAATCTTTCAAGTTAAGTGCATGAGCATGACCTTGTGAACCATAACCAATGATTGCAACTTTTTTGCCTTGGATGATTGATAAGTCACAGTCTTTATCGTAAAAAATTTGCATCTGTTTTCTCCGCTAAAATTTTTGTCATTTCCCTTGTCATACAAGGATAGATTCTTTGAAACTTCCCAATTCTTGCATTTCTATATGAAGAATTGGGGAAGCGATTAAATACTTAAAACTTTTTCACCACGTGCGATACCAGACACACCAGAACGTACAACTTCTAGAATGGTATTTTCAGCAAGTGCATCAATAAAACCATCAATCTTTTCAGTTGTACCTGCGATCTGAATCGTATAAGTGGTTGGTGTTACATCAACGATTTGGGCACGGAAAATATCAGCTGTACGCTTAATTTCCGCACGAGCGGCACCTAAAGCTTTCACTTTAATCAACATAAGCTCTCGCTCAATATGCGCACCTTCTGATAAATCAACCACCTTAACCACTTCAACTAATTTATTCAGTTGTTTTGTGATCTGCTCGATTTTGTGATCATCACCATAAGTTGTCAGCGTCAAACGAGATAAAGTTTCATCTTCAGTTGGCGCAACGTTTAAAGTCTCAATGTTGTAACCACGTTGGGAGAATAAACCGACCAAACGAGAAAGCGCGCCTGCTTCATTTTCTACAAGTACAGAGATAATGTGTCTCATGCCGTGCGCTCCCCTTTACCTAACCACATATCTTTCATCGACTGACCTGCAATCAACATTGGATAAACATGCTCTGTACGATCAACCATGACATTAATGAATACACATTTATCATTAATTGCCATTGCTTCAGCCAGTTTAGAATCCAATTCATCTGCATGATTGATTTGAATACCTACGTGACCATAAGCTTCCATCAATTTTGCAAAATCAGGTAAAGAATCTACATAAGAGCTTGAATGGCGCCCTTCATAGTTCATGTCTTGCCACTGCTTCACCATGCCTAAAGCTTGGTTATTCAAGCAAAGAATTTTCACATTTAAGCCATATTGCTTACATGTTGATAATTCTTGGATACACATCTGAATTGATGCTTCACCTGTAATACACACGACTTGTTGATCTGGGAATGCCAGCTTGGCTGCCATCGCATACGGCAGGCCAACGCCCATTGTTCCCAAACCACCTGAATTGATCCATTGACGCGGGCGCTTGTATTTGTAGTACAAGGCACCAAACATCTGGTGCTGACCTACGTCAGACGTAATGATCGCTTCACCATTGGTCACACGATCAAGCGCTTCCACCACTTGTTGTGGTTTCATTTCACCATTTTGAGCCGCTTCATAGCGTAAGCCATGAACTTTACGCCACTCATTAATCTGAGACCACCATTCAGCAATTGCTTCCGGATTTGGCTTGGACACATTCATCTGTTTCAACTGTACCAACATTTCCTGAAGGACAGGTTCAACCGCACCCACAATTGGAATATGCGCCATGATGGTTTTTGAAATGGTCGCTGGGTCAATATCAATATGAATGACTTTGGCATTTTGACAGAACTTGGCTGGATTGTTGGTCACACGGTCATCAAAACGTGCCCCAATCGCCAAAATCACATCGGCATTATGCATTGCCATATTGGCTTCATAAGTACCATGCATCCCTAACATACCCACAAATTGTGGATCATTACCTGGGAAAGCACCTAAGCCCATCAACGTATTGGTCACTGGATAACCCAATAGATGTGCAAGTTCAGTCAACAATGCCGAAGCATTGCCCTGAACAACACCACCACCTGTATAAATCATTGGGCGTTTAGCAGTGATCAGTTCATCAATGGCTTTACGAATTTGACCTGAATGTCCACGTGAAGGCGGTTGATATGAACGCATCTTCACTTTTTCAGGATATTCGTAGGCAAATTTTTCTGCTGGATTGGTGGCATCCTTAGGAATATCAACAACCACTGGGCCTGGACGACCAGAAGAGGCAATATAAAATGCTTTCTTAATAATGGCAGGAATTTCGCTGGCGTGACGCACTTGGAAACTGTGCTTTACGATTGGACGAGAAATACCAACCATATCTGTTTCTTGGAATGCATCTTCACCAATTAGGTGACTTGCAACTTGCCCTGACAAAATCACCATTGGGATTGAGTCCATATAAGCCGTTGCAATAGGAGTAACAGTATTTGTTGCACCTGGACCAGAAGTAACAAGAACAACACCTGTTTTACCAGTTACGCGCGAGTATGCATCTGCCATATGACCAGCAGCTTGCTCATGACGTACAAGGTAATGATTAATTTTGTCTTGTTGAAAAAGCGCATCATAAATATGTAAAACTGCGCCGCCTGGATAACCAAAAACATGCTCTACGCCTTCGTCCGCAAGCGCACGAACGAGCATTTCACCACCAGATAAAAGTTCCAACGTGATTCACCCTAGTGTTAGTACAATTTATGGGAGACATAAATTGTATTTTCATTCATTAACTTATGCACTTTTCTAAGTGTGCGTATTCTACTCGTTTTTGCTGCAATAGGAAAAATTTTCTGACTCATCAGCCGTATAAGCTGTTATTACATCTCGAATCAAAACATGTTGGGATAAACATATTTCAAAAAATCATTCTCTCGGCTAGAAAGAATGTCCATTGCAAACCATGACATTTATTCGAAGGGTGATCAAATAAGCGCATATAAAACTAAGCAAGCATTTTTGTTGCTTTCATACACAAAGTCAAGAATAAAGAAAAGGTTTTTTTAGAATAATTTTTAGCTGTTGTTTTTTTAATCTCTCAGTTCAAGGTGATTTATCGATCCAAATGCCCATTTATCAAAAAACTATTTTCTTTTTATACAAAAATAGGCATTGTGATGAGCTAATTCAAACATTTTGATCGAATATAGACAAAATTCTTTTGGGGGGAGATCAAATTATGAAACCATCATATTTTAAAACAAGCCTATACGCTGTCGCAACTACGACTCTGCTTCTTTGTTCTAGCCAAAATTATGCTCAGCAGTACTACAAATGGATGGATGCTAATGGTTCAACCCATTACACCACGACTCCTCCACCAAAAGGAGCAAAACGATTAGATAGAATTTCCACTTATGGGACTAGCACTCAAAATACAAACCCGCCGAAAGCACAGCAACCTCAAAACGAAAATCAACCATCTGAAAATCAACCCAATCAAAATATGACTCGACCGCCAATAGATGAAATACCTCAAGCGCCTGCTGTTTCTGCTGCACCCATTACACCTCGTGGTATATAAAATCTAATCATAGACTTTATTGTTGTTTAAAATCTTAAGGTGGCTATGATTTATTTGTCACCTTGCTTGGATAAAATAAAAATATTATTAAAAAACAAAACAATATATCAATACTGTTTCAATATTTACACATTATTATGACGGCTGTATTGAAAGCCTCGTCATCTAAAAAAAGAGAGCCTTTAACAAATTCAAAGATACTCACTTTTTTAAAATACACCAACTGGTTTCCACTCGCATCATTTAGAAGATAAAATCCTCAGCTAAAAACTGACATCCCCCCCTATTTTGCGCTATGCTGTGCGGTAATCTTAACTTTAATTTTTGTTGTATCGCATATCCCTATGACGACTTCTCACATTGACTCCGAATATCAAGCAAGTGCCATTGAGCCTCAAGTTCAACAAGACTGGGACAATCGCAAAGTTTTTAAAGTTGCAGACACTGTAGAGGGCAAACATCGCTATATCCTGTCGATGTTCCCTTACCCAAGTGGCAAGCTGCATATGGGGCATGTGCGTAACTACACCATTGGTGACGTGATCAGCCGTTTTTATCGTTTAAAAGGTGAAACAGTATTACAACCAATGGGTTGGGATGCGTTTGGTTTACCTGCTGAAAATGCAGCTATCGCTCATCAAGTTGCACCAGCAAAATGGACATTTGAAAATATCGCATATATGCGTGACCAATTAAAAAAATTGGGTTTGTCTGTAGACTGGGATCGTGAATTTGCCACCTGTACACCAGAATACTATCACTGGGAACAATGGTTATTCGTACAACTTTATAAGAAAGGCTTGATCTATCGTAAGCTTTCAACAGTGAACTGGGATCCTGTAGACCAGACAGTGTTGGCCAACGAGCAAGTTGAAAATGGCCGTGGCTGGCGTTCAGGTGCATTGGTTGAAAAACGTGATATTCCAATGTACTACTTCCGCATCACTGACTATGCACAAGAATTATTAGACGATTTAGACACATTAAAAGATGGTTGGCCACAACAGGTCTTGACCATGCAACGTAACTGGATCGGCCGTTCGACAGGAATGGAAATCACCTTCCCTTCTGCAAATACTGAAGTCTATGCAGATGGCCTAACCGTTTATACAACGCGTGCGGATACCTTAATGGGTGTGACTTATGTTGCTGTTGCAGCAGAGCACCCTCTTGCGCTTAAAGCAGCAGAAAACAATCCTGAATTGGCTGCATTTATCGAAGAATGTCGCATGGGATCAGTGGCTGAAGCTGATTTAGCCACTGCCGAAAAGAAAGGCATGGCAACAGGTTTATTCGTAAAACATCCTGTAACTGGTGATGAGCTTCCTGTCTGGATCGCAAACTACGTATTAATGTCATACGGTTCGGGTGCTGTGATGGCTGTGCCAGCACACGACGAACGTGATTTTGAATTTGCCAACAAGTTTAATTTACCAATCAAACAAGTGATCGATGCTAAAGGCACTGATGATGCTGAATACTCAGTTGCTGAATGGCAAGAATGGTACGGTTCTAAAGATGGCAAATTGGTGAATTCTGGCGAGTTTGATGGTTTAGCATTCCAAGCCGCTTTTGATGCCTTCCTTGCAAAATTAGAACCACAAGCTTTGGCAAATTCTAAGGTTCAATTCCGTTTGCGTGACTGGGGTGTTTCTCGTCAGCGTTACTGGGGTTGTCCAATTCCAATGATCAACTGTAACAACTGTGGTCAAGTCACCGTTCCAGAAGATCAATTGCCAGTGGTATTACCGACCGATGTGGTTCCAGATGGTTCGGGTAACCCATTGAACAAGATGCCTGAATTCTATGAAACCAAATGCCCAAGCTGTGGCGGCGATGCGCATCGTGAAACAGATACCTTGGACACCTTTGTAGAATCCTCTTGGTATTATGCACGTTATGCATCTCCAGACTTTACTGGCGGTATGGTAAAACCTGAAGCAGCACAAAGCTGGCTACCGGTGAATCAATATATCGGTGGTGTAGAGCACGCAATTCTGCACTTACTTTATGCCCGTTTCTTCCATAAATTGATGCGTGATGAAGGTGTGGTACAAGGTAACGAACCATTTACTAACTTGCTCACTCAAGGCATGGTGTTGGCAGACACCTTCTACCGTGAAGCAGAGAATGGCAAGAAAACTTGGTTCAACCCTGCTGACATCGAATTAGAGCGTGACGAAAAAGGTCGTATCCTTTCAGCGAAATATTCAGGTGATGGTCAGGAAGTTGTGATTGGCGGACAAGAAAAAATGTCTAAGTCGAAAAACAACGGTATTGATCCACAAGCGATTATCGACCAATACGGCGCAGATACCGCACGTGTCTTTATGATGTTCGCTGCACCACCTGATCAATCTTTAGAATGGTCAGATGCAGGTGTTGAAGGGGCTAACCGCTTCTTGAAACGTGTATGGCGTTTGGCTGCTGGTTTCTTGGAAAAAGGCAATCAGGCAACGGCAATCGATAGCGCAAATCTTTCTACAGATGCACAAGACTTACGTCGTAAAACCCACGAAACCATCCAAAAAGTGGGTGATGACATCGAACGTCGTCATGCGTTCAATACTTCTATTGCTGCATTAATGGAGTTATTGAATGCGACCAACAAGTTTGAAGCAAAAGATGACAATGATGTAGCCGTTGCACGTGAAGCAATTACAACTTTATTGACTTTACTTGCCCCATTTGCACCACATTTAAGTCAAACACTTTTAGCACAGTTTAGTATTGATATTAATACAACACTGTTTCCACAAGTGGATGAGTCAGCGTTAACCCGTAATACGCAAACGATTGTTGTACAAGTGAATGGTAAACTTCGTGGTAAGTTAGACGTCGCAGTCGATATCTCAAAAGACGAGTTACTGTCTTTGGCAAAAGCACTGCCAGAAGTTCAACAATTCTTAACTGGTCCAACCAAGAAAGAAATTGTAGTGCCAAATAAACTTGTTAATTTAGTTGTTTAATAATTCTTTCTAACCTCTCTTAAATATAAGAGAGGTTTTTAATCCTCTACCAAAGAGGAATTAGAATAGATTTGATTAGAGGAATAAATATGCACTTAGCACAACGTTTAGCTGCTATCGTTTTAACTTTAGGTCTAAGTGCAGGCTTAGTTGGCTGTGGCTTTCATTTAAAGGGAAGCTATCCAACGGCAACACCGTTGGTTTATAACAAACTAACTTTGGTTTTACCTGACAATACCGATGAACTCGAGAATCGTCTCAGCATCTATCTCAGTGCTACGGGCGTACAACTCAGTAATGCCAATGATGCCTATGTACTTCGTATCTTAGATTATACCCCTCGTCGCCAGTTATTGAATGGTAAATTGACTGAAGTACTATTGCGTTTAACCGTGACTTTCCAAATTGAAGATCGTCAAGGCAATAAAATCACAGAACCACGTACACTCACTGCATCTCGCACGTACCAATATGATGTGGCAACTGTAAATACAGATAACCAACAAGAAGCGTATCTGAACCGTATCATTATTGATGATATTGCCCAGCAAATTACGCGTCAAATTGCAGCGAATCGTTTACCCAAAGCTCAACCATAATTACTTTTTATGAAGTTAGATTATGTTCAAGCATTAAAACGCATTACAAAAGCCCGTGGTGCATGGATCATTCATGGGCAAGAACCTTTGCTTGAGCAAAACTTACTCGATGGATTTCGTAAAAGTTGGCAGCAGCATGAAGTTGAACGTCAGCGTTATGACATCAGTAGCGTCAATGATTGGAAAAATGTTTTTAATGCGCTGAATAGCTTATCGCTGTTTTCTCAGCAACTCGCCATTGAAGTACATGGCAATATCAAGCCTGATGCCAATGGCTTAAGACTGCTGAAAAACTATATTCAACAGAATGAACATAACTTATTGCTCATCGTTTTACCTAAACAAGACAGCAGCAGTTTAAAGTCTGCCTTTTTCCAAGTCGTGGAGGCCAATGGTGTTGTGGTTTCTTTGACCGCAACTTACCCACAAGACCGACAAAAAATCTTAAATTTAGAAGCAGAAAAACTAGGCATTCAACTAGATCATGATGCTTGGCAATGGCTGATGGAGCACCATGAACATAATCTATTGGCTGCGAAAAACAGCCTAATGCGTGTTGCAGATACCTTTCCCGATATCAAACAAATCCAGATTGATCAACTCTATGAGTGTTTACAAGATCAATCACGCTATACCACCTATGATTTAAGTGATGCATTATTAACAGGAAATTTAGCTCAATCCGTTAAAATCTATCAGTATCTTCTTGCTGCTGGCGAACCAGATAGTTTGATCTTATGGACACTCAGCAAAGAAATGCGTCTACTCATGCAACTTTTTGAGCAGCCACAGAATGCATTGCAATTAGGGATTTGGAAAACTAAAGTTTCGCTTTATCAGCAAGCATTACGCCGCTTAAACCCTCGTCAGTTTTTAAAATGGCCTGAACTTTTATTAGCAATTGATGCTGCAATTAAAGGAATGTCTAAAGAAAACTCAGAACATCTGATGCTTCAAGCAATCAGTGAACTGTGTGGTACAACTTTATTTCCAAGCTTTTCTTAAAGATAAATAAAAAAGGATGACTTTATGTCATTGGATTTAACCACAATCCAGAAAGAACAAATCAAAGATATACTTTCGCGTGCTGATGCTCTTATTATCAGCGCAGGTGCTGGCATGGGTGTTGACTCTGGGCTACCTGATTTTCGAGGCAATCAAGGCATGTGGCGAGCTTATCCAGAACTCGGTAAACAACGTATCGACTTTACCGAAATTGCCAATCCAGCAGCGTTTAGACAGCAACCACGTTTGGCTTGGGGTTTTTATGGACATCGTTTGGCACTATATCGTCAAACCTTGCCGCATCAAGGCTTTCATTTACTCAAACAACTCGCTGAAAAATTAGCACTCCCCTACTTTGTATTTACTTCGAATGTTGATGGGCAATTTCAAAAAGCAGGTTTTGATCCAAACCAAATTTATGAGTGTCATGGCTCGATCCACCATCTTCAATGCTCAGAACCTTGCCAACTCACAACATGGTCAGCAAATGAATTAACACCTGAGATTGATCATCAAAATTGTCAATGGTTAGGACAACTCCCACTATGCCCACATTGTGGCAAGTTATCCCGTCCAAATATTTTGATGTTTAATGATTATGCTTGGGTCAGCCAAAGACACACGCAACAAGCGAGGCGCTTAGAAAATTTTTTAGAAGCCCACAACCAATCTATTGTCATTGAAATAGGTGCAGGCACAACTATTCCAACCGTTCGTTATTTCAGTGAACGCTTCGCACCACAACTCATCCGCATCAATCCTCGTGAAGCAATACTTCCATCCAAGGGTGGAGTTTCAATCGCAGAAAATGCAGTCATTGGTATTCAAAATATTTATCAGATTCTAGTCGAGTAATTTCAATAAAAATTTGATAATAATTATCATTATAGATTAAAAATATCCACGTTTTATCCTTATTTCGCTTTTATACTGGTTTGAGTTTCCAAATCTCGATCTGTTGCCATGCCCAAAACAAGTTCTAAAAAAATACCATTCAGTAAAATAATAATGATCGCTATCGGTGTCGCGATTATTGCAGCCGTTGCATGGTTTTTCTTTAAACCTAAAGATCAAGCACCACAATATATTAGTGCTGAAGTTTCCAATGGTGATATTGAGGATTCAGTACTCGCAACGGGTGTACTGGAAGCAACCAAGATGGTCAGTGTGGGTGCTCAGGTTTCAGGTCAAGTGAAAAAAATGTATGTTCAGTTAGGCGATCAAGTCAAACAAGGTCAACTGATTGCACAAATCGACTCGATTCGCCAAGAAAACGAATTAAAAACAGCCAAAGCGAATATTCAAAATCAACAGGCTCAATTGGCGGTACAACAAGCCAATTTAGCAAAAGTGGAAGCTGAATATAAACGCCAACAGGCTATGTTTAGCCAAGATGCAACTTCACGCGCAGAACTTGAAACAGCATTAGCAAACTTTAAAACAGCACAAGCTCAAATTGCAGCAATCAATGCGCAAATTGAACAATCTCGTTTAACACTCGCAACTGCACAAGAGAATTTAGGTTATACCAGTATTATTGCACCAATGGATGGGACAGTGGTTGCCATTGTGACCGAAGAAGGTCAAACGGTGAATGCCAATCAAACCGCACCAACGATTGTGAAATTGGCGAAATTGGATACGATGACAATTAAGGCTCAAATTTCTGAAGCCGATGTTATGAAAGTTGAAAAAGGTCAAACCGTTTACTTCACGACATTAGGTAATAGTGAAAAAAAACATTACGCACAGCTACGTCAAGTTGAGCCAGCACCAAACTCTATTAATACCGAAACAACCAATACTAGTTCATCATCATCAAGCACAGCCGTGTATTACAACGCTTTGTTTGATGTTCCAAATGAAGACGGTAAGTTACGTATTGATATGACTGCACAAGTCTATATTGTTTTGGCTGAAGCGAAAAATGTACTAACAATCCCTGCCGCTGCCATCCAAACTAAACGTTCAAACAAAAAAGAAAATGGCAATAATTCGGTTGCAACAGATAAAGCAAAAAATGCAGATACTCAGAAAGCGCAGCATCCTAAACGCCTAGATTTGACTGAAGCTGAAAAAGCCTTAATTGCTCAAGGTAAAGCATCCACAGGCATGGTTCGTGTGTTACAAGCGGATGGAACTGCTCAACCTCAACCTGTGTTAATCGGCCTTAACAATCGTGTTACTGCACAAGTGCTGAGAGGTTTAAAACAAGGTGATCAAGTGGTGATTGCCGATGCAACTGATAGCTCAAACGAATCAGCAAAACGTAGCAATCAACGTCCAATGAGAATGTAATATGACCCAAGATCAAACGCATTCTTCACAGCCATTACTTGAGGTTAGTGACCTCACCCGTGAATTCCCTGCGGGTGAAGGTACAGTACAAATTCTCAAAGGCATTGATTTAAAAATTTATGCAGGTGAGTTGGTTGCCATTGTTGGACAATCAGGCTCAGGTAAATCGACCCTGATGAACATCTTGGGTTGTCTGGATAAGCCCAGCGCAGGAAGTTACAAGGTCAATGGTCGAGAAACACGCCAACTAGAACCAGATGAACTGGCACAACTGCGCCGTGAATATTTTGGTTTTATTTTCCAGCGTTATCACTTACTGGGTGATCTGAGTGCTTCTGGTAATGTTGAAGTCCCAGCCATTTACGCAGGCGTAGACAGCCAACTTCGCCAACAGCGTTCGGCTGAGCTACTCTCAGAACTCGGACTTGAAGAACGCTTACATCATCGACCAAGCCAGTTATCTGGTGGTCAGCAACAACGTGTTTCAATTGCCCGTGCATTGATGAATGGCGGTGATGTGATTCTTGCCGATGAGCCAACAGGTGCATTGGATAAGAATAGTGGTGTTGAAGTGATGCGTATTTTGCGTGAGCTGAATGCCAAAGGTCATACCATTATTCTGGTCACCCACGATCTGAATGTTGCCAAGAATGCGACCCGTATTATCGAGATCAGTGATGGTAATATTATTTCAGACCGTGCCAACGTGCCTGAGAATGCAGATTCAGATTTAGAACATCAAACCCTGCAACGCACACCACAAAAGAAAACCTCAACGTGGCGTTCTTTTTTTGACCGTCTCGGTGAAGCATTCCGCATGGCACTGCTTGCCATGAATGCCCACCGTATGCGGACTTTCTTGACTATGCTTGGGATTATTATCGGGATCGCATCCGTGGTCTCGGTGGTTGCACTTGGGAATGGCTCACAGAAGCAAATTCTAGAAAATATCAGTAGCCTCGGCACCAACACCATTACCGTGTATCAGGGGCGTGGTTTTGGTGATAACTCGCGTGCTTCACAAGTCAAAACACTGGTGCCTGCCGATGCCGATGCACTGGCGGAACAACCCTATGTGGATGGAGTCAGTCCCTCTGCCAACACCAGCGTCACCTTGCGTTATAAGGATACCGAAGCATCGGCAACTGTAAATGGTGTCAGTGCAGATTTCTTCTATGTCCGTGGCATGACCTTTAAATCAGGACAGCCTTTTGACAAAAACAGTGTTACTCAGCGTGCCCAAGATGTGGTGATTGATACCAATACGGAGAAAACCTTCTTTGCAGATGGGACCAATCCTGTCGGTCAAGTACTGCTATTAGGCAGTGTACCCAGTCGTATTATTGGCGTGATTGATGCTCAACAAGGTTTTATGGGCAACTCTGACAGTTTGAATGTTTACTTGCCTTATTCGACAGTCATGAGCCGTATGTTAGGTCAGTCTAATGTGCGTAGCATTATTGTTCGTATTAAAGATGAATATCCAAGTAGTGCCGCTGAAAATGCCATTTTGACTCTACTTGAACAACGTCACGGCGCACAGGACGTATTTACCCAAAACTCTGACAGTATTCGTGAAACCATCCAGCAAACTACAGCCACCATGACCCTGTTAATTTCTGCAATCGCGGTGATTTCTTTGGTCGTTGGTGGTATTGGGGTCATGAACATTATGCTGGTTTCTGTGACTGAACGAACCCAAGAGATTGGTGTACGTATGGCGGTTGGCGCCCGACAAAGTGACATTTTGCAGCAATTCCTGATTGAAGCAATTCTGGTCTGTTTATTGGGCGGTATACTCGGTGTACTACTCTCTTTAGGGATTGGACAAGTCATCGGACACTTTGCCAAAGGCATTATTGAAATGAGTTATTCGACCACCTCGATCGTAGCGGCCTTTGTCTGCTCAAGCATGATTGGTATTGTATTTGGCTTTTTGCCAGCACGAAATGCGGCACAACTCGATCCAGTTGCTGCTTTAGCGAGAGAATAAGGAATTTGAGTATGTCTTTTCAATTCACAAAATTAGGACTCGCACTGGTACTCACTGGCTCCTTAGCTGGCTGTTCTGCTGTGGTGAAAACCCCCTATAACACCCCAACAGTCCAAGTGCCACAACAGTTCCAATACGATGCACAAAAAAGTAAAAGCATCAATTTAACTGATCAATGGTGGACGTTATTTAATGATACTCAACTTAATCAGTTGGTCGATCAGGTTCTCTCTAAAAATAGTGATTTAACTGTTGCCGGAATCACCCTTAAACAGGCCCGTTTACAGGCAGGACTGGCGGAAAATAGACAAGGCATTCGCACCAGTTCGAGTGTATCAACAGGTCATAATTATGAGCTACGCTCTGGAGAAGGAAGTGACCGTGGTTTATCAGCAAGTGTCGGTGTTAGTTATGAAGTCGACCTATTCGGTAAACTGGCCAACCAGACCGAAGCCAGTCGTTGGGAAGCTCTAGCCACTGAACAAGATTTGCAAGCCACAGCACAAAGTCTGGTTGGAACCACAGCGAAACTGTACTGGCAGCTTGGCTATCTGAATGAGCGCTATCAAACCATTCAGCAGAATTTGGCTTCGACCCAAAAAACCTATTCTTTGGTACAGTCGCAATATAAAGCGGGTGCGGTTTCAGGCTTAGATTTAACTCAAGCGGAACAATCGGTACAAAGCCAAAAAGCCAGTCTGAGTCAGATTGAACAACAACGTGTCGAAGCACGTACTGCGATTGCTGTATTGCTACATGAACCTGTTCAACAACTGAATATTCAAGAGCCTACACAACTACCTCGCAATGCTCTGCCGAATATCGCTGTGGGGCTACCTGCGGATATTTTGTCGCGTCGCCCAGATTTACAAGCTTCAGAATTACGTCTACGTAAAACACTATCGAATAAGGATGCAACCAAAGCCAGCTACTACCCTTCGATTAATCTCACAGGTAATTTAGGTGCTTCGAGTACATCGCTGACACAACTTTTGAAGAATCCTGCACTCACTTTAGGTGCGAGTTTAAGCCTACCCTTTCTTCAATATAATGATATGAAGAAAGATATTGCGATTAGTGATCTGGAATATGAAAAAGCGATTATTCAATATCGCCAAACGCTATACCAAGCATTCGCTGATGTAGAAAATGCATTGTCGAATCGAACACAACTGAATCAGCAAGTACAGTTACAGCAACGTAATGTAGAGTTAGCTAATAAAACTGAGCGACTTACCAAAGTGCGTTATCGCAATGGTGCAATCGCCTTAAAGAACTTACTAGATGCCCAAGAGACTACACGTAATGCACGACTGAGCTTAGTTGAAACCAAGCAGAGTCAATACAATGCTTATGTGACCTTAATGCAAGCACTAGGTGGAAGTCCTGTGAAAGAATTACTTGTGCAATAACACACGAGTTGTTATTGTTTACTTTCTTACAGTTTTGGCTCATTTTTAATGAGCTGAGAATTTTTGCATTGATTTCACATAGTTTTTTTATTGACGCAAATATTACTGTTTTATATGCTAATTAAAATATAGTTAAATCAAATAGAAATTAAATTGATTATACAGCATTTTCATTTTGGTTATGCGGCAAATTTGCCGTGTAACTATAGTTATAAGAATAGATCAAACGGAGTAAATTGAATGGCATTTGTAGAGCCTATAACAATCAAAGAAGCTATTGATAATGTACATAAAAAGAATTATTTGCTTCCAGCTATTCAGCGAGAATTTGTTTGGGGGACAGATCAAATTGAACGACTCTTTGATTCATTAATGAGGGATTACCCAATAAGTTCTTTTCTATTTTGGGAAGTCGAGAAGCAGAATATAAGCAATTTTCAGTTCTATGAGTTTGTTCGCGAATACCATGAACGAGATAACACGCATAATCCAAAAGCAGATATAAGTGGCGAAAATGGAATTACCGCTATACTGGATGGTCAACAGCGTCTTACATCTCTTTATATAGGGCTAAAAGGGACGTATGCCTATAAACTTCCTCGAAAGAGATGGGATAATGATTCCGCTTTTCCAAAAAGAAAACTATGCCTGAATCTGCTTTCACATGCAGAGGATGCAGACTTTATATTTGACTTTAAGTTCTTGACGAAGAAAGAATATCAGCAGTCTGATAGTAATCATTTTTGGTTCTTAGTTGGCGATATTCTCGACCTAGAAAAGCCTGCCGACATAAATAAATTTTTAATCAAAAATGGCTTACTTAAGCTGGAGGAAGACAAGGCAGAATTTGCAAATGAGGCTTTATACAAACTGTGGGAAGTTATCCATAAAAGTAAGTCTATAAACTTCTTTTTGGAGAAGGGTGAAAGTTTAGACAAGGTTCTGAACATATTTATTCGCGTCAATAGTGGTGGGACACAATTAAGTTATTCTGATCTTTTGCTTTCAATAGCTACTGCACAATGGAAAGAAAAAGATGCTAGAGAGGAAATCACAGCATTCGTTGACGAAATAAACACCATAGGAGATGGCTTCAATATTAACAAAGATTTTGTATTGAAAAGCTGCTTGGTTATATCTGGTTTTAGGGATATCGCATTTAAAGTTGATAACTTTAATCAAGAAAATATGCTCACAATTGAGAAGCACTGGGATGAAATAACGAAAGCAATCAAGTCTGCAATCATTTTAATTTCAAGTCTTGGCTATCACAGAGAGACATTAACCTCAAACAATGCCCTTATACCTATAGCTGGTTATCTATATAAAATTGGTAGTCCAGATAATTTTTCTGAATCATCGAAATATCAAAATGATAGGCAAAAGATCTTTAAGTGGCTTGTAATGGTGCTCTTGAAAAGGACATTTAGCGGGCAGCCTGACAATGTTCTTAGACCGATTCGTGAAACGATCAACTCTTCTGAAGATGGGTTTCCATTGCTTGAGATTGTGAATAAATTAAAAGGTGGAAATAAGGCAATATCATTTGATGATGATGAAATAGACAATCTTTTGTATTATCAATACTCTCAAGCATATACTTATTCCGCCCTTGCATTTATCTATCCATCTCTCGATTTTAGAAACAAGTTCCATCAAGACCACATATTCCCCAAGAAGTTATTTACTAGAAAGCGGCTTGAAAAACGTGGTATAAAAGCTGAGGATATCGATTTTTATCTCGAAAACTATAATTATCTGGCCAATTTGCAGCTGCTTGAGGGCGTCCCTAACCAAGAAAAATCTGGGAAGGATTTTGATGTCTGGCTAAATGAAAAATATCCGAATGAAAAGGATAGAAAAGCATATATGGAAAGACACTATATCCCAGACACTGATCTTAAATTAGAAAACTTCAGGCAGTTTATAACAGAAAGAGAAAAACTACTCGTAGCGGAATATAAGAAGTTGCTAACACACAAGATCGCATAACAAAGTACCGCACGCAGATAAATCACTTGCTACGCTCACAATTTACCTGTGAGCACGGAATTATAATTTACAGAACCCACCCTCCTTAAAAAACAAAGCCGCTATAAAAGCGGCTTTATTCAATAATTTAGATTAATCTAATTATTCATCATCCATCATTGACTGGCTCATACCGACAGTATTGAAACCACCATCAACATAAAGGATTTCACCCGTAATACCTGAAGCCCACGGTGAGCAAAGGAACAATGCTGCATTACCCACTTCTTCAATCGTTACATTACGTTGTAGCGGAGCAATCTTTTCATTAGCATCTAACATTTTACGGAATGATTTAATACCAGAAGCTGCCAATGTACGGATTGGACCCGCAGAGATCGCATTCACACGAATCCCCTCTTTACCCAAGCTTAGTGCTAAATAACGAACACCCGCTTCTAAAGACGCTTTAGCCATACCCATCACGTTATAGTTTGGCATCACACGCTCAGAACCTTGATAAGTCAAGGTCAGTAAACAACCTTTACGTGCTTGTAATAAAGGCTTTGCGGCACGAGCCATCGCAACAAAGCTATACGCGCTAATGTCATGTGCGATTTTGAAACCATCACGGTCAGTCACGTCTGTAAAGTCACCATCCAGCGTATGTGCAGGTGCAAAACTAATCGAATGCACAACACCATCTAAACCATCCCAGTGTTTTGCCAACTCAACAAAAGTATTGTCAATTTCTGCATCAATCGCTACATCACAAGGGAAAACGAGAGTTGAACCAAACTGTGCTGCAAAGTCATCAACACGCTTTTTTAGCTTTTCATTTGGATAAGTAAATGCTAACTCTGCGCCTTCACGGTGTAATGCTGCCGCAATACCGAAAGCAATTGATAATTTACTTGCAATACCAGCGATTAAAAAACGCTTACCAGCTAAAAGTCCTTGTGACATCTTATTCTCACTCGAAAAATTTTCACCACATCATGCCAACATTCCTGATTTTTTGGAATTGCATAATCCACCTTTTTTACAATCTTGCATAAAAAAATCGCCTTCATATGAAGACGATTTATGTTTTATATCAATTCAAATTTAATCATCACCTTGAATTAGGCTTAACAAACGCATAAATGAATAGTACATCCACACTAAAGTCGCAAGTAAAGCAATCGCACATACCCATTCAAATGCTTTAGGAGCGCGTTGTGCTGCTGCATTTTCAATAAGATCAAAATCCAAAATTAAGTTCAGTGAAGCAATTACAGCAACAAATCCAGCAAAACCAATACCTAACCAATTGCTTTCAAAAATATAAGGAATACTTGAACCAAAGATCAAACGTAAAACAATCTGAACAACAAAAACTAAAGCAATCGCAATAGAAGCTGAAATTACAATTGCCTTAAATTTTTCAGTCGCACGAATAATTTGGAATTTATATAACGCAAATAAAACCAAGGTTGTAACAAAGGTCGCAAGCAAAGCTTGTAAAGGAACACCTGGAAACTTCAGTTGAAAAATAAAAGAGATACCACCTAAAAATGCACCTTCAAATAATGCATAAGGAATTGCTAAAGCTGGTGCAGTGTTTGATTTAAAAGTGGTAATCAAAGCTAAAATTAAGCTCCCAATAATTCCAACAATTGTTGCAGCATAGGCAATTGAAAGATTAGCAGTAATTGCACAATAGAAAAATAGCGCCATTCCCAATACAGCTGCAATCACTGTCAATAATACTGACTTCTGAATAGCACCTTGAATGGTCATTGGCTCGGTTATATCAGTATAGGTTTCCACCCGAGTTAAAATTGGATTATTACTTTGCATGTAAGCTCTCTTTTTATAGTAAGCAAATAAAAATTGAGTTTATGATATTTTTTATTCAATCCCAATATTTTTTACATTTAATAAAGCTTTAATTTTTTTGCAATTTATTGATAGCTAATCCATTAAAAATATATGAAACAAAGTATTTGATTGCAAAATTAAAGCACATTTTATCGCTATAACTTTCATTTCGTAGCGAGAACCATAAGCTTTTATTTACAGTCTAGATCTCTTTATACCAACTGAATCAATTGTAATAAAATCTGTATTCATCTAAGTAACATAAGCAATAAAAAAAGGAGTCGCATTTTAGGACTCCTTTTTAAATCAGTTTTTAGATTAGAGTGAAATATTACAGCCCTTTTAGCTAAAGTGCTGCGGTTGCTCATCAATAACTTCTGCTTGTAACTGATTCATCTGTTTTTCCAACAAACCAAATAAAGCGGCTTGGATCATATGCTGTGCAACGGTTGGTGTCTGATCACCCAAAATCTTTTTAACATCTTCACTAAATTGAATTTTAACCAAAGGCTCTGCTTCCGAACCTGCATTACGCAAGGCAAGCTCTCCGCCTTCAAGTTGAACTAACTCGAGAACGGCTTCTTGGCTACCAAATAACTCTTTTAACTGTTGCATTGACATACATTACTCCATGTTTCTACATGGTGGCAAAGCGCTACTGCACTTTGCAATCTCACGTTTTATTTATATAAGTGCTATTCACTCATATTTCAAGTCTATGTTGTACTCGAATTAAAACTCAACCATTTCATTGCGAAAACCGTCAATCAAATGGCTTAACTCTCTATGCCATTCTCGTAATATTTTCGCATCGGGTAACCATGCTTGAGGACTTTGAGTCACCTTAATAATCAAATTCGATGAGGTCTCATTTTCAGGCTCTGGTGCTGTTGGCTCGGGTGCGTACTGACATAAACGATACGCACGTTTGAGTTCTGCAATAAAACCATCTTTAGAAAGTTGCTGTAATACTGAAACTTCTGGTGAAACTTGTCCTTTAACTGCCATCTGTTCTTCAATCGACTTAAACGTCGGTTGCAAATCATTTAAACGATAATAGCGCACCAATTCTTGTAAAAACGCTAAAATTGCCCCGTGTAAATGAAACACTGCTGCCTCACGATATGCCTGCGCTTGTTGAATATGTTCAGTTTGCTCAGCTTGTTGACATGCAAGTCGGGCAAAATACAATTTTTGATTGGTACGATCAGCATGGTAGCGAGCAACACGAGACATAATAAATCCCTTTTTCAGTTCATTTAAATCAAGACTGATTGTAAAGCGAATTGATGCTGAAACAAATAGCACTCACAACATCAATTCAATACGATAAAGTTTTCGCTTGGCAATGACTTGAATCGGTGGATCAATCGGACGAATATTGCGATTGCCCCAAGCCAAATATCCTTCAGCCCAACACGTTGCACAAGCTGCATCAACTTCATTAGATTGCCATGGATGCACTGATTCAATATCCACCAATGCAACGGCAAAACCAACGTCTTCATCCTCATCATTCAAAAGAAAGTGTTGATTCTCTACAATCATCAAATCTTTCAGTGGCAACATTCGAGGTTGCTATGAGCGAACCTCAAGCGTTTTAATTTTCTTGGCTATTCATTCAGCATTTGGTGCAACCATTGATAAAGCAGTATATTGCTTTAACATTGATAATTAAGCTTTATCATCCGCAGCTTTGACACGAATGCCTTGGCTTTTTACCTTCAAGGTGTTTAAACCTTTGATGGCTTTAATCGCTTCACGTGGATTTGGCATTTCAACAAAACCGAAACCTTTCGATTTACCCGTTGCTTCGTCTTTGACCACGACACAAGACTCAACTTTTCCATATGCTTTAAATAAGTCGAGAATTTCCGCATCAGTCACATTACGGTCTAAATTACGAACTAAAATTTTCATGCTAAAACCTAAAAGATGATTCATTGTAGAATCAAAAGAATTTGAATCTGCCTAGTTTAATCGAAATCAATCCCAAAACCTAAATTGATTGTAGTCGTACGAGAATGATTGCTTTGGTCGTAGGCACGTGGAATATCCCGATGAATCTGAACATCGACTAAATGTTGAGGTAAATCATTGAGGAAGTAACTTTCTATTTTTCTTCCTAACTCATCATATTGATCTTGTGACCATAAATTTAAATTCTGTTTGGTCAAAATCAATTCATCTTCTGCACGTGTTAACGCAACATATAGCACACGACGCTCTTCTTCGACATCATCAAAATCGCCTTGTGCGCGTGCATGAGGATATTGATTCGGAGAAACATGTGGGACATAACAGACTTTTTGTTCAGCTCCTTTTGCAGAGTGAATCGTAATCAAAGTCACTAAGTCTTGGTCAGGTGTTTTATCAATTTCTGAAACAGAAATTGGATCAAGTACATATTCTTCTAAAAATTCACCAAGTGAATGATGCTTACGTGCTAATTGTTTCACCAAATCAAAATCTTTGACTCGGCGTTTCCAGTCTTTGCTTTTATAATTATTTTCCAGCTGTTCATTTAGCGCATCCAGTGCGAGACCAATACAAGCTTCAACATGCTGCTGCAATACATCCAGTTGCATCAAAATTAAAATCGCCTGTTGCGGTACTTTGCCATGCCGCTCTAAACGTTGGCAACGGGCTTCGATATCAGGCAGTTGAATCAGCTCTTGCGCCAACTTACTGGCGCCCACATCGCCGACGCCATCCCAAAGCGTCAGGAAACGCATCCAGGCTAAATCATCTTGTGGGTTAACGCTGACCCGAAGTAAACTCAATACGTCTTTAACATGTGCAGACTCAAGCAGTTTTACCCCGCCAATAAAACGATAAGGGATATTGGCTGCAATTAAAGCACCTTCCAAATAACGCCCACTAAAACCTGAGCGCAGCAACACCATATGTTCTGCCCAAGCCGCACCTTGCATATGACGACGATTCAAATCCTGAATAATCCAATTGGCTTCTTCAAACTCATTACTCAAGATATGCAGTTGTGGCTTTAAACCTTTACCTCGATAGGCCTGTAGATGCTTGTCATATTCAATTTGGCTCTGCTCCAGCAACCAATTGGATAAATCTAAAATGTCTTGGGTCGAACGATAATTCATCTCCAAAGTCAACACTTCGGCATCGGGTACACGTTCTTTAAAATGATGAATATTTTCAAAATCTGCACCACGAAAGCCATAAATGGATTGTGCATCATCCCCGACACAAAACAGTTTCACCTTGCCAACTAAAGGCTGAAGCAAAGCCCATTGCAGTGGATTAGTATCCTGCATTTCATCGACCAATAAGGCGGAACAAAAACCAGTGACCCATTGCACTAGCTCTGGTGAACTTTGCAGATGTACGGCAACAATAGATAGGATGTCATCATAATCCAGAAAATTACGTTCTTGCTTGCGTTGCTCATAGGCTTTCATCAATTCAGCAATTTGGGCTTTATACTCAAGCGCTTGGGGTAGCTGCTCAACTAAAGCATCCGATAGTTTGGTTTTGGTATTACGAGCATAGGAATAGAGATCACACAATTCGGCCGCTTTCGGCAATACATTGCCCTTGTCTTTACCCCGTAACAGACGGAACATCAGCAATTGATCATCCCGATCAATAATACTGAACTGGGTTAGACCAAACGCACGTGGATTACGACGTAGTAAATACATACAAAAAGTATGAAAGGTTGATGCGCGTAAACCTTTGGCCTGTGCGCCCATATGCTGCTCAACCCGCGTCACAATTTCACTTGCTGAACGTCGGGTAAAAGTTAGAATCTGAATTTGTTGTGCAGCTAAACCTTGATCAATTAAGTATGCTGCTTTTGCCACAATGGTTTTGGTTTTACCACAACCTGCTCCAGCCAAGACCAGACAATTTTGTGCTGTCGTTGTGGCTGCTTGTTTTTGTTGTGGATTCAGTTCATCAATTAGCTTGGCAAGCGTCATACAATCGATCAATTAAAAGCGAAATGCTATTTTAGCAGACTCAAGCCATTGAAATGTTTCTCGCTACAAAAACAAAAAGAGCATGTACGACACATGCTCTCACTTGTCAAATGAACCATAAATTAAACTGTGGTTGAACTATGGGGTAACTGTTTAATCGCCCCTGCAAAGGTTAGATAGTTAATTCCCTGAAATAAAATATCAATCGCAAGGAACATCCCCAACACCCAAAACGGTGAATCAGGTGATGATAAGATCAGGACACCTGTTAACAGGGTGAGTATGCCCGAGAAGAGTACCCAGCCCCAGCCTGAAATTGGTCTCAGGATAAATGCGTTTACACTACGGATAATCCCCGCAATAATCAGCGCAACTGCCAGCAAGCTGGTCAACACAACAGCAGTAATTACAGGCGTGGTAAATGCAAAGTAACCTGCCACCAAATACAGTACGCCAAACAACGCCCACAACCAGCGTGTACCGCCCTTAAACACCGTAAATGCCGCAACAAAATGCAGGACACCCCCTAACATCATCAACAAACCAAACAGCAATACGGCGGACAATGTTGCAAATGGTAACGCTGCTAAAAGCACTAGGCCAAAAATAACCAATAACACACCCAATAACAGATACCATTTACGATCAGCGTGTAGCTGATTGCGAACCAGATCATTACCCACCGTTTTCATCATGATTTACTCTTTTATCATCAATGTGCTATGTATATATTGAGCGTGTTTTAGACCTAACTCTGTATAAGGCATGTTGACAATTCATGACAAAATGTTGAAAAACCAGTGTTTTATTTCATAATTTTTAATTTAGTCTGTTCTTTTTGGGGCTATGGATAAACCGGAACTTATCCACAATTTACTTGATCCAGCCAATTTCCTGCGCGGTCAGCACACTAATCACGGTTTGTTCCAAGTCATTTGGCATTTTACTTTTATGCTCTGAAAGTGGGATACGCCCTCCCATGATTTCCGCCTCAGTTTGTGGATACAAAGGTTGCTTATCCGCCTGTGCATAACCAATCGGAAAAATAGGTTCACCATTGTTCAAATTATATTTATCGGTCGCGCCAAAACCGTGCAATAACTCATGCACTAACACTACATTATTTTGCTGTGTCTGTTTAGCTGAGGCAAACAGATTGACTGAACCAATTCGTCCACGTTCCAGCGCAGTTGAGTGCTTGAGTTCCCGATTTTGCTTCGGATCATAGAAATTCAGATATAGAGTTAAACTTGGTGAACCATCAATCGATTGATGCTGCTTCCATGCATAAAAGCGAAACTTTAGGCTCCATAGAATATTATCCAGAATACTTGGCTGCTCAGACATCTTCGGTGGTGCTTGTTGCAATTCCCTTCCGATTTGAACCATAAAGTAGCTGCTTTGCCCTCGATATTGCTGGCTATTTTTTTCTAGATACTGCTTCACCTCAGCAAAATCATCTTGCTGCAATGTTTGAATATACTGCTGTGTTGTAGGCAACCCATCGGCATTAATCGGATGCAACAATACATTAATCGGCTGATTCCAATCCTGATTTTGATCACGATAAGCATTGACTGCAACAATCAACAACACCAGTAGTAAGCAAGCGACTCGAATATTTTTCCACATGCATTTCACCCCAATCAAAATTAATTTTTCTTTTTATTTGTTCAATAAAAAATGCCAGCAATCGCCAGCATTTTTTAAACTTTAATGTTTAAGCTTCTACCCATTTCCCATCTTGGAAAACCAGACTCCACTTGGTTTGCTTGCCTTCAGCGGTTTCAGAACCCACATATTGTGCTTGGTTCTTACGGCTGAATTTCACTACCGTTGGATTACCTTCAGGATCAACATCTGGTGCTTCTAACAAGAACTGATATTTCGGATCAAGTTGATCTGCAACACTACGTAGCTCGGCCACTTTCGGTGCACGCGTTTCACGAATTTTCGGGAATTTGCTGGCAGCCAAGAACAAACCAGCAGCACCATCACGTAATACAAAGAAGTCATCGTGTTTGGCTGAACGTAAGTGTTCCATTTTGATCGGATCAACACGCGGTGGCGCAGGCTGACCACTCTTTAATACTTTACGGGTATTGTCACAGCTTGAGCAGGCAAAGTAAGGTCCAAAACGACCTGTCTTTAACTGCATTTCACCATCACATTTATCACATGGAATGGTTGGACCATCATAGCCCTTAATCTTGAATTCGCCTTCCTCGACTTCGTAACCATCACAATCTGGGTTATTACCACAGACATGCAATTTACGACCACCATCGACCACATAACTATCCATTGCTGTACCGCATTTAGGACAACGGTGTTTCGACATCAAATCAGCAGTTTCAGCACCATCATCATCCGACAATGCCGCCAAAGACTCGACTGGTGTTAAGTTGAGTGTGCCTTTACAACGCTCTTTCGGTGGCAGGTTATAGCCAGAACATCCCAGAAATACACCTGTAGTTCCTGTACGAATCTGCATTGGACGTGAACATTCAGGACAAGATACATCCGCCACTTCGACTGGCTGATTACGGCGCATGCCGCTTTCACCCTGCGCATTGGTTAAACGTTTCTTAAAATCACCGTAGAAGGTATCTAGTAACTCTTTCCAATTACGCTCACCCATTGCGACACGGTCTAATTGACCTTCTAAATCTGCGGTAAAGGCGTAATTCATCAAGTTATTAAAACTTTCATCCAAACGGTCTGTAACGATCTCCCCCATTTTCTCTGCAAAGAGACGACGGTTTTCCAGTTTTACATAACCACGTTCTTGAATCGTTGAAATAATTGCAGCATAAGTCGATGGACGACCAATCCCTTTTTTCTCTAATTCTTTCACCAAAGACGCTTCAGTAAAGCGTGCAGGTGGTTTGGTAAAATGCTGGCTCGGATCAAGTTTTTCTAACGTAAGGACTTCACCCACTTTTACCGCAGGCAATAAAATATCATCATCAGATTTATTGGCACCACGAACACGGGTAAAACCATCAAATACCAGTGTACGGCCTTTTGCCTTTAACTCAACATTTGATGCTTCAACAGTCAAGGTTGAAGATAAATATTCTGCTGGTGTCATTTGACAGGCAACAAATTGACGCCAAATCAAATCATATAAACGCTGTGCATCACGCTCTACGCCCGCCAGTTTATCGCCAGTCAAACCAACATCTGATGGACGAATCGCTTCATGCGCTTCTTGCGCACCTGCTTTATTGCCATAACGATTTGGCTTGGCAGGAACGTATTTTTCACCAAAATTTTGCTGAATATGATTACGCACCATATTCACCGCGTCATCGCTCAAGAAAGTTGAGTCGGTACGCATATAGGTAATAAAACCACCTTCATACAAACGCTGTGCCAGCATCATGGTTTTCTTCACAGAGAAACCTAAACGCGTACTCGCCGCTTGTTGTAAGGTTGAAGTAATATACGGTGCACTCGGATTAACTTTGGTTGGTTTGTCTTCACGCAACGCAACTTTATATTCAGCATCTTTCAAAACACTTAATAGTGCATCTGTTTCAGCTTTATTTTTAAGCTTAAGTGTTTTACCTGCTTGCTTAACCGCTTCTAAGCGAATGTCTTCTTTCTTGGAAATGGTATCTGCAAAAACTTGCCAGTATTCTTCTGGAATAAATGCACGAATTTCACGTTCACGTTCAACCACCAGTTTCACAGCAACGGATTGCACACGTCCTGCCGATAAACCACGGGCAATCTTTTCCCAGAGCAATGGCGAGACCATAAAGCCCACCACACGGTCGAGGAAACGACGCGCCTGTTGAGCGTTCACACGGTTTAAATCAAGTCGTGTTGGCTGTTTAAATGCTTCTTGAATGGCATTCTTGGTAATTTCGTTAAAGACCACACGATGGTAGCGACTATCATCCCCACCAATCACTTCTCTTAAATGCCAAGCAATCGCTTCCCCTTCTCTATCCAAGTCCGTTGCAAGATAGATAGCATCTGCATCTTTGGCGAGTTTTTTTAGTTCGGCAACCACATGTTCTTTGCCTGGGAGCACTTCGTAATGTGCGATCCAGTCATGCTCGGGATCGACACCCATACGATTAATCAGTGCGGACTGGGCTTTTTCGGCTTTCTGTTCATCGGTCAGTTTAGTGCGAGTTGCGGGCTTCTTTTCAGTGGATTTCGCCCCGCCTCCTGTCGGTAAATCACGCACATGACCCACCGATGACTTCACCACATATTGTGAACCCAAATATTTATTAATTGTTTTCGCTTTTGCAGGCGACTCCACAATCACTAAGGCACGTTTCTTTGCAGCAGGTGTAGGAGCTGCTGTGCTTTCTGAAGCAGAGCGTGGAGTATTCGCCATAATAAATCGTTTTTCCTATAATTAATCAAATAATTAGCGCTGAGCTAATTCATGTAAATATGCTTTGATTGCTTCAAGCTGAGTGGCTCTTAAATCAGTTTCTTCATCCCAATATAGCCCGACACAGTTTGCCTGCATATCAATAGCATAAACTCCTTTTAATGCAATGGGTAAATCATTAAATTTCTGATCACCCTGCACCACCTGAAGTTTTCCATCAACCACGCGCGCGCGCATAAGTGCTAAGCGAGCATCCGGAATAAGCACACTATAATAAGCAACCATACTGGCGCGTTTTTCAGATGCCATTGGAATTTTCGTCCACTCAGGCGCAACGATAAGTCGTGGGTGTAATCCCATTTTTCGAGCTTGATCGCGCATTAAACCGAGTGCTTTTTCTCTTGGACTCACACGTAAGCCAAAAATAGAGCCAAGTACAAATAGTACAATGGCAACAGTTATCCAAATTCCAACATTACTCATTAAAGGTGCCCAAAACTTCCTTTTATTAGCGTTACATAAGTTGAATGAAAAAGGCAAGTTCCAAATTTAAGGCATCAACAATCTTGGACTATATTCAATCTCTCTCTGATTCACTTTTAACCATTGGTTATGTTCTAAACGATTCAATAAGTCTTCAGCATTTTGTTCAGGAAAATTTTGTTTTAAGAGCAAAGTAAAGCCTGCCACATATTTAGGACGTAAGTGTGCAGCAACATTTAATCTTCTCGCTAAAGTTAAACGAATATTTTCTAAATCAAATGAAGTATGGTCTTTCTGAATGATTGGCAATAACATTTGGTTTTGCCCAACTTGCTCTTTTTTCTTTTCATTCTCAATCATTTCTGGCAGAACCAAGTTCGCCCATACCATTAGATTTTTTTCAAAATAAATGACTTTTAAATCATCCTTTTGAATAATTTTATAATTCATCAATAAACTAAAGATTAAATTTTCATCAATCTGTTCTCCTTGTACTTTTGTTCGAATTGTATTTTTTAAACTCTCAATTTTTGTTGGTTTATTGGTTGGAATTTTTGCTAAATATTCACAGAATTTTTTAAAAACAACCAAATGTGGACGTTGAGAAAATTGTTCGACATCAGGAATGACTGTTGTAGGTTCTTCAAGTGAAATTGGTTTTAATATTTCTCTTGACTGTTCAATCACTGTTTTTAATTGTGTTGCCTGAAAACCCATAACTTTCAGTAAATCAACAATATATTCTAAAGCCCCATCATTAGACATAACATCAAAACAAGTATTTTTCTTATCCATTTGAATTGAAAGTTGCCCTGCTAAAAATGCTAATCCAAAATCGGCAGCATCTTTACCAACTTTAGGCATTTTAATAATAACTAATTTCTTTTCTACAACAAAAGGGGAAAACTTAATCAGTGCATCTAAACTTAAAGTCACAGGTGATTTTGCGTAAACTAAATATACACAAGCATAAGTTTTCAATAAGTGTAATAGCTCTTTTTCAGTTTTATGAATATTCTCAATATCCAAAAGCAAAATTTTTTTCACTTGTATCCTTAAAATATAAATTCCCCCAATTTCATCACTCTAGCCTGTCATGTCTATCTTTTCAATAATGCGGTGGTTTGTTACTCATTGGATCAAACGGTGCAATTCCTTCTGACAAGTCTGAAGACTCAACGCGTTGGTATAAAAGCTGCATTTGTTTCTTCAAAACTGCTATTTCTTGTGTCTGAATTGCGAGCTGTTGATTGAGTTGCTCAACTAAATCATCTAAAAATGCAATTCGCACTTGCAAATCTTCAATGGGTGCGGACAATGACGCGTGATCATCAAATTTTTGTGGTTTAGTCATTTCAGACCTCATCTGAACTCTTAGGAAACATTATGGCCTACATTACTTTAAGGGATGTCCATCTCGCATTTGGCGGACCAGCCCTACTCGACGGCGCGAACTTTAACCTAGAACGTGGCGAACGAGTCTGTTTAATTGGTCGTAATGGCGAAGGCAAGTCTACTTTATTAAAACTGATTGAGGGAAGTTTATTACCTGATACAGGTGAAGTTTCGATTCAAAATGGTTTAACTGTTTCAATGTTAGCCCAAGACGTGCCGATGGATTCAGGCAAAGTGGCCGATATTGTTGCTGATGGCGCAGGAGAAGCTGCAACCGTACTCAAAGCCTATCATGAAGCAAGTGATGCCTGTGTATTAGGTGATATGGAAGCTTGTGATCGTATGGGCATGTTGCAGCATAAACTTGATCAGCTCGATGGTTGGGCACTTGAAAACAAAGTAAATACCATTTTAGGTAAAATGGGGCTAGATCCAAATGCAGATTTAGCAGACCTATCAGGTGGACGTAAACGTCGTGTGCTCTTGGCACGTGCCCTACTTACCCAACCGGATGTGTTATTACTGGACGAACCAACAAACCATCTGGATGTTGAAAGTATTGAATGGTTAGAAAAGTTCTTACTTGATCAAAATAATCTAACTCTTTTATTTATTTCACATGACCGTTCTTTCGTAGATAGCATTGCAACACGTATTGTTGAACTCGATCGTGGTGTTTTACGTGGTTATGAAGGCAATTATTCACGCTATTTAGAGCTCAAAGCTCAGCAAATGGAAGCTGAAGAAAAACAAAATGCTTTATTTGATAAAAAATTAGCAGAAGAAGAAGCTTGGATTCGTCAAGGGATTAAAGCACGCCGTACCCGTAACGAAGGCCGTGTCCGTGCCTTAAAAGACTTACGTGAACAATCTAAAGCGCGTCGTTCACAGCAAGGCAAGGTCAGCATGGCGACACAAGAAGCTCATCGTTCTGGTAAGCTGGTGTTTGAGATTGAGAACCTAAGCGTTAGTTATGGTGAGCAGCCGTTAATTAAAGACTTCTCAGCAATCGTATTACGTGGTGATCGTATCGGTTTAGTCGGCGATAATGGTGTGGGTAAAACCACCCTGATCAAAGCGATTTTAGGTGAAATCGAACATAGCGGTGCGGTGAAAACAGGTACTCAACTGGAAGTGGCTTATTTTGACCAACTGCGTAATGCACTTGATCTTGAAAAAACCGTGATGGCCAACGTGTCTGAAGGTTCTGATTTTGTCGATGTGAATGGTAACCGCCGTCATATCTATAGCTATTTACAAGATTTTTTATTCTCACCAGAACGCGCTCGTACGCCAGTCAAAGCACTGTCTGGCGGTGAGAGAAACCGTATCCTATTAGCAAAACTATTACTCAAACCATCGAACTTGATCGTGATGGATGAGCCAACCAATGACTTGGATATGGTGACACTTGAGTTGCTTGAAGAAATGCTGTCTGACTACAAAGGTACTTTGTTACTAATCTCGCATGACCGTGCTTTCATGGACAATGTCGTCACTTCGACTTGGGTATTCGATGGTAAGGGCAATATTGATGAGTACATTGGCGGCTATCAAGATTACTTGGAACAGCGTCCTGACCAAAAAGTGGTTGACCAGAAAAGCGATGTGAAAAAAGCACAAGCCAAAGCTGAAGCAGCGGCTGCCGCAGCATCAGCACCAAAGAAGGTCAAGCTGAGTTACAAAGATCAGCGTGAGTTAGAACAACTCCCCGCTGAGATGGAAAAGCTAGAAAAAGAACAAGCCGAACTTTCAGCAAAACTTGCAGATGGTTCTTGGTTTGTCTCTGACGCTAATGCTGCAACTTTAGCGAGTCAACGTTTAGCAGAAATTGAAGAATCTTTGCTTGAGAAGTTGGAACGTTGGGACATCTTAGAAAATATGTCGAAAGGCAATTAATCAGATGATGAGCATCTATCCATGAAATGATAGATGCTCTATTAAAATCCAATGAATGCTTAGATTTCAAAATCATCTTTTAATGACTGATAAATATTAAAATTTTCATCATCAAAACAAACAAAAATTACTTCTTGGACTGACTGACTTTGCTTTAACTCGTCATTAATCACTTTAAACGCGATTTGAGCAGCAAGCTGTTTAGGAAACCGATAAATTCCTGTTGAAATATTTGGAAAGGCGATTGTTTTTAAACCCAGATGATCAGCGAGTTTAAAACTATTACGATAAGCATTTTCTAATAAAATTGGTTCGTTTTTCTCACCATTGAACCATGTTGGTCCAACAGTATGAATCACATATTTTGCTGGTAGATTTCCTGCGGTGGTGATCACCGCTTCACCTACTGCACAACCACCTTGTTTGGCACGGATTTTTTGACACTCTGCCAAAATCGCGGTACCTCCACGACGATGAATTGCACCGTCCACCCCACCTCCACCTAAAAGTGAGGTATTTGCTGCATTGATGATAGCATCCACTGCGATTTGGGTAATATCTCCCTTAAGTATGCTTATCTGTTTCAACATGGTCTCCTGATCAAAATATTTATTTATCTATACACAAAAAGGCTGTGCTTTATCTTTTAGATTTAAAGTCGTAAAACTGACTTCATGTTACACTGCTTCAAAATTCAATATCATTCATATTTCTAGTTTATGAGCCAACAATCGTCTTATATTCCTGGTGAGTTTCAATGGGAATTTTTACTCCCTAAGTATTGGAAAATCTGGATCGCCATCACTTTTCTCATGCTCTTAGCAATCTTACCTTGGGCAATTCAATGGCGCTTGGCACATGGTTTAGCCTCATTATGCTGGCACTTGCTCAAATCACGTCGAAAAACCACAATCAGAAATCTGGAAGTTTGCTTCCCTGAATGGTCTCCTGTTGAGGTTAAAGCACAAGCAAAACAAGTGTTTGTCGACATGATGTTGGGTGTATTTGAAACATTGAATGCTTGGTATTGTCCAAATTGGTTTAAAGGACGCCATAGTATTGAAGGGCTAGAGCACATCAACTCAGCCAAAGCTCAAGGCAAAGGTATCTTATTGCTAGGTACACACAGTACTTTATTGGATGCCGGTGGTTATATTTGTGCTCAATATTTTGAGCCTGATGTGGTCTATCGTCCTCAGAATAATCCGATGTTGGATATGCTGATTTATCGTTGTCGCGCAACCATTTATCAACAGCAAATTGATCATGATGATATGCGAGGCTTAGTTCGTCGCTTAAAAGATGGCGGTGCGATTTGGTATAGTCCAGACCAAGATTTTGGCTTAAAACAAGGTGTCATGGCGCCTTTTTTTGGTGTTCCTGCTGCCACTGTTACTGCACATCGTCGTCTATTAAAAATCTCCAAATCTGTTGCAATCCCGCTTTATTTTTATCGTTATGGTGATGTTCGTAATCCACAATACAAAGTTTTGATTGAGCCTATTGTTGAAAATATGCCGAGTGAAAATGAACTCGATGATGCAATTCGGGTGAATAGAATTATTGAGGCTCAATTGCGCATTGCACCAACTCAATGGATGTGGTTTCACCGTAGATTCAAAACCCGAGCAGAAGGTTACGAAAAAATTTATTAATATTTAGAGAAAATTAAAGCCCGAGTTTCGCATCCTGCAAAACTCGGGCAAATGAGGTTGTGCTTTCACATCTTTGTTATTATCTTGCTTCCATCGCATGCATCATATCCATAATGCTTTTTCCATCTCAGCATTGTTATCCTTAAACGGAAATCCATTCCTGCGTCCATGTGCTGATGTATTTAGAATAAATCTTTTGATCAAACTCGACTATTCGCCGTAGACTTAAATCAATGTACGATATTGCTTACATCACGATATTTGCCATTTCATTCTATTGAGTCACTTATAAGGCTGAGCCAATTCATCAACAACTTGCTTGTGCTCTTGTTCTGCTTTTTCTATACCATCCCGAATCGCTTCTTGAGCCTCTTGTTCATCTTCAGCGCTTTGTTCTAGTTCTTCCTGCTGTTGCTCAAAAATACGACCCGTCTGTAAAACGACATAAATTGGAAAATGATCAGAACCTATATGAGATAAACGTTTCATTTCCACTAAGCCAAAGTCGGTACTATGAAAGATATGGTCTAAAGACCAACGTAAAAGCCGATAATCTGCGTGAAAAGTATTCATGAAATAGCGACCTACCCGTGGATCTAGCAAACCACTGATTCGTTGAAATAATCGCGTGGTGCGTGACCATGCCACATCATTAAGATCCCCCATGACAATACAACTTTCATCCAAATCTTTTATTCGATCGCCAATAATTAAAAGCTCGGCATCTCTTAAAGTTGAATCTTTAGCTTCAGTTGGGCTTGGTGGTTTAGGGTGTAAACAATATAACTGTACTTGGATACCTGAACGTAATGTTACCGAAGCGTGTATAGATGGAATTTCATCACTTAAGATAAATTTCACTTCTGTATCGTGCAATGGCAAGCGGCTATATAGATGCATACCATATAAGTTATCTAAAGGTACGGGCACGCGATAAGGATAATCTTGTTCAATGTGAACTAACGCATTTTGCCAACTTGAATCTGACTCTAATGTCAGCACAACATCAGGTTTTAGTGTGTCTATATGCTCAAGCAATAGATGATATTTATCATTTGGCGTCAACACATTGGCAACCAGCAATGAGATTTGCTGGTTTTCATTGATTTGCTCAGGCTTAACTTTTTGAACTTGTTTTTTCCAAATCGGGGTATATGGAAGAACCATTTTCAACTGATAAGCGATTGCTGCGACCAGTCCAACAAACAGCAACTGGGTAGTCAAGGTCCATTTGGGAATGGCAAATAACATTGCAAAAAAGGAGAAGAGACTGAGTGCCAGAATCTGTAAGCGCGGAAAGTCCGCACCTCTAAACCACCACTCATCTCTGGGGATTAATGACCAAAACGAAAGCCATATAACTAATACTGCACAAATCTGAATCCATATCATGTTCATTTTTCTCGAGGGGATGTCTTAGATTCTCAATAAAGTTATGGCTTTATCAATTTTCTATCTAATACAAACAAATTATTTCACTCAATTAAATTATCGTTTTATTTACGTAAAGCTTGCAGTTGTGGTCGCTTTTGATACACTCAAACCCCTTAATTTTTTTTTGAAATACCGAGGCACAATGACATGAAAGTAGGTCTGGTCGGTTGGCGTGGGATGGTGGGTTCTGTCCTTATGCAACGTATGGTTGAAGAGAATGATTTTGCTCATATTGAGCCATTCTATTTTTCTACCAGTAATGCAGGTGGCGAAGCGCCTTCATTTGGTGGTAAGACTGCACCAGCACTTATGGATGCGTCAGACATTAACAGTCTGAAGCAAATGGATGTCATTTTAACCTGTCAAGGTGGTGATTATACATCTGAAATTTTCCCCAAGCTAAAAGCTGAAGGTTGGGATGGTTACTGGATTGATGCAGCATCTACACTACGTATGGCAGATGATGCGATCATCGTACTTGATCCAGTCAATTTAAACGTGATTAAAGATGGTTTAGTCAACGGCACTAAAACTTTCGTTGGCGGTAACTGTACAGTTTCTTTAATGTTGATGGGTTTAGGGTCTCTGTTCCAAAATAATTTAGTGGAATGGGCAACTTCGATGACTTATCAAGCAGCTTCTGGTGCGGGCGCGCAAAACATGCGTGAATTGATCACTGGAATGGGCTATTTATATAACAATACTAAAACGTTATTGGATGATCCAAAATCTGCAATTCTTGATATTGATCGTCAAATTGCCGAGTTGCAACGTGGCGAAGGTTTTCCAAAATCTAACTTTGGTGTGCCATTAGCAGGTTCATTAATCCCATATATCGATAAACAGCTTGAAAGTGGTCAATCAAAAGAGGAATGGAAAGGTCAAGTTGAAACCAACAAGATCTTAGGCAATCAACAGATTGTTCCTATTGATGGTCATTGTGTTCGTATTGGTGCAATGCGTTGTCACTCTCAAGCCATTACTTTGAAGTTGAAAAAAGATGTTGCGCTTGATGAAATCGAAGATATGATTCGTCAATCAAGCCAATGGGCTAAAGTCGTTCCAAATACTCGTGAAGCTTCAATGACTGACCTGACGCCTGTTGCAGTAACAGGTACTTTAACTGTTCCAGTGGGTCGTTTACGTAAGCTCAATATGGGTAAAGAATATTTAGGTGCATTTACAGTAGGCGATCAGCTACTTTGGGGTGCTGCTGAACCTTTACGCCGTATGCTTCGTATTTTAGTTGAATACAAGAACGCTTAAGCAAAAACATTTAAAAAACAAAAGCCGATCACATTTGATCGGCTTTTGTTTTTTATCAAACATGAATATTTTACAATTCATTTACATCACGGTAATGTATACTTTTGAATTGACTAAAACATCACTTTTGCATGGATCGAGATGACTGTTTATAACAAATTAAAAGTTGCCATTTTAGCCATCATTTCTTCGCAACACCTTTATGCGATTACACTCGATCCATTGCAAATCCAATCTGCACCTGGTGAATTACTCTACGCAGAAATGAGTTTTCATCAAGCTGATCCTACCGCAAAATTAGATGTAGGCTTAGCAACACCTGAAGATCTTTTCATGATGGGTGCTGCTCATCAGCCTCCGAGTGGCCTAAATTTTTATACACGTCGCAATTCACAAGGTGAAGGGGTGATTGTGATCACTTCTACACGTCCAATGATAGACAGTGAACTTAATATTATTCTTAAAATACAAGAAAGTGGTGCAGCACATTTAAAGCATATCAAGCAACCTATAGGACAAAGTTCGAGAGCGATATCCGCTAAAGCAGCTGCAAATGAAAAAACGCTTTCTCCTAAATATATTGTCAGTGAAAAAGATATTGCGCTCAATTTACCCGAAAGCACTCGCTTCAGTTCACCAATTGGAACAAATGTAAAAGAGCTTAATTTAAAACAAGAAAATTTATTAAATGTCTCCTCAGCTTTACCACCAGTATTAAATAGCTCACAATCAAAGCAAAGCTCTCCAGTAGCAATATCTGTTGTTACAACGCCGATACCAAGCCAAAATCAGGACACTGCAACTGCAAAAATTAGCCCTAAAATCGAAACAAATAATATAAATACGACTGCACCAGTAAAAGTTGAATCAAATCCAACTGCTACCATAACTAAACAGCCGATTGTTCAAGTCGCAGCTCAGCCAGTTCAAACTGCGAGTCAACCACCAACACCAATCAAAAAAGAATCAAAACCACTCGATACAAAGCCAGCCGAACCACAAGAGAAATTTAAAAAACAACAACCTACACAAACTGCACAACAAGCTAAAAAGAAAGCACCTGCCACAAATAGCAATTCCATGACTGCATCTAATAACTCAGCTCAACAGCATGTCGTGCAGCGTAATGAATCTTTGTGGAGTATTGCGCAACAAATCGCATCACAAACACAACAGCCTGTTGCTAAAGTTATGAATCAGATCAAAGCACAGAATGAGCATGCTTTTATTGGTGGCAATGCAAATCGTTTAAGACAAGGGTCTCGTTTAAATTTCAATCTAAATACAACACCATCTCGTCAGAATACAGCTATAAATCAAATAGCAGCACAGACAACACATCCTCGATCAGGTCAAGCCAAATATCGCCTGCAGCAAGCTGAAATGTCACTGGTCGCTGAAAGTAACCAAGATTCAAGCAATGGAAGTGCGAAAAAAGACACATTACAGCAAAAAACCAGTGCAGATTTATCATTAAAAGTTATGACAGCACGAGAAAAAACCGTTACATTACAAAGAAACGTAACACAGTTAGAATTGGCATTACGCAACAAGGAACAACGTATTCAGCTATTAAATGCTCGGCTTGCAGAGTTACAAGATCAGTTGAAAGTGCAGCAGGAAACTAAAAAGCCAACACGCTAGGTTACGAGAAGATTCTCATAAATTTGCAACAAAGCGGCTCTATCTTTAAGGGGTATAGATCATGTCAACTATAATAATTGTACTGCTAATCGTTGCATTAGTTGTTGCAATCGTTTTAAAAAAACGCAGTGACAATCAAACTACTGCAACATCTAAAAAAGGTGCTACAGCAAAATCAGCGAAGAAAGCAGCTACAACTAAAACTTCACGTACGACATTAGCACGTGAAGAACAGGAATCTGTTCCAGCCGCCGCAACCGCGATTCCAGAGTCTTTACGCCAGAAAATTGAACAGCAAATTCAAAGTGGCAATTATCAAAGCGCAGAAGCACAAATCAATCAGATTTTAAAACAAGATAACTCCCAACATGAGTTATATTTATTTCTCCTTGATATTCACTTAGCTCAAAAAGATGATTTTGCAATTGATCAATTGATCAAACATATTCATGCTTTGAAACTTGATGATATTGCTGAAGCTGCTGAAGCAAAACAACGTGAATATGAAAAAAATAAACAACCTGATGCAATTGAGTTCAGTTCAAGCTCAAGCCATTTTCAGCAAACCAGTACATCAGATAGTTTAGCAAAAGAGCAAAACAACGCAGATTTTGACGCATTAGCGGCATCAAAAACGTCACAATCATTTGATGACTTACAATCTGGATATGTTGCACCAGCAGAAGAAGCTAAACCAGTTGAACCAGTCCCAGAAGTTCAGCCATTAGATTTTAATTTTTCCTTTGAGAAAAAGGAAACAACCGAAGCTACGCCAACAATCGAGCAACAAGAGAATAAAGAGCCTGCTCCTTTAGAATTCTCATTCAATTTAGATGCTGCACCTGCATCCCCTCCTGTAGTTGAAGAAGCAAAACCTGTATTAGATTTCAATTTTTCAAACTTAGAAGTTACAGAACAAAAAACTGAAGCAGCACCAACGTTAGATTTTAGTTTTGAACCGACAGAAAGCAAGCAATTTGAAGTTACAGAAACAGTTACGGAATCAGTTGTTGAACTTGAACCTATTCAAACCTCGCCTCAAACTACATCTGTTGCAATCAATGACCCTCTTGTACAATCATTTCCTGATTTACAACAGCTTGATGAAGCACAGCTCAATCTAGAACTTGCTGAGCAATATATTGAATTGGGCGCTTATGATTCTGCACGTGAATTATTAAAAAATAGCCCACCATTTAATGCAGAGCAACAACAACATTCACAAAGTTTACTGAATAAAATAGCTTCCTGAATTTGATCGGTCTAATATAAGCAGTCTCTCAGACTGCTTTTTTTATGATGAAAAAAATCGCTTTAATTTATATGGGTGGGACGTTTGGTTGCGTTGGCGAACCATTGATGCCGATGCCAGAACAGGATTTTCTACCTTTACTAGCTAAGATCATTCCACCTCATTTACAGGTCGAATGCTTCGCTGCGCCTAGTATCAAAGACAGTAGTGCCTGCACCGCAACGGATTGGCTAAAGTTGGTACAACAAATCCAGCAATTGCAACTCAATAGTTTTCAACATTTTGTCATTATTCATGGGACAGATACTTTAAGTTACGCTGCAGCAACACTTGCTCGTTTCTTGGGACATTCTTGTCATGCCATCATTACAGGTAGCCAATACCCATTATTGAATGTTGAAGGCAATGATACCCGTGAATTTACAGATGCCACAGGCAACCTATATTTAGCATTAGAGCAAGTCCTCTCTTTGCCAACGGGTGTTTATCTGGCGTTCCATGAACAAGTTTTTCACGCACAAACGACCTTAAAAGCACATACCACTGAGTTGGATGCTTTCGTCGGTGTTAAAGCAGATCAAAGATGTCAAACCACAGCAGATTTTCTTGTTGTTCAAAATGAATATATTCAGCAAGCAACTGAACTCAGCATCCTAAATTTGATGTTGCAGCCGATTGCAAAAGAACAACTCATTCTACAGTTAAAAAATATTCTGCTTAACCCACCAAATTTCTTGATTCTACAAGGATTTGGCACAGGCAATATTGCAGTAAATGACGAAATTCTGATACTGTTTGAGCAACTGTATCAAAAAAAATGTCTGCCTATCATCAGCACCCAAGTGACCTTTGGGCAACTAGATCAACGCTATGCCGTCAGTTCATGGATTCAATCTGCCAAAGTTTTAATCAATGATTGCCATAGCCATGCTGATTTATATGCAAAAGTCTTGCAAATCTATTTAAAATATCCGAGCCACGAACAATGGTTCGCGAATTGGCATCAGCATTAATATTTGAGGTTAAAACATGCAACGTTATGCAATCGGTATTGAATTTTGTGGCACGCAATACCGTGGTTGGCAAACCCAGCAGCCTGGCGTTGTAACTGTTCAAGAGACCATCGAGAAAGTACTGAGCCGTATTGCCAATGAGCCCATTATTTTGCATGGTGCTGGACGAACTGATGCTGGTGTACATGCAACCAATATGGTGGCTCATTTCGACACCGAAGCCATTCGCCCAGAGCAAGGTTGGATTCGTGGCACCAATAGTCAACTTCCAAAAGATATTTCAATTCAATGGATTAAATGCATGGATGAGAACTTCCATGCACGGTTCAAAGCCACTGCACGACGTTATCGTTATGTCGTCTATAACGCACCCACCCGTCCTGCACTATTGTATAAACAAGTCACTCATCTTTATCAAAAATTAGATGTACCGAAGATGATTGTCGCTGCAGCAAAATTTGAGGGAACGCATAACTTCGAGACCTTCCGAGCTGCTGCCTGTCAATCCAATCAACCCATACGTCATGTAAAACACTGCCGTCTATTTGAACATGGACGCTATTTAGTATTAGATATTCAAGCCGATGGATTTTTACATCATATGGTACGGAATATCATGGGATGTTTACTAGAAATCGGACAAGGTATGTACGAGATTGATCATATCGATACCATGTTTGCCGCAGAAGACCGTACAGCGGCAGGCATCACCGCCCCACCTGATGGTTTATATTTTATTCAGTCCTATTATCCTGATGAGTTTGATTTACCACAGCTGCCTTTAGGTCCCCAATGGTTAAATCTGCCTGAATAAAAAAAGCCTTATCGGGAGATAAGGCTTTTTTCTTAGAAAAATTAACGCTGTTTACGCTTACGATATTCGACAGGGGTTTCATTCGTCCAACGCTTAAATGCACGATAGAACGTACTTGGTTCAGAAAAACCCGTTAAATACACAATTCTTTCTACACTTTCATTGGTATTCGCCAATAATTTCTTCGCTAGGCGGCAACGATAATCTGAAAGGATTTGCTGGAAGCTTGTATTCGCCTCGCTAAGCTGTGTTCTTAAGCGTCGTGGCGTGATGCTTAATTGAGCTGCAACTGTTTCTAACGTAGTTTCACCACTTTCTAAAGTTGAACCAATGGCACGGCGAACTTCACCAACCAAATCATACCGTGCAAGCTCTTGTAATTTCTCAATCGCTAGTTGTTCATGTAATTGTAGTAGTTCTGGTTCAGCTTGCCATAATGGATAATCAAGCACGGCATCATCAAAATAAAGGCGGGTTTCTTTTTGACCCAGACTGACAGGACAGCCATATACTCGGAAATATTCATCATCATCAGCACCATCACTAAAATTAAAGTCGATGTAAATTGGCTGAAACTGACCTTCAGTAATAAATTTAAAGAAACGTAAGATGCCCGACATCGCACATTCAGAGAAATGGCGATTGACTAAATTATCTGACCAAAACTGTTCACCGTTGGTGAGATAACAACGACCATCTTCAACTACGAGTTTTGCATCAAAAGCATCACTGATCAAACGCTGATAAGCTAAAGCTCGTTTTAGACCCTCACCAAATGTTTCACTACTAATAAATAGATGCTCAATCACCTGACCACGATAGAGTGGTAAATGCTCACCTAAATGCAATCCAATATCAGGATCATTGCTAACTTCCTGTGCAGCAATCCAAAATGCATTTTGCGCACTTAATGGCGTTCTGGCATTGGTATCAATTTGATTTAGCGCTACCCCTGCTTTTGTTAGAATCTCTTCAGTTGGCAATCCCGCTTTACGAATTGCCTGATAACCAAAGCGCAATACAACTGATGCATCTGTTAACTGACCCACTCAGTGCCCTTCCCTGTAGATACGTTCTTGTAACAATAACAACAATTTTAGATTAACGTTGATTGACCAAACTGACAACAATATTCTGCTTCTTTTGTTAAAAAAGATTGTCAATTGTCCGACAGTTTTTATGAATAAAGATCTAAAAGGTTTACATACGCTTCACCTTGTAAAATTCAAATAAATTGACTATAATTTGCCCCTTTCCAATTTGATCATCAGGTAGGCTATGGCCAATAAAGAGGAACTCATTGAGTTCGAAGGCGTTGTCACCGAAACGCTTCCTAATACGATGTTCCGTGTACGTTTAGAAAACGGTCACGAAGTTATTGCTCACATTTCTGGTAAAATGCGCAAACACTATATCCGTATTTTGACGGGTGACAGTGTAAAAGTAGAAATGACACCTTATGACTTAACAAAGGGTCGTATCACTTATCGCGCGCGCTAAGAGATTCGTGAATGCAAAAAAGCCACATTTTGTTTGTGGCTTTTTTTATGCTTGATTCTTATTACTCACTCAAACGTGTTGTTTTACACCCTACCGTTTGACACTCACGTAATCTTTCCTCTAACCAATGATTACGCTCTTGTGTCGTCGTAAGTCTACATTGCACGCTTACGCTATTTTTTTGATCATCAGTACATTCTGCATCTCGATGATGAATCCATGCGAGCTGGGACTTTTTAAGAATCTTTTGTTGTGTCTCATTGAGTTGGTGACGCAATTGCTGGTAATTTTTATTTAAATCAGCATCAGCACTCGCATAAATTTTATTCGTGCAATAAATATCATCATACGTATTGCGTGCCTTATCACAATTATCTGCATGACTGAATGTTGCTAAAGCGCCACACATCAGTCCAAATATAAATTTGTGCATCAAGTTTTCTCAATCGCTTAATATCCTATCTATGTAAGCACATTTGAACTCAATTGAATATTGCCTAAAAATAGACTAGTTTGTATATTTTTATCAATTCACACAAATGAACTCGACACCAACATCATTTAAGGATTGAATAAACATAGATGAGAGGATAAGGATTAATCAAAATAAAAATTTAAGTATTTGTTATTTCTAATCATATTATCTTTACAAGCATATACCACTGCATACCAAAATCGAACCAGCCTACCTGATTATTTACAACTTTTTATCGGGCAATCTGCAACCATAATCCAACAGCAGTTCGATTTAAAACCTCTAGGTTTTCGGACTATCGCCCAACCAATCAAACAAAGCAATCAGCTGATTTACACTGTCATTCGCCCAATTCGTATTCCTATTTCTATCGCTCAATCGGCTGAACTTGGTGCTCAAAATATACCAATTCAAAGTGCTGGCAATACAGATAGTACTTATGATCTCAATTTAAAATGTCACATCATTTTTGAGCTAGACCAACAGCAAATTGCTCGCTCTATTCGCTATGAAGGCAAGGCTTGTTAGTTTGCTTATATACCATTAAGTTATAAAAAAACGCAGCCCAAGCTGCGTTTTTTATTGGCTATAATTCTTAGTTTAGTGCTGAAACTACAGCTTCACCCATAGCATCTGTACCAACTTTTGTCATGCCTTCAGACATAATATCTGCTGTACGCAAACCTTGATCTAATACTTGACCCACAGCATCTTCAATTGCTTTTGCTGCAGCTTCTTCACGGAAGGTATAACGTAACATCATCGCAACTGAAAGAATAGTTGCCAATGGATTAGCAACATTTTGACCAGCAATATCTGGTGCAGAACCATGACATGGCTCATACATGCCTTTGCCATTTTCATCTAAAGATGCAGAAGGCAACATGCCGATCGAACCTGTCAACATTGCTGCTTCGTCAGATAAGATATCACCAAATAAATTACCTGTAACGATCACATCAAACTGCTTTGGTGCACGCACTAACTGCATTGCGGCATTGTCAACATACATATGTGAGAGTTGAATATTTGAATATTGTGCTTGCTGTAAATCAGTAACCGTTTGCTTCCACAATTCAGTCACTTCCAATACATTGGCTTTATCAACCGAGCATACTTTGCCACCGCGCAAGCCTGCTAACTCGAATGCAACTTTGGCGATACGCTTGATTTCACTTTCTGAATAAACATCAGTGTTATAGCCTTGTTTTTCGCCATTTTCTAATTCGCGAATACCACGTGGTTGACCAAAGTAGATCCCCCCCGTTAATTCACGAACAATGAGGATATCCAAACCTGCAACGATTTCTGGCTTCAAACTTGAAGCATCAGCCAATTGTGGATAAAGAATCGCAGGACGTAAATTTGCGAATAAATTCAATTCGCTACGAATTTTAAGCAAACCACGTTCTGGACGAATCGAACGTTCAATGGTATCCCATTTAGGTCCACCAACCGCACCCAACAAGATTGCATCGGCTTTTTTCGCCTGTTCACTAGTGACAGCTGGGTAAGGTTCACCATGTGCATCAATCGCAGAACCACCCAACAAACCATGTTCCCATGTCAAACCTAAATTAAATTTTTGATTCACCTTAGTTAGTACTTGCTCAGCTGCACCAACAATCTCAGGACCGATACCATCGCCTGCTAAAATTAAAATATGTTTAGACATTTATTCTTCCAGTTTCATATATGCAGCGTTCATACTGCAAGCCGATTAAATCTTTTTCTCAACAAATTCACCCAAACCTGTGCTCACATCATATGGGCGACAGAATCGACGAATCGTATGCTGTTCTTGTTGCAAATCCACACATAAGGGTTCAGGTATAGAAACATTTAATAAACTACCCGAACGATATGCACGGTCTCGGTACATTTTAAAGGTATAGCTTTGATGCGGCTTGAACGCATGAATCACATGGAAGGTTTCAGCTCGGTCTGGTGAAATAGGATAAAAGCGAATGACTACTTCATATTGTTTGGCTGGTACATTTAAGTAGACTTGTTGTTTTCTACTAAAAACCGAACCATGCAATCGTACAATCCCTTGCTCCATCGCCTGTTGGCTAATACGGTGCGATTTGGCATCGATCACGGCAATATCATTGATTCGTTCAAACTCACAATTTTCGACGCCTGAACAATACAAAGTTGCATTTTCTGCTTTATTGCCTACTGTATTTTGGGCAATACGAACCTGATCAACCATATTCGTAGAATTCTGACATGCGGTTAATGTCATACCAACACCTAAACACAGCAAAATACTGCGAGGGAGTCTTCTTTTCATTATTCAAGCCCAGTCCTATATCATGCAAACATGCAAGCGAATATATCTACTCGCATGTTAGCAAGAGTTCCATGTCCGCGCTATGGCTATATTTAAAATGTACTAAAACATTAAGCTATGTTTATATTGATGAGATATAAATAAAACTTAAGCTTCTATCTCTTGAAACACCCAAGGACGCGCCTGTTTGGCTTTTTCTTCATAGGCACGAATATCATCTGCCACTTGCAAAGTTAAGCCAATATCATCCAAACCATTTAATAAGCAGTGCTTACGGAATGGATCAATTTCAAATTTAAATGCTTCACCTGTTGGCGTGCGCACTTCCTGAGCTTCTAAATCGATGGTCAATTGATAACCTTCTGTTTCAGCACATTCCTTGAATAACTGATCAACAATCTCTTCAGATAAAATCACAGGCAACATGCCATTTTTAAAGCAGTTATTAAAGAAAATATCGGCAAAGCTTGGCGCGATCACGGTACGGAAACCATACTCATTCAAAGCCCAAGGCGCATGTTCACGACTAGAACCACAACCAAAGTTAGTACGGGCCAATAAAATCGTTGAACCTTGATAACGCGGTTTATTCAACACAAATTCAGGGTTAATTGGACGTCTGCTAATATCTTGCCCTAAATAACCTTCATCTAAATAACGCAATTCATCAAATAAGTTGTCGCCAAAACCTGTGCGCTTAATTGACTTCAAAAACTGTTTTGGAATGATTAAATCAGTATCAACATTTGCACGATCTAAAGGTGCAACAATACCTTGTTCTACAGTGTATTTTTTCATGATTTTGCTCCTTTAGAATGAACGTACATCAACAAAATGACCTGCAATTGCAGCCGCTGCAGCCATTGCTGGGCTCACCAAATGTGTACGACCACCGTTACCCTGACGACCTTCAAAATTTCGATTCGAAGTAGATGCACAATGTTCACCTGGTTGTAATTTATCAGCGTTCATTGCTAAGCACATTGAACAACCTGGTTCACGCCATTCAAAACCAGCCTCCAAGAAAATTTGATCCAAGCCTTCTTGTTCTGCTTGTTGCTTCACCAAACCTGAACCCGGAACGATCATCGCCTGTTTAATACTAGATGCAACTTTACGCCCTTTCACGACATCTGCCGCAGCACGAATATCTTCAATACGAGAATTGGTACATGAACCAATAAAGACACGATCTAATTGAATATCAGACAACGCTTGACCAGCAGTTAAACCCATATATTGATAAGCACGAGTCCAGTCATTACGCTGAACATCATCTTTTGCTTGTTCTAAAGTCGGTACTGCTTGCGAAACAGGGATCACCATTTCTGGAGAAGTTCCCCAAGACACTTGTGGCTCAATCTCAGCACCATTCAATACGACGACTGCATCAAATACAGCATCTTCGTCTGAATGTAAGGTATTCCAGTATTCTACGGCTTGATCCCACTGCTCACCTTTAGGCGCATAGTTACGATCTTTCACATAAGCGATGGTTTTGTCATCAACAGCAACCATACCTACGCGCGCACCCGCTTCGATTGCCATGTTACATACGGTCATACGCCCTTCGATCGACATATCACGGAACACTTGACCACCAAATTCAATGGCATAGCCTGTACCACCAGCCGTTCCAATTTTGCCGATAATTGCTAAAACAACATCTTTCGACGTCACGCCTTTGCCTAATACACCATCGACACGAACAAGCATGTTTTTCGATTTTTTCTGTACTAAACATTGAGTTGCTAACACATGCTCAACTTCTGACGTGCCAATACCGTGTGCTAAACAACCAAATGCGCCATGTGTAGCTGTGTGTGAGTCACCACAGACCACGGTCATACCCGGCAAAGTTAAACCTTGCTCTGGTCCTACCACGTGGGCGATACCTTGACGAATGTCATTAATACCAAATTCAACGATATTAAAAGTCTTACAGTTATCATCTAAAGTTTGGACTTGGATACGAGAGGTATCATCTTCGATTCCAGCAATGCCTTGCTCACGCTCTTTTTTAGAAGTTGGAACGTTATGGTCAGGTGTTGCGACATTGGCACTTAAACGCCATGGCTGACGATCAGCAAGTTGTAAGCCTTCAAATGCTTGAGGGCTAGTCACTTCATGTAATAAATGACGATCAATATAAATCAAGCTTGAACCATCATCACGTTGCTTAACTAAATGGTCATCCCATAATTTGTCATATAATGTCTTGCCTGCCATGTCGTAGCTCTCCAACGTGCTTGTCATAGGACTGGGTAACTAAATCTTAAATTTATTATAGCAATGCTTTCACATAAATCTAATTTATCATTTTTATTAGTTATCAAACTTTTTGGAATAAATAATTCATTTGTGCATCAATTTTTTTCAATAAAGAGATAAATGCTTATCTATCTAAAAGTTCGATCATCGAGAGTAGAAATTTCTTTTTTACTTCTTAAATGATAATCATTACTATTTAATTAAATAGAATTTGAAATGGTGCGCGATATGGCAAACATTCAGCAATTCGTGATTAACAATCGACGGACTTTAAAAAAAACCTTGAGTTACTACATCATGCATATTAGTGTTGCGATGATAGTTGCCTATATGATTACGGGAAATTTAATCATGGCTGCAACCTTAAGTTTAATTGAACCAACCGTACAAGCTTTTGCCTTTTTCTTCCATGAAAAAGTTTGGAATTATTTCTAATTTTCAACATCAATATCTGAGCACATATTTTAAAGTTATTTGAGTAAGCCTGTATGAATCTTGCTGCATTTGAAGCATTTTTAAAAGTGATGGAAACAGGATCAATTTCGATTGCAGCAGAACAATTATTTATTACTCAACCTGCGGTGACCAAACGAATTCATACGCTTGAAGAATATTTTGGAGTAAAACTATTTGAATCCGCAGGACGCGGTATTCAACCGACCCATGCAGCACATTCTTTATTACCGAAAGTGAGAACATGGCTCAATGAATTAGGTGAAATTCATCATACGCTGAGTCATGAGCAGAATCAGGTACAGGGTCGTTTAAAAATTGGGACGAGTCATCATATCGGATTGCATCATCTCGCAGACCCACTGAAAGCTTTTGTACAATCTTTTCCACAAGTCACTTTAGATGTGCATTTTGTAGACTCAGAACAGGCGCATGAACAAGTTTTAGCAGGTGAACTCGAACTGGCCTTTTTAACCCTCCCTCCCATTGGAGATGAACGACTAAGCTACTTGACGATTTGGAATGATCCTTTGGTTTTTGTGACCTCACCTTTTCATCCTTTAGCGCAACAATCACAACTTAAATTAGAAGATTTGATTGCTTATCCTAGCCTTTTACCCGCAGCACACACTTATACCAGTCAAATCACATTAGCAGAGTTTGAAAAAAAGAGCTTAAAACCTAAAATCAGCATGAGCAACAATCCTTTAGAATCAATCAGGATGTTAGTTTCTATTGGTTTAGGTTGGTCGGTATTACCTAAAACGTTGGTGAATCAAGATTTAAAACAACTTGATCTGAATCTCGATATGCAACGTCAACTGGGTATGGTGTGGCATCCTGCACGGATTCAATCTAAAGCAGCGGAAGAATTAATCAATATGATGCAACTTGGCTAGGCTAGCTAAAGCTAAGTTAGTCACCGCCTCCGCCACAACTGCTACAGCTACTGCCACAACTGGATGAAGATGATGATTGATCTTGCATATATTTTGCAAAATCTTTAGTCATTTGCTCCAGTTTAAACGATTGTCCATTTTCCCAACCCAACACCTGATCAACCGCAAATAGTCGTGGCAATTGCATCGTATTGCTTGGATTATATCCATGTAACATACAGCTATATTTCCAAGCTTCAAATAATTGCTTTGCTTGTTCTTCTGGTCTCGTTGTTCCGTCATAAGGGCTATGATTCAACGTTCGACCTATGGTTTGCTCACATAATTGCTGATACTGGATCGGATATTGCAACATCACATGCCATAAAGCATCGACTGCATGTGAAGGCATGGCATAGGCTTGTTTTTGCATCACATGTAATGCCAAATAATCCTTAAATCCAAGTTCAATCAGCCGACGTTGTTTTAAGCTCAGTTCGGGATATTGTTGTTTTAATTTATTCCAAAATATTGGATCAATGTTGAGTTGCTCAATCTTCTCTAATTTATTCCTTCGAGTCTTGGCGATCAAAACATGGTTTAAAACACTAATTGTCCATATTAATGGGAGTAAAACCCAAGCGGTAAAGATCTGCTTTTGCCAGCTATACATGAGCAGTAAGACTAAAATCGGCAGGATAATCCAGCGTGTTTTTATCATCGGTTGCTGGCGTTCTAATTTGAGTAATGCATTAAGCATGTTGGAAGTATGTTCTTCCTGATTTGTTTTTATTTTCATACTGTCATCTTAAGAACAAAAGATGACAGTTATATGACATTAAAACCTCCCAATAATTATGGGAGGCATCGACGATATAGATTATCCTATTTTTAACAAACGGCGAATTTGTTGCGTCACTTGACCCACATCTAATTGCTGATTTGAAAGTGTCATCGTCAATAGCTGATCTGAACGCAAAGTTCGATCCACTTCTAACATCACATGCGTTTGATGTGCTTCTGCAACAAATGATACTTCGACCTCATTAAAGCCACTGAACAGATGTGAAGAAACAAACTCTAATTCTTGGTAGCAACCAATGGTTGATCGAAAATTACGTGCCGTGAGTTGTCCTTTTTCTACATCGACACTCGATAAGACAAAACCACATTGTTGCATTGCTTGTAAAAACACTTGCATGGTTGGTGTGGGTAACACACTTAAATAATCACGATCAGTTGCATCTAGTCCCCAATCAACATCCATATGTGTATTGATCCAAACGCGAGTCCCATTACGGCGACAAGAAACTTCAGTGATAGGCGTTTCATATGGGATTTGCATCGTAAATGGAATATGATGGGATTGATGTGCAGCTAATAAAAAATTTGAACTGATTAACCACTGATCCAAAATCAAAGGTTGATTAAATTCATGATCCCCTGACTCAACTTCGGCGATGGTCATCAATTGTAAATACAAACTATTGATTTCTTTATCAGATGAGCCGCCTTTAAAACTAATTTCCCCTTCTAATGTTCCACCCGCTTGTAAAGTTGGATTATGCAAATGCGTTTCTACAGTTACCCCTTGAATACCTAAACTTGACATCATTTTTTTAAACATGTTTCGACCCTTTTGAATTATTTCGTTAAATCTATAACTGGCTACTTATTTTAAAGTGCTTCATCCCCAGCGATTTGAAGCTTGCCATCTGCTATTTCGTTCATAAATTGCTGATAATCATTCAAATTGCGCTCAGCATATCGCATGGCATACTCTTGCAAAACATCTACAATCTTGTTGCCTTCACCTAGATAGCCCATCAAAACATCGGCATTACCAGATTTTGCATGTGCATGCGCCAACGCTAAGCCACAACTTTCAGCATATTCATAAAAATATTCGTCATCCATATCTGTTAAATCCACAGAAATCTTCATATCTCTAAGCTGACGGATGTGGAAATGTTTATCTAATGTAGAAAATCCTAAGAAGATATCACTAGCAGCCTGCATTAATTGTTGACCATGAATGACTCGCTCACCTTCATGCTTCACTTTTTCAGGGAATAATGGACTTAAAATAGAGGGGCTGGCTTCTTTCATCTGTAAAATTAACGGTTCACGATCTGCATCTTGAAACAGCGCAACAGCAGAGCGTGTACCCACACTCCCCACCCCAACCACTTTGAGTGCAACGTCTGTGCGTTGATAACGATCAAATAAAACTTGTCGATCAAATTTCAATGAATCTCGATAACACGAAAAGAATTGATCAAGATTGTGGGCAAAAGGTTCATTTGTTTGGGGGTGCCATAAAAGTGGCTTGTCATCAATAAAATACCTAAAACCCGTATCCTCATTTTTTTCAGTTAACTTTGGTAAAACAGAATGTGCATTTCTTTTTTGTGCTGAATCAAGATGCTTCTCTCGCTTCTTTCTCAGTTTTCGACATTCCGTATTTTCTAACAACGTACTGGCATCGACTTTGTCATACCAAACTTGTAACGGTGATAATTCAGTATTTTGCAGTAGATGTTGGCGATAACTATTTAGCATAGTTTTAATGGCTTTTAAACCGACTTTATCAGCAAGATCAATATCACGTGCTGCAATCACAAAACTGGTTGCTAAACGTTTTAAATCCCACTCAAATGGCGCAACTAAAGTTTCGTCAAAATCATTAATTCCAAATAACAGATTACGTTCAGGGCTAGCAAAACCACCAAAATTGCTTAAATGACAATCCCCACAAATTTGCTGGAATAAACCTGAGTTAAACTGCTCCCATGCTTGATCAAACAACATTAAAGAAGGCATACCACGATAATAGGTAAATGGAGAAACACTCATACGTTTTGCACGAATCGGCTTAAGCCGCTCTAAACGTCCTTGATTACTCCAATCATAAATATTTAAAGCCGTTAGACCTTTAGGTCGTTGCGATAGTTGTGACAACTGTTCACGTGAAACTTTTTGACGTTGCGCTTTTCCTAATTTAAAACCTTCGGTTTTTGTCAGTAACTTACCTTGATAACTATGCCGAGTAAGATCAATGCAGTCTTCTGTCCAAAGTTGTTTTGGCAGTTTAATTTGTTGTTTTTTCATAACACCCCCGACATAAATTCAGTAGTGTTATAACAATAAATTGAATGGATCAGATAAATAATTTTTATTTTTCACTCAACTCATGGTGTTGATCATTCATTTTTTATTTTTTCACAAATTTCCTAACAACATAATAAAGCAGCATCACAAAGGGTAAAACCAAAAATAATGCGCCAAATCCAAACGTTATGCAGGCAAAAATAATGCCGCCTATTGCACCCCCAAATAAAAGGATAATCAAATAGAATAACAATTCACTAATCAAGGCATCAAAACCTTGGCTAAGGAACTGTTCACCCCAATCTGAGCGGCGATATCGTCTACGCTCTAAATTCTTATTATTCACGATATTTCCGATTCACATAATACCTATTCTTCTAACATAATAAGTACTATGTGAGCAAAGTAAAGATTATACGGATACGATCGACCAGTCTTGAATATCCCAATCTTGATCTTGCGCCAATTTTTCTAAACGATCATCAGGATTCACTGCAATTGCATGGGTTGCATATTCAAGCAAAAAACGATCATTGATTGAATCTGAATACGCCCAAGACTCATCAACTGCTCTTCCCTGTAACCATTGATCTAAACGAGCAAGCTTACCTTTCTGATAACAAGGTAAACCTGTCACCTTACCCGTATACTTCCCATCAAGAACTTCGGCATTGGTGGCAATAATTTCAGTAATACCAAATTCACGAAAAATCGGAGCCGTAATAAAATCACTGGTTGCAGTAATCCCAACAATCGCATGACCTAAATCTTGATGCTTTTTAATTGCATCAAAACCTTTCGGACGCATTTGGGGACGAATCACTTTTTGCATAAACAACTGGTGTAGTTCAGTTAAATAAGTATTGTCATGCTTGGTCAAAAATTCAAAGACAAATTCGTTATAGGCAATCGGATCAAGTTGTCCTGCCTTATAGTCCTCGTAGAATTTATCATTCATTTGACGATGATGAACTGGATCAACCAAACCTTCATTCACTAAAAACTCACCCCATGAGTGGTCAGAATCGGTATTTAACAGGGTGTGATCTAAATCAAACAAAGCCAATTTCATATAAATGCTCATTTAAATGCAAATTAAAGAAAAAAAACGTAAATCTATTTCCGTAAGTGACTAAAAATTCGTTAAGATCATAGCAATTTTAAACATTTTACTTTGACCTTTTTCGAGTTGGACGTGAAGAGTGACTGTCCCCGAGATCAAAGTCAACGATATAGAGAAAATTTAGGTAGCCAAATGATCGATTCAGAAGGTTTCCGACCCAACGTCGGGATCATTTTGGCAAACGATGACGGACAAGTTTTATGGGCAAAACGCATTGGTCACAATGCTTGGCAATTTCCACAAGGAGGTATCCAGTTTGGAGAAACCCCTGAACAGGCACTTTATCGTGAACTGAGAGAAGAAGTCGGTTTATTGCCCGAACACGTCCAAATAGTAGCGCAGACTAAAAGTTGGCTGCGTTATCGTTTGCCCCATCGGTACATTCGGTCAGATTCTGATCCGGTATGTATTGGACAAAAGCAAAAGTGGTTTTTACTGAAATTAACGGCATCGCCGCATCATATTCAGTTAAATCTATCAGACCCACCCGAGTTCGATCAATGGCAATGGGTGAGTTACTGGTATCCATTAGGTCAAGTAGTGAACTTCAAAAGAGATGTTTACCGCAGAGCCATGATGGAGTTGTGTTTACAATTACCGTAGCGTTAATCGTCAACAAATCATCACTTTAAGCAATGATTTTTGATCATAGAGCTGTTATAACTAGACCGATAACGATTTATAAATTGGAGTAAACATCCATGTCAAACATGCAACTCGACACGCTTAGACGCATTGTGCAAGAAATTAATGCGTCCGTCAGTTTGCATGATTCTTTGGACATTATGGTCAATCATGTGGCTGAAGCGATGCATGTCGATGTATGCTCCATTTATTTATTGGATGAACGAAATAAACGCTATGTGCTCATGGCTTCAAAAGGTTTAAAACCTGAAGCTGTTGGACATGTTTCTTTGAGTGTTGGTGAAGGTCTCGTCGGTTTAGTCGGTAACCGTGAAGAAATTGTAAACTTAGATAACGCACCTAAGCATGAACGCTTTGCTTATTTGCCTGAAACAGGTGAAGAGCTATTTAACTCATTTCTTGGCGTACCCGTGATGTATCGCCGTAAAGTGATGGGCGTTTTAGTTGTTCAAAATAAAGAACCTCAAGACTTTAGTGAAGCGGCTGAATCATTTCTCGTTACTTTATGTGCGCAACTCTCAGGGGTAATTGCCCATGCACATGCGGTCGGAAATATTGATGTTTTCCGCAAACCAACGAGTGGTTCATCTTACAAAACCTTCCAAGGGGTTTCAGGTGCTGGAGGGATTGCATTAGGTCGCGCCATCGTGCTCTATCCCCCAGCCGATCTTGCTGCAATTCCCGATCGTGAAGCTGAAGATATCAGTGATGAACTCGACCTATTAGATCAAGCGATTGCTGCGGTACGTTTAGAGATCCAATCTTTAGATGAGAAAATGCAAGACTCATTGATGTCAGAAGAACGTGCGTTATTTAGCGTGTTCTTGCGGATGTTAGATGAAAATGCCTTACCAAGTGAGATTAAAGATCACATTCGTGCAGGCAGTTGGGCACAAGGTGCGGTGCGTAAAGTCATTGACAAGCATGTGGCGCTGTTTGCACAAATGGAAGATGACTACCTGCGTGAACGGGTTTCTGACCTTAAGGACTTGGGACGGCGCATTTTGGCCTGCCTACAGGAGGCGGATTCCAGCCATCGTGAACTTAGCCCAGACAGTATTTTAATTGGTGAAGAAATTAGTACGGCGGCTTTAGTTGAACTTCCTGTTGATAAAATCGCTGCGATTGTGACTTCTGAAGGCGCTGCCAATTCACACATGGTAATCGTGGCACGCGCTCTGGGGATTCCAACCGTTGTGGGTGTCACCGAATTGCCAATCAACACCCTTGATGACATTGAGATGATTGTCGATGCCTATCAGGGACGTGTTTTTGTTAACCCACCACGTCGATTACGTCAACGATATAAAGAAGTCCAGAAAGAAGAAGAGCAAATCGCTAAAGATTTGAAGCAATATGAAACCAAAGATGCGATTACACCTGATGGTATCTCTATTCCTTTATTCGTAAATACAGGTTTGATGATTGACGTTGTTCGTGGCGTGCAACGTGGTGCGAAAGGTGTTGGTTTATATCGCAGCGAAATTCCGTTCATGCTACGCGAACGATTCCCAGGTGAAGAAGAACAACGTGCCATCTATCGTCAGCAGTTGAGCCATTTTGCCAATAAGCCCGTGATTATGCGAACTCTCGATATCGGTGCGGATAAAGATTTGCCTTATTTTAGTATTGAAGAAGAAAACTCGGCATTAGGTTGGCGTGGTCTACGCTTTACTCTGGATCACCCTGAAATTTTCTCAGCGCAAATCCGTGCCATGCTAAAAGCTAGTATTGGTTTGAATAATTTGCATATTTTGTTACCGATGGTGACAAGTGTCAGTGAAGTTGAAGAAGTCTTGTATCTGTTGGAACGAGACTGGTTAGCTGTACAAGAAGAAGAACAAGTCAAAATCACTAAGCCTAAAATTGGGATCATGGTTGAAGTACCGAGTGTACTTTTACAAATTGGTGAGTTTGCTGAGCTGGTCGACTTCTTTTCAGTTGGTTCCAATGACTTAACCCAATATTTATTGGCTGTTGATCGTAACAATCCTCATGTAGCTAACGTATATTCGCACTTTCATCCGTCTGTCTTACGTGCTTTAAACCGTTTAGTAGAAGATTGTCATATCTATCAAAAACCAGTCAGTGTCTGTGGTGAAATGGCAGGAGATCCATTATCTGCCATTCTACTGATGGCGATGGGTTTCAATACACTTTCTATGAGTTCTAGCAATATATTAAGAGTTCGTAAAGCGATTTGTCATGTCCCAATGAGTGATGCAAAACAACTCTTAGACGATGTTTTACACATGAATAACCCTCTGGTCATTAAAAGTTGGCTTGAACACTACTTTAAAACGCATGGTCTTGCAGATATGGTCAAATCAAATCGTTTGGTCAGTGCCTAGAAAATAACTAGGGCATCCTTTCAAGGATGCCTTTACACAACTGCAACAGGTGAAAAACCTCCTGTTTTTATATATGAGCATACAAGCTGAATTTGGGAGTTGATTATAAAATTACCCTTAACGAACTATTCAACTCCCTTTAATTGGTTATTTTAATGGGACTTTTTCAAATTTTAACAATTTATTGCTCAACAATTCTCATTGCCACATTTAAGATTTAAACAGCTTCAATCGGATAAAGCATTTATGACATCAACTTTAATCCATTGGAAAAAAAACTTTCATCAATCTAGAGTAAAAATACAACGGATGTAAACCACATCATTACAAATCAGTTTAGGCATCTTCATTTTTGATACCCATTTTGTAGCTGATAAGGTTGAACATTCATATCTTTGAACGGTCAAACAGTTCGGATGACCCAGCTCACAGGTCATCTTGATGGAGATAGAACATGAGCCAAGACGATAAAAAATGTCCTTATAGCCACTTAACCACTGATTTTGGTGCACCCGTGGTGGATAATCAAAATAGTATGACAGCAGGTGCTCGGGGTCCTTTATTAGCCCAAGATTTATGGCTAAATGAAAAACTTGCCAACTTTGTCCGTGAAGTGATTCCTGAACGTCGTATGCACGCTAAAGGTTCTGGTGCATTCGGTACATTTACAGTTACCCATGATATTACTCAATATACTCGCGCTAAAATCTTTAGCGAAATCGGCAAAAAAACAGAAATGTTTGCTCGTTTTACCACGGTTGCAGGTGAACGTGGCGCAGCGGATGCTGAACGAGATATTCGTGGTTTTGCCTTAAAATTTTATACTGAAGAAGGTAACTGGGATATGGTAGGTAATAATACCCCTGTATTCTTCTTACGTGATCCACGCAAATTCCCAGATCTCAACAAAGCAGTAAAACGCGACCCAAAAACCAATCTACGCAGTGCTACCAATAATTGGGATTTCTGGACTTTATTGCCAGAAGCCCTGCATCAAGTCACGATTGTAATGTCAGATCGCGGTATCCCTGCTAGCTACCGACATATGCATGGTTTTAGTAGTCATACCTATAGCTTCATTAATGCAGCCAATGAACGTTTCTGGGTGAAATTCCACTTTAGAACGCAACAAGGCATTAAAAATCTGACTGATGCTGAAGCCGAAAGCATTGTAGGGAAAGACCGTGAAAGCCATCAACGTGATTTATTCGATGCGATTGAAAATGGTGATTATCCAAAATGGACGCTTTTTGTTCAGGTTATGCCAGAACAGGATGCGGAGAAAGTGCCCTACCATCCATTCGACCTGACCAAAGTTTGGCCGCATGGTGATTATCCATTGATTGAGGTCGGTGAGTTTGAACTTAATCGCAACTCTGAAAACTTCTTCCTAGATGTTGAACAATCTGCTTTTGCACCAAGTAACTTAGTACCAGGTATTAGTGTTTCACCTGACCGTATGTTGCAAGCACGCCTATTTAACTATGCGGATGCGCAACGTTACCGTTTAGGCGTGAACTATCAACAAATTCCAGTGAATGCTGCTCGCTGCCCTGTTCACAGTAATCACCGCGATGGTCAAGGCCGTATCGACGCCAACTATGGTGGTTTACCACATTATGAGCCAAACAGCTTCGGTCAATGGCAAGAGCAGCCGCAATACAAAGAACCACCATTGAAAATCAATGGCGATGCAGACTTCTGGGATTATCGTGAAGATGATAATGACTACTTCAGTCAACCTCGTGCCTTGTTCGAGTTAATGACACCTGAACAGCAAGATGCCTTATTTGGCAATACAGCACGCGCGATGGGTGATGCGTTGGACTTTATCAAGTATCGTCATATCCGAAACTGCTATGCTTGCCACCCTGCTTATGGCGAAGGTGTTGCAAAAGCACTTGGTATGACTGTTGCTGATGCGCAAGCCGCCCGTGAGACTGACCCTGCTCGTCACTTACCAAGCTTTCTTTAAACCCTAAAACATCCAAATAAAAAGCCATCTTCGGATGGCTTTTTTGATGGAATTGGGTAACAATTTAGTCAATCTCTTATAGAAAAATAATCATGTCAAAACAATTAGATCAACTGATTCAAAGCCATAATATTATCTTGTTCGGAGGATTGTTATGTGATTCAAGCAAGTGATAAACAGCATTTTTTATTGGATGATGTTTTAAGATGAGAAATGCTGAACTTACAATTGCACAGATTTTAAAATTCTGTCAGCTGATTATTGCCTTTCTTTGGATTTATCAAGGTTTAATTCCTAAATTAATTTTTCAGGTAGAGGGTGAACAATACGTTTGGCAACAATTACATATTCCTGATGTGTATATACCATGCTTAGTCTCGCTTTCAGGGATTGGCGAGGTCATTTTTGGTATTCTCTTTCTGTTTATAAGACATCAATATTTGCACTGGCTCAGCATTTTGAGTTTAGTTGGGTTATTTATTTTGATTCTATTCATTTACCCAAATCAAATTTACCAAGCATTTAATCCCGTCGTGATGAATATTGCATTAGGGAGTCTTTCGCTGATTTCAATCTGGTGCCTCAACGCAAAGACTCACACTAAGCCCGAATGAAATGTCCTTCACGAATACAATAAAATGGATTAACTAATTTAGATGAAGATTTCATTGCTTGTTGTAACTCATGTTCAGGAGCATTGCGATCTTCATCAGTAAGTTGGAAAGTTCGAAAATGAATGGCCAATGAACGATGCGCATGCAAATCTAAATGCGCGTGAAAAGCATCTTGTGGATTCATATGCACATATCGCATTAACTTTCGTGGCTCATAAGCACCTATGGGTAATAGTGCAATACGTGCATCACCATATCGCTCATGTATTTGTTTGAAGTGCCCTGCGTAACCTGTATCACCCGCAAAGAAACAATGTCCTGTCTTTGCTAGAAGCGAAAAACCACCCCATAAAGCTCTATTTTGATCCCGTGCCCCACGTCCAGAAGCATGTTGTGCTGGGGTATAGGCTATCTTGATTTCGTCATGAAAAGGAATCTCTTGCCACCAATCCATTTCAATCACATGTAAATGTTTTGCTAAGTAGTAACCATTACCTAAACCCGTATAAATCGGCATTTTAAATTTCTGATGCAGCCACTCCAACGTTGCCAAGTCCATATGGTCATAATGATTATGGCTTAGTAGTACTGCATGAATCGTTGGAAGCTTTTCTAAAGCGATGCCTGCTGGGCAAACTCGTTGCGGGCCTTGACCTTGCTTTGGGCTCACATAGTCACACCAGACAGGATCGGTTAAGAAGTTGTAAGGGCCTATTTGGATGAGAACGGTTGCATGTCCTACAAACCAAATCTGCCAATTATTTAAATCTGCGTGTAGTCTATTTTGTGGTAACTCAAGCATTTGATTACGCAAATTAGCTTCATGTGCGCGATCAACATTCCAAGTATAAGATTTTCGTGTCGCTAGCCATTTAAATAAACCTTTACGGTCAAACGGTGTAAGCGGTTTTTCTAAATTATAAAAACGATCAATACCACAATGATCAGAAGGTTCATGTGGAAACGGAGGTTTCCCCCAAGTATGGCTCAAGCAAGATTGGGTCGGCAATTGATAGGTTAATGTCGGCTTATCTTTCATGTACTTCTTCTTTGCTGGAATTGAATCGCACAAAATTCCGATAGGATTGGGATAATGAGCAGTCCTTTACTCTAACTTTTAAAATCAATCTAATTGTATGATTTTTTTAGAGGGTTTAACTGTCTCTAAACAATCGAACTTGATCCTAACATAAGCTTGTTAGTTATGCTGATTTTATCCAGTCGAGTCAATACAATTTTAGGGAACATATCAAACTTTTCCACTATATACCTTATATAGTTTTTTTATTTCTCTAATACATTTTTTATATTTTAAGAGAAAGTATATTGTTTAAAAAAACAGCTATTATATAATACACATCGAGAAGTACTTTCTAACACTCATACTATTACAATAATAGTAAGACATATTTGGATCAGTCTAATGGAATTACGCCATTTACGTTACTTTATTACTGTTGCTGAGGAATTAAGCTTCAGTAAGGCTGCGGTAAAACTGCATACAGCTCAACCCTCTTTAAGCCAACAAATCAAAGATTTAGAGGATGATATTGGTGTTCAATTATTTTATCGCACCAAACGTAAAGTTGAATTGACTGAGGAAGGTCTGGTTTTTTTAGAACAAGCACGCTTAACCTTAACTCAAGCGGACAAAGCCATTACTATGGCGCGACAAGTTGCGGCAGCAAAAGTACAATGCCTAAGAATCGGATTTTTACCTTCTGCTGAAATTAGAATTTTTCCCTATATTTTCCCTAGGTTACGTGTCAAGACACCTAAACTGCAAATCAACACATTAAACTTAAAAGAAAGTGATCAAATCGCAGAATTAAAAAAAGGTGATTTAGACATTATTTTTATTAATCAAGACTTTCAAAATGAATATTTTGCCAGTCAATTGGTTTTGAAAGAACCGTTAATTTTTATCTTGCCGAAACAGCATCCTTTAGTGGAGTTTAATGCATTAAATATTGAACAACTGAATGGATTAGAACTGACCATCCTATCACATAAACTTTCTCAACCATTGGCTCAAACGATTCTGAAATACAGAGATCAGCATCAAATTAAATTTAAATCGGTCCACGAAACCAACACGATCGCTGAATGTATTCAAGCAGTACAGAGTGGTTCGAGCTGCGCGATTTTACCTTCTTATATGCAAGCGCTTGCGACGGATCAAATCGCTGTTCGTCCATTAAACCACCCTCTGCCGAGTCTCGATGTATTTATGAGTTTCCATCGCACCTCACCAAGCCAAGCAGCAGAACAATTTTTGGAAGAAATTAGACAAGTTTTCGAACTAGAACAGTTAGCACTTTATGCAAGCTAAGAAAAAAGCCGATTTAAACCAGCTTTGAGTTTGTCTACTTAGGCTTGCTCACTAAAAAACGCCACAAATTTTTGATAACTTTCACGCTGTTTTATATTTTCTAAATATCATTCTACTACGGGATGAATCTGTATTTGACCAATTTTCAACTGCCAAAATAGCATTGCTGCAACCATCATATCTACTGTGGTAAATTGTTGCCCGCATAAATATGGATCAGCCTCATTTAAACCCTGAATAAAGGCGTGATAAGCTTCTTGATAATCACCATAGCCAACAAACATTTTCTAATCAGATTTTATCTCTACACCCAACATTTTGTTGGTCGATGCTGCCTCTATTCGCTCACAGGCAACCCCAGTTCAATGAGCAACCAATCAACAACCACACCTCGAGACTGAGTATTTGTATAAAATTTAAGTTCCATTTTTTATATTTCCTTGTTTATTGGTGTTATTAAAATTTAATCGTTCACATTGTCAGTTTTTGTCAGTAGTCGAACGGCATACTTCCTGAGTCCACCATTGTTGAAAAAGTTGTTGTTTGAATTGTGGATAGAGTTCTTGGCTTAAACTTAGATTTTGCATACGATCAAGTCGAAAATTTCGAAAATCATTGCGTAATTCACACCAAGCAGCGAGCACAATCTTGTCATTAAAATAACCAAGCGCAAACAGCTAAACTGTTCTCGCACTGGTGCGTTGCTGTTCATCAACATAATCAAAGAAAATTTTAACTTGAGATCGAATCGACACTCTGACTTGCTCAACCAATATTTGATTGACAGCTAACCATACGTTAAACGCTACGCTGACTGATCTGCAAACGCTCAGCCAAAACGACTTGTGCGGTGACTGGAGAACGATATTGTCGAAGTAATTGTAATAAATTCAGTAATCGAATAGCACGACTCATGCTATCCCTATTGTTATTATTGATGATGAGAAAATCAGCTTTCTCACCATCTTATCTTTGCAAATAATGTGAATCGCTTAACTTTCACTAATCGCTGCACGTTCTAAGATTGTTTGCAAATAAGCATGTAAATCCTGCACATTATGAGCAATCGTTAAAGGCTGGTATTGTTGCAAAGTTTCAATACTATGCACCCCATAGCTGACGCCAATACGTTGCATATTCAGATTTTCTGCCATTTCTAAATCGTAACTGGTATCCCCCACCATAATGGCGCATTCAACTGCTACATCCAACTCAGCAAGAATCTCCTGCAACATCAATGGATCAGGTTTAGACTTGGTTTCACTGGCTGCACGAGTAGTATCAAAAATCTGATGACTATTGGTTTGACTTAATACACGATCTAAACCTTTACGACTTTTACCCGTCGCAACTGCAAGCTTGATCCCTTGTTGTTTTAAGTCAGCCAACAACTCTGCCACACCACTAAACCATGCATCGCCTTTTGAATTTGCAACATAATGATCTGCATAACATTGCAAAATATCTTGCTGCAAATCTGGAACCTGCGGAAATAAGATTTGCATGACTTCGGGCAAACCCAAGCCAATGATACTTTTTGCGGCATCATCCGTTAAAGGTTGCTCAAATTGCTGTGCTGCATATTGCAGACTTGCTACGATTTGTCCAACCGAATCGAATAAAGTGCCATCCCAGTCAAAAATCACCAGTTCGATATTTTGACTCATTTCTGTTTTCTCAATTCATTGATCACTTGTTGCATATCTTCTGGCATTGGCGCTTCAATGCTTGGATAGTTTGGAATGTCTAAACGCATGGCATGTAGGCATAAACGACGTGCTTCAGGGCCTTTATAGTCTGTGTTATGTCCATATTTATCATCCCCAACTAAAGGATGACCAATACTTAAACCATGTACACGGATTTGATGGGTACGTCCCGAAAGCGGTGACGCATGCACCAAAGTTGCTGTCTTAAAACGTTCAACCACTTTCCAGTCAGTCTTACTCGGCTTACCGTCTTTGGTCACACGGACACGACGCTCGCCATTCGCCAGTTCATAACGTAATAAGGGCGCATCAATCAATTGCTGATCCAAACTGACTTGTCCTTTGACAATCGCCGCATACGTTTTTTGAATTTTATGCTCGCGTAGTAAATCCTGAAGCAGTTTTAAGGTACTACGTTTCTTACTGATCATGACCAAGCCTGAAGTATCTCGGTCAATACGATGGATCAGTTCCAAGTATTTTTTACCTGTTGCGGCACGCAAGGCTTCGATTAAACCATAAGCCACACCACTGCCGCCATGAACAGCAATCCCAGACGGTTTATTCACTACTAATAAGCCTTCATCTTCGTAAACCACACGACTAAGCAGGCTTTGCGCCACGCCATCACTCACTGGTGCCGCACTTTCATCCTTTTGTTCATAACGAATTGGTGCGACACGAATCTGATCGCCAATATTCAAACGTGTTTCTGCTTTTATTCTTTTTTTGTTTACACGTACTTGTCCTTCACGAATCAAACGGTAGATTCGACTTTTCGGAACACCTTTTAATCGGGTAAATAAAAAATTATCTATTCGCTGCCCGTCTTGATGCTCATCCACGTCAAACCAAGTGACACTTTGCCATTGTTGTGTAGAATTCATACGCTCGATTAATCCAAGATTTGCTAAATATGATTAAAAATTGATCATTTAGCTAAGTTATTTCACAAGAAACCTAAACTTAGCCCATAGGCAGATGCCGCAAGGTTTGATATATTCAGCGCACGGATACCACCGTAAGTGAGCATCAGATCAGAAATTTTATTTAGATAAAATTTTAAATCGACGAGATACTCACCAATAACTCGGATAGGTCCTAAAGAATTATGCCGACGCCGAAGGCTTATTATATCGGCAAAATGACAAACTGTTGCGTTTAATTGTGCATCAGCACATACAGTTTGTTCAGAAAAAATATGTTGCCAACAAATTTGTTGGTTATTAAACGTAAACTGATCCACATCAGACAATTTGCTCCCTGATGTCGCATTCAGGCTAAAGCGTTGATGCATTGGAACTGCTAAGCAGAGATACGATGATCATTCCGTATCACGAGACTTCCAGGTGGATCGACTTCAATGCTTAATGACAGTGAAAGTCACCATCCAATGCACCGCTCACCCGCCAGTGAAGCGTCTAGGAACTTTGATTATGCTGGGTCTAACGATATTTCACAGATGCAAAACATGGATGAAATATCATTAGACTGAAGATTAAGGCACTATTGCTGACATCGAAATAAACGTATCAAAGCACAAACTGAATATTTACAGTCAGTGGTTTCAGAGCATCATGTACAAAGCTGCTTCTGAATCTTGATCGCGCCAATTTGATGTTTGCTCAAAAGTATCGGGCTGATTGTTTGTGTGCATCACTATTAGGTGTCACACCCATGAAACGTATGTTGATTAATGCAACCCACGCCGAAGAAGTTCGCGTTGCACTGATTACTGGTAATCGTCTTTACGATTTCGATTTAGAAAATCGTACTCGTGAACAAAAAAAATCAAATATTTATAAAGGTCATGTCACTCGCGTTGAACCTTCTTTAGAAGCAGTTTTCGTTGAGTACGGCGCACAGCGTCAAGGCTTTTTATCTATGCGAGAAATTGCAAACTCGTATTTCAAAGCGGATCCTCGTCAAACTTCAAATATTCGTGAACTCATCACTGAAGGCACAGAATTATTGGTTCAAGTCGAAAAAGAAGAGCGCGGTAACAAAGGTGCTGCGCTTTCTACTTTTATTTCTCTTGCAGGCCGTTATTTAGTACTTATGCCAAACAACCCGAAAGGTGGCGGTATTAGCCGTCAGATTTCAGGTTCTGTGCGCGAAGAACTCAAAGAAATTCTATCTTCTTTAAATGTACCTCGTGGCATGAGCGTCATTGTTCGTACTGCGGGTATTGGTCGTACACAAGAAGAATTGCAACTTGATTTGCAACATTTACTTGACCTTTGGGCTCAAATCCAAGGTTCAGCAGGTTCTGGTCCATCACCAATGTTAGTTCACCAAGAAGCAGGTGTAGTGACACGTGCGATCCGTGATTACTTACGTGATGATGTTGCAGAAATCCTGATTGATAGTGAACAAGCTTATAACGAAGCCTATAACTTCGTAAAAGCAGTCATGCCACGCCAACTTGATAAGTTAAAAACTTATACCTTGAATGAGCCTCTATTTGCTCACTTCGGTATCGAAAGCCAAATTCAAACCGCTTATGAACGTGAAGTTAAACTTCCGTCTGGTGGTTCAATCGTCATTGACCAAACTGAAGCTTTAGTTTCAATCGATATTAACTCGGCGAAATCAACGCGTGGTCATGATGTTGAAGAAACTGCTTTAAACACCAACTTGGAAGCAGCTGAAGAAATCGCACGTCAACTTCGTTTGCGTGATATTGGCGGTTTAGTCGTAATCGATTTTATTGACATGACCAAAGACCGTAACCAACGTATGGTTGAAGCGAAATTACGTGAAGCAACGCAAAGTGACCGCGCACGTATCCAGTTCGGTCAACTGTCACGTTTTGGACTCATGGAAATGAGCCGTCAACGTTTACGCCCTTCTTTAGAAGAAGCGACTGGCTACGTTTGCCCACGCTGTCATGGCACGGGTATGGTACGTGACTTACGTTCATTGTCACTTTCGATTATGCGCAAGGTCGAAGAAATTGCTTTACGCGAGCGTCAAGGTGAAGTTCAAGTTGAAGTTCCAGTTGAAATCGCAGCATTCTTATTAAATGAAAAGCGTCACAGCCTTGTATATCTGGAGCAAACTTCCAATGTGCGTGTCACCATTTTGCCGCATCCACATTTAGAAACGCCACACTATGAAATTCAGTACAATCCAGCAGGCTTTGCGCCTTCAAGCTATGAACGTACTGAAGCGACCCGTGACAGTGAAAAACAACTCGGTTATGAGTCTTCTGAATGGCATTTAGAAGAAGCAGAGCATCACCATGCAGCACCTGCACAAAATAATGCAGCCGCACAGCAAAAGAAAGCCACTCAACAACAAGCTGCTCAACCTAAGCAAGCACAACAAGCTGTTGCACAAAAATCAGCAAGCCCTTGCGCATGGTTAGAGAACTTATTCGTTCAAAAGCAAGCACAAACGATTGATCAATCACGTTCTGCACAAAATGCTGCCGCAGCAATTGAACAAATGATTAATAACGGTGCAGTCAGCCGTGGTCAGTTTGGTCAAATGAATACACCTGCTGCTATCACTGAGACTGCTGCACCAACCGTCAATAATGCTTATATTTCACAATCACCCGTGAAACAAGAAGCACGCGAAACATTTGAGAAAGATGAAAAAGCTCATCGCCCAAATCAATCGCAAAATCCGAAGAAACGTAAACATAAAGAACAACGTGAACATCATTCACATGCACATGAACAACAAAATCAAGTGCAGGAAGAAAATGTTCAAGTTTCTTCTCGTCAAGAGCAACCATCACGTCAAGAACAACGTGAGTTAAAGCGTCAGCAAAAACGTCAGCAACCACAAGAACATCAAAACCAACAGCAGCATCAAGATGCTGGACATGGTAATGATACAAGCGCGTTGCCACGTCGTGATCGCAATAACCAACAGCGTCCAAATCGACCAAACCGTCATCGTGACCAAAGTGTTTTAAATGAAACTGCTGCCGCTACACCTGAAACTGTAGCGAGTCCTCAACAAATTAAAGTTGATGTGATTGATGCACCTCGCGCAGAACCAATCAACACAGCATTGATCGTAAATATTGATCAAGGTCAAAGTGAAATTGTTGCATTAAATCAACAACAGGCTAAGCCAGTTACAAAAACTCAAACAGCACCTGTTGCTGTAGAGCAAACTGAAGTCCTTGAACCTGTTCAAACAGAACAAGTGGCTACAGAAGTTGAAGAAGTGACATCAACTGAAGCTGCTCCAGCACCTGTAAAACGTGCTAGCAATGATCCACGTTCACGTCGTCGTCATCGTGATTCACAATCATCGCCTAAAGCCGTTGTGCCTAAAGTTGTACCGTCACAAATTCCAACATTAGCTCAATACACGATGAGTAGCCTGATTCGTCATGTATATGGTGAAGATTGTACTATTTTGATTGAGCAATTCGGCTTGGTGACAACATTTAATCGTGCATTACAAAAGTTTGCTGAGCAATATGCAAATACTTTAGTGCTTGAAACTGTTGCTGAAGAAAAACGTCCCGTAACCCGTGATGCTGAACTTCCAACTCAAAAGCAAACTGAAGAAGTTGAACCTGCACCTGTATTGGCACTAACTCCACCTGAAGCACCTGCTACTCGTGTTGCAAATGATCCACGCGAACGTCGTCGCTTGGCTAAACTTGCCGCTGAACAAGCTAAGGAAGCTCATATCGCTGCAAATACGACTGCTGCACCTATTGAAAGCACTGAATCGAAAGAAGAAGCGCCAGAAACAGTCGTTAATATTGTTGCAGATGAAACAGTAGCCACCACTCCAGCGCAACAACCACTAGAACTAGACAGTGCTGATGTTGCGCCAGCAGAAGCCGCACCAGTTGAAGCTTCCGAGCCAGTAACATCGACTGAAACAGCTGAAGTTGAAATCGTAGCTGCAACGGTGTCTGAAACGACTGAAACTGTTCAAGCTATTGAAAAAGCTGAGCCAACTGAAGCAGAACTAGAGGATGAAGCAGAGAAGGCAGAAAAGGAAAAATCTAGCCGCCCTCGTCGCCCTCGTGGAAGACCACCTAAAAAGAGCACAACTAGCAATGAATAATTTGCTAAATTGCACTCAATAAGGCAAAGCCTAGTCATTTCGATGACTAGGCTTTTTTGTTATTTTGTCAGATTAGGTTGATTGCTCTAGGAAATTACCAGTAAAAACAGCATCAACAACAATGATGTTAATGGTTTTGTTCTAACAGATAGCCATTTTTGGACTGGTCGAAAAATAAATAGGATTGATATGAGCCAAACTACGCAGACCGATATTATTACCCTTAGTGATGTTGCTACTCGACTTCCAAACTTCATCACCAAAGTACCTCATATCCTCAATGGACTTAAACAAGCATATATACGAACGCCAACTTCACCTGCTGGTTTAGGCATTGCCTTTGAAAAAGCAGTCAAGCGTAACCCTCAAGGCATCGCACTGTTATTTGAAGATCAAAGTTACAGCTACCAAGCACTAAATGAATGGGCCAACCAAATTGCGCATTACTATTTATCGCTTGGTGCTAAAAAGGGTGATGTCATTGCAGTGATGGTTGAAAACCGTCCTGAACTGATTGCTACGATTGTTGCTTTAGCTAAAATTGGTGTCACGATCGCACTCGTAAACACATCACAAGTCGGTAAAATCCTCGCTCATAGCATTAATTTGGTTAATCCAATTGCAGTGATTGCAGGTGAAGAAGTCCGTGCTGCGATTGATGAAGCTCGCACAGAATTAAAAGTTGCTCAAGATCGTTTCCACTGGTTTGCTGATCTAGAAACACGAAAAAATGCAGGGATTGCACCACAAGGTTATGTGAACCTTGCGCAACAAATTGACCAATTTCCAAAATTCAATCCATCGACTACCCGCACCGTGACAGGTAAAGATGGTTTGTTCTACATCTATACCTCTGGTACAACGGGCCTACCAAAAGCTGTTATTTTCACACATAGCCGTTGGACTCTAGCTTACGGTACCTATGGACATATCCTTAACCTCGGTAAAGATGATGTGATGTACGTGACCCTCCCGCTTTACCATGCAACGGGAGTTGTGGTGTGCTGGTGTGGTGTGATTGCAGGCAGTGCAACCCTTGCCGTACGCCGAAAGTATTCAACTAGCGCATTCTGGAAAGATGTACAGAAATTCAATGCCTCTGCAATTGGTTATGTCGGTGAACTGTGTCGTTACCTCATCGATGCGCCTGCAACTGAACAGGATCGTGCCCATCGTGTTACCAAAATGATTGGTAACGGTATGCGTCCAAACATTTGGGGTAAGTTCAAAGAACGCTTTGGCGTGCAAGAAGTACTTGAACTTTATGCATCAAGTGAAGGCAATGTTGGTTTTAGTAATATCTTTAACTTTGACAATACAGTTGGCTTCTCTCCAACACCATACGCGATCGTTGAATTTAATAAAGAAAAGAATGAATTAGTTCGCGATAAGAAAGGCCACTGCAAGAAAGTCAAAACAGGTGAGGTTGGCTTACTGATTGGTAAGATCACTAGCCGTTCACCATTTGATGGCTACACCGATCCAGAAAAGAACAAATCTGTGATTTTAAAAGATGTGTTTAACAAGGGTGATTCATACTTCAATACGGGTGATCTGGTTCGTGACATCGGTTTCCGCCACGCACAGTTTGTGGACCGTTTAGGCGACACTTTCCGATGGAAAGGTGAAAACGTATCCACCACCGAAGTTGAAAACATGGTGTGCGAATACGATAAGATTGCAGAAGCTGTGGTATATGGGGTAGAGATTCCAAATACCAATGGTCGTGCAGGTATGGCAGCAATTACTTTGGTTGATGGTGCAGAGCTTAACGAAACTGATCTAAGCGCTATGGTAAATGTATTTAAAAAATGCTTACCATCATATGCAATTCCAGTATTTTTACGCATTCAAGCCAAAGTAGAAACCACTGGAACATTTAAGTATCAAAAAAATAAACTGAAAGAAGACTCATTTAATCCGAGCAAAACATCTGAACGTTTATTGGTTTTATTGCCAGGTACAAACAGCTATAGTGATGTAAATACTGAAATCTTTGATAACATTCAAAGCTATCAGTACCGTTTCTAGTTTATTTTTTAGCTAAACAAGAGGAAATCGTGCTTTTTATAAACAATCATGCAGATGTTTTTAAATTTCCTCTTGTGTTAGCTGAATAAGTTGCTAGAATACGCAACATCAAAACGAGATGGGTCGTTAGCTCAGTTGGTAGAGCAGCGGACTTTTAATCCGTTGGTCCCGCGTTCGAGTCGCGGACGACCCACCATTTAATGTTTTGAACCCCTATGGGTCGTTAGCTCAGTTGGTAGAGCAGCGGACTTTTAATCCGTTGGTCCCGCGTTCGAGTCGCGGACGACCCACCAGATTCTAAAAAACCTCATCATTTATGATGAGGTTTTTTATTTTATGCGAACTATCTTTCTAAAAGATGACAGCAACCATTAGATTACTTTAAGCATCCTTGCTCAAAGTAATCTTGCACCTAAATTATAAAAAACTTTCCAATACCGAATTTAAAAAGATATGCCCCTGCTCTGTGCAAGCAATTCGATTCACATCAGCGACCAAAAGTTTTTTGTCACGGAGTTGATTCAGCGTCTCATTGATATCTTGCAAATCAAGCCCTGTGCGTTGAGTATAAAATTTCGCATCTACCCCATCATTTAAACGCAAAGCATTCATCATAAATTCAAATGGCAATTCATCTGCTTCGATACGTTTCATTTGCACATGTTCAGCAGGTACTTTAGCCAAATAATCTTTTGGCAGCCGCGTCTTTTGAAAACGATAAATACCCTCTGGGCGAGTCACTTTGCCATGAGCACCTGCACCGATCGCTAAATAATCACCAAATTTCCAATAATTCAAATTATGTGCTGAGGTTTTTTCTTTACGCCATGCTGAGACTTCGTAATTGATAAAACCATTCGCTTTTAAATAAGCCTCACCCAATTCTTGGATATGTTCTAAAACTTCATCTTGTGGCAATACAGGCTGGGTTCTAAAGAACACCGTATTTGGCTCAATGGTCAGTTGATACCAACTAATATGTGTTGCACCCTGTTCTACAGCTAATCTAAGGTCATTTAAAGCCTGTTCTTGCGTTTGTTGTGGTAAACCATGCATGAGATCAACATTAACGCGTTCAAAGCCAGCTTGACGCGCTTGTTGGATTGCATCTAAAGCATTATTCGCTGTATGAATACGACCCAGTCGCTGTAAATGCTCAGGATCAAAACTTTGTACACCTAATGATAAACGATTGATGCCAACGGCAAGATAATCCGCAAATGGATCATGTTCCACTGTGCCAGGATTAGCTTCCAATGTGATTTCACAATCTACTTCAAAGTCTAATCGCGCTTTTAACTGATCAAATAACCACTGATAGCCTTGTGCTGAAATTAAAGACGGCGTTCCACCACCAATAAATACGCTATGAATTGACCGACCTTGCGCCATTTCAATTTGAGTCTCAAAGTCAGCCACCAGTGCCTCAAGATATTGTTGCTCTAAATCCACAGACAATTCCCCATCAGGAACAGCATGTGAATTGAAGTCACAATAAGGGCACTTACGCACACACCAAGGCATATGGATATAAAGTGAAAGTGGAATATTTGCTGGATTTAAATGACTCAAAATGGAAGCTCAACAACAGAACCCTTTTATTTTAACATGACTCTATCAATCCGCTTATTATCATCACTTCACTATTCGGTTAGACTGAAACAACGAAGAACAATTAGATTGATAAAATGATCAAAATTACCAGCCAACTGCTATTTATTCTTCCCCTTGCATTAGGTGTAGGTATTGCAATGGCATTTCAAACTGCAATTAATTCACAACTCAGAGAATATTTACACTCACCTCTTCAAGCTGCCTTACTCTCTTTTTTGGTAGGAACAATTGTGCTTGCATGTATGGTTTATTTTCAAAGCACAGCAAAACCCAGTCTTGGAGAACTGTCGCAAATTCCATGGTTTCTATGGGTCGGTGGATGTCTTGGGGTTTATGCCATCAGCATGAGCATTTATACTGCACCCAAACTCGGTTTTTTAACTTTTTCAGGCTTAGTTATTTTCGGCCAATTGGCCATTTCAATGTTACTTGACCATTTCGGCTGGTTAGGTACAGAAAAAACACCTGTCAATTGGCAACGTCTTGTCGGCAGTATTGTCATTTTTATTGGTGTTATATTCACTCTACAACGCTAATTCTCCCTCAATCAATAAGAGTATTTTTTGTGTCTGACGCGACAACCAAGCGGTTTGAACTTAAGCAATTATTTCATTTAATGTTTCCGATCTTGATCACCCAATTTGCTCAGGCTGGGCTTGGTCTTATTGATACCATCATGGCAGGTCATCTTTCTGCTGCTGATTTGGCAGCAATTGCTGTCGGTGTTGGTCTATGGATTCCAATTATGTTGTTATTTGCAGGAATCATGATCGCAACAACACCTTTAGTCGCTGAAGCGCGCGGTGCAAGAACACCAGAGAAAATTCCGACTATTGCACGTCAATCCTTATGGGTTGCGGTCATCCTCGGCATCGTTGCTATGTTGATTTTGCAATGTATGCCGATGTTTTTACCCCTCTTTGGAGTACCTGAAAGTTTATTACCCAAAGCAAGCCTGTTTTTACATGCGATTGGCTTTGGTATGCCTGCGGTGATGATGTACGCAGCATTACGTAGTTATTCTGAAGCCTTAGGACATCCACGACCTGTCACTGCGATTAGCTTAATTGCATTGTTGGTCCTGATTCCACTGAACTTTATTTTTATGTACGGTTTGGGACCTATCCCTGCTTTAGGGAGTGCGGGTTGTGGCTTTGCAACGGCAATATTACAGTGGCTGATGTTTATTACACTGGCGATTTACATTTCAAAAGCTAAGGCTTATAGACAAGCGCCCATTTTCACAAAATGGGAAAAAATTGATCCTGTATGGGTAAAACGCATCTTAAAACTGGGGCTGCCGATTGGTCTAGCTGTATTTTTTGAGGTGAGTATTTTCAGCACAGGCGCGATTGTCCTGAGCCCACTCGGTGAAAATGCAATTGCGGCGCATCAGATTGCAATTTCTGTGACTTCACAATTGTTTATGATCCCATTATCTCTTGCCATTGCACTCACGATTCGTGTGGGCACTTATTATGGAGAGAAAAATTGGTATGCGATGCGCCAAGTTCAAAAAGTAGGCTTGATTAGCGCAACCGTTTTTGCTGCTTTGACCATGACACTGATTGCCGTAGCGCGCCCCTATATCGTGGCAATCTATACCAATGATATTCATGTTATTCCTGTCGCGATGTATCTGTTGTGGTTCGCAATGGCGTATCAACTAATGGATGCATGGCAAGTAAGCGCTGCAGGCTGCCTACGAGGCATGCAAGACACGCAAGCACCAATGTGGATTACCTTAATGGCATACTGGGTCATTGCTTTCCCAATCGGTTTATATTTGGCACGTTATACAATTTGGGGAGTAGCAGGTGTTTGGTTAGGATTGATTATCGGTTTAAGCATTGCCTGTGTATTCTTAATTGGTCGTTTATATTTAAACAATAAACGTTTAGCGCAACACATTAATCTCAACTCCTAAGAACTTAATGCTGGTTTAATTTTATAATTGAAAGATGACAAGGATGTCATCTTTCAATTTGATCAAAATGTGCGATCAATCTAATAAAAACTTTGGCTAAATCTTAAAAGATCGGGCTAGATTACATCTAAAGATTCCAACCAATAGATGTCCAATACATCCTGTAAGATCTAATCCATTCTCAATATCTACTTACATCCCTTAACATTTTTTTATAGGCAATTTAAGTTTTGTCACCTATGATCAAAGCATCACTCTAAAACTGAATCGAATGAGGTCAAGCGAATATGGCAAAACATGCAAGCTCTCCCAGTAGACGTTTTTTAAAACTGGCTGGTATGACCGCAAGTATTGCCAGCAAAAGCGTTGCTAACTCCATTCGTAATCTCGCCGCAGATGAAGAACAAAAAAACGCAGCACGCAGCCAACTATTTCAAGATATTGGCTTACAGATTGCCGATACATTGGGTGAAATGAAAGGTGCTGTGATGAAAGTCGGGCAAATTGCCTCACAGTATAAAGACATTTTTCCACCCGAAGTGGCGAAAGCAATTGCTAAATTACAACGCCAAGCCCCAGCCATGCCTTTTGCTGAAATCAAGCAGCAGATTGAAAAAGAGTTGGGCAAACCACTGAATAAGATTTTTACCTCATTTGAGCCAGAGCCTTTCGCGGCAGCCTCGATTGGTCAGGTACATCGTGCGGTACTTCCAAATGGGCAAGCAGTTGTGGTGAAAGTACAATATCCAGGGGTTGACCAAGCCTGTGAAAGTGACTTAAAGCAAGTCCGCCTCGCATTACGCTTAATGGGCGTACTTAAGATTGATAAGAAGCTACAAGATCAACTATTTCAAGAAATTCAGGACAGCCTTTCTGCTGAATTGAACTACGAAATCGAAGCACAAAACCTCGAGGTTTTTAAAATTTTTCATGAGAAGTTGGATAATCAAATCATCATACCAACCGTCTATAAAGATTATTCGTCTCGCCGCGTACTAACACTGAGCCTTGAACAAGGTGATTCCATTGAAACCGCAAGTACATGGTCAGTTGAAACCCGCAATAAAATTGGTCGTCGTTTGATTCGCGCTTTAGGACAAGAAATCTTTTTCTTGAAGCGTTTTCACTGTGATCCACATCCGGGCAACTTCGCTTTCCGTGAAGATGGCAGTGTGATTATTTATGATTATGGTAGCGTCAAAACGCTATCCCCTGAAATCATTCAACACTTTAAAGCATTGGTCAATGCAGCTCGCCAAGAAGATATTGCTCAGGTTGAAGATTTATTGGTTGAACTGCATTCAATTGCTGAAAAGCAGAAATTTCCAACCGAACTGTATACACAATGGATCGAAATCCTTTTACGCCCGTTAAGTACACATTATGACTTTGCCGAAAATTCATCGCATCACGATGGAATGCGACTTGTTAAAAAATCGCTGAAATATTGGGATGTATTTAAACCTTCTCCAGATACGCTCATGGTCAATCGTACGATTTCAGGACATTATTGGAACTTGATTCACCTTAAAGTTCACGACAACTTAAATGATTTATTTGAAGAGCTTGTTCCAAATTACTAAAAAACTGCCCCTTTATTTTTGAATAAAGGGGGTGAAATATTTTACCTACAAGTTATAGATCACTCACTTGAAAGCATTAGAATTGACTCTATATACTATTATGTTATAACATATCATAAAATTAGGAGTCATTTAAAATGCGTAAAGATATTCATCCTGCTTATCAACAAGTCTTGTTTCATGATACCAATGCTGATGCCTACTTTTTAATTGGTAGCACACTCCAGACCAAACAAAGCAAAGAATATCAAGGCAAAGTCTATCCATACGTTACCCTAGATATTTCAAGTGCATCGCATCCGTTTTATACAGGTGAAGTACGCCAAGCAAGTAATGAAGGTCGTGTTGCCAGCTTTAACAAACGCTTTGCACGTTTTAATCGCAAAGGTTAATCTTGCTTTAAGTTTCATTCATTAAGCTATTAATATTGGAAGTCTAAGGTTATATCTCCTCCGCTTAGACTTCTTTTTTTATGTCTAGATTCTATACATCCTAGCTATGAGTTGATTTACCCACCACGCCAAACTCAATCGGTGTTTTCACATAGAATAAAGAAATCTCTTTACGATTCAGATAACTCAATAATTCGACTGCTTGTTCAGAGCTTACTGCAAATTGAATTTGTATAGGTCGATCCGCGAATCCAAAGAAACGAGCAGAATGAAATAAACCCTGATGATCAACACCTTCCAAACCCGCTCATACTGTCTCCCCACGCAAATTCATTTGACTTGCGACTACCAACAATCATTCGCTAATCGGTTTTCCCTAAACATTATGGTTTTGTGTCGTATAAAAAGTAATTAAAAATCCATTCATTTCATCACTTCTTGGCTATGTGGCACTAAGCAATTGATGCAGGCTCATACCTAAGAGGGTAAACAGCAATGATCCAAGCACATGAATCAAAATCGCAGCACAGGCATAACCCAATTTACCACTTTGTAATAAGGTAATAATCTCAGCCGAAAATGTTGAGAACGTGGTCAATGCACCACAAAAGCCCGTGATCACGAATAGTTTGTAATTGGGGCTGAGAGAGCTTTGAGAAAAATAGGAAATTGCAAAACCAATAATAAAGCCACCAACAAAGTTGACGGTGACCGTTCCTAAAGGAATATTGGGGAAAATAGGATTCAGCTTTAAACCCAAAAACCAACGTAACCATGCACCTAATACCGAGCCAAGTGCGATTGAGAGTAAAGGATAGTACATGATTTACTCCACACACTGCGCTGGAGCTAAAATGATATTCAGCATGAATTTATAGCTAATTTTCTGAAGATTTTTCATTTGCGAACTCCAAAATGGGAACAGAGCACGCACAAACCTACGCCCCTGTTCAGGGTAACGTAGGCATCATTAGCCAAAACGGCGGTTTGCAATAGGAGGAATGCCATCTCCTTTGTTCTAAAATAACATAATTTTTAGACAACTCAACTGCTGTGTATAAACACAAAGTTATCCACAATTTATTGAGATTTTGGCAATATTTTTTCTCCCACCACATAAAAATCCAGTTTAGGAACCACAAAAGTAAAAGCTGCGGTATCATCATCTAAACCCAATTGTTGCAACAATTGAGGAGCCTGTAATTTATCAATCTCAGCAGCCTGAATTTGTTGAAATTGCACAGGCATGTTGATATCCCCTTGCGACATCCGAGTCGGTTGGTCAGTCCATTCAGCCCACGCATGATCTTGATCCACCAAAAATTGAACGGCCTCCTCCCATGAGGAAAATAAGCTTTGCCAAGCCTCAGGTAAACGTTTCTGCATGCTGATGTGTATATCACTGCTAAAAGAATAATCTTCATCCATGCGAATACGAGTATGAATCGCGTTTCCATCTCGTTGATGCTGAAAATTTGGCGCATATTGCGCAGGCATCACATCACTGGCGAGGCGACCACCGATCACATACAGAGCTTGATCAACGATCACTTGTTCAAAGATTACAGTCTTGGGCTTTGATTCATCTAAATAAAAGCGCCAATTACTCTGCCGAGGTGAAGGCATTAGCTGGCGTAGTTTTCCAAGGAAAGTAAAGCCAAAATGCTGGTGCTGATAAGTTAAAATAGTAAAGATGGTTTTGCCCTGCTTTTCCCATAAAATAATAGGATCTGGATAACGCTGGCGAAGTTGCTCAACATCCACCAACCAAGACAAATAAACCACATTGCTCACCTGACTTTGTAAACGCATAAAAGGAAGTATGCGCATTACCATACGACGGAGTTGCAAGACAAAACGACAGCTTAATATCGGCGCGAAAAATCGCAATGTAGACCATGGTGAGGACCACCTTAAACGGTGTCTATTCATTATTATTCAAAAGATTGATGCTCGCTTTGAGCATAAACTGCCAAGATTACAACGTCCAGTTCAAATACGATGCTGTATTTAAATGTTATGATGTGGGCATTACTTCACCAAATATGGAATTTTGAAATGGCTCAAAGCTTATTGGCACAACTTAAAGATGGTTCAGCAAAGTTTGCAGACGTATTGGCATTTATTGAAGCACGTTATCAACATACGCCAACAGCCTTTCAAAATGGCGCACAATCAAATGCTGAAACCGAAAACCAAGGCAGCGCAAAAGTACTCAGCTTTGCGCAAATCGAAGGCTTAAATCAAGCGGAGACGCTCAGTTTATTTGCGGAACATTATGCATCTGTATTGGCGACACCTGAAGCAACAGATCATCAAAATATCCGTCAGTTTATGCAAAATGGCTGGGATGGCGTGAAGTTTGAAGGTAAAGCACTGACTGCAAAATAAGATAAAGGAGGTACTTAACCTCCTTTTTTATCATCATTTTCTATTGTAATGTTGGGTCTAACCAGTTTAGATAAATTTGTTGTTAAACTATAAAAATCGCCACCCATTTTCCCAACACTATCGAGTTGCTGTTGATCAATCATCTGCCCATCCCATAACCGATCATCAACATAAATCGATTTGACATCCAGCAATACGACTGTACCTCCAGATGCTAAGCTACTGAGCTGAATCACCTCTCTTAATTGGCATTCATAACGCACTGGTGCATATTTTACTGCCAAGGCTGCGACCGCATGGCTTGGTTCAGACTCAATCTCAGCAAAATCAAACTCACTTTGCTCTGGAGGCAATACAGCACAAGATAAATTCATCTGTTCAAGCAGTTGTGAATTTACAATATGAATCGCACATTGTTGCGTCTCGATTAAATTTCTCAAAGTATCTTTATCTTGCCCATTTCTTGGATTGACTTGTGAATACCAAAGGATGGGAGGATGACAACTCGCAACGTTAAAGAATGAATAAGGGGCTATATTGGCTACGCCACTAGCAGAAATGGTACTGATCCATGCGATGGGTCTAGGCGTAATTCCCCCAACCAACAAACGATAGATCTGATTTGCATCTAACTCAGAGGTTTCAAAAATCATAATGCTTGCACTACCTACTTATGGGCGTTCGATATATTGTGGTAAATCATCTGTAATGCAGTCCCGTTCGCTTTACGGCAACGCTGACAATGGCACTGAACGATCTCACCAATTTCACCCTGAATTTCGTAGCGGATGCCCTGACATAAACAACTCCCTTGATATACTGGCGATTGTTCAGACATATCATCATACGTCCTATATTTATTGACTACTCAAAACTAACACTATTCACATATCAAACAAAGTACAAAACAGCGTATTTATCTGCTTAAAAAATGTTGTACGCCTTGCCCTGCTGCTCGCCCTGTGGCAAAACAAGCCGTCAGCAAATATCCACCTGTCGGTGCATCCCAGTCCAGCATTTCGCCACAGCAAAACACATAAGGATTAGATTTCAATTGCAATTGTGGAGATAAAATATCTTGCTTGACCCCGCCCGCACAGCTAATCGCTTCTTCGATTGGACGGAAGCCATCTAAAGAAATACTGAGATGCTTGATCTGCTGCACCATTTGCTTGGCATCTGACCATAAGCTTTTATCAACGATTTCCCGAAGCAGATTAATTTTGACCTGATCCAAGCCTGCTTTACGCCAAAGATTGGTAAGAGACTGCTTTTTATTGCCCTGTAATTTCTTTTCTAATTGTTCAATACTGAGATCTGGAAGTAAGTCTAGGTGAAGTTTTAGGTTTTTCTTTTGGCTCAGTTGTGTTCTTAAATCACGTCCCAATTTATAAATCACACCACTTTCAAAACCATAGTGCGTAATGATGATATCACCATGTGTCTTTCGCTCAGTTGTAACCCACGCATCAACTCGTTTGAGTGGCTGACCGAAACAATCTTGCATAAACGGCGACCATTGTTTCAGCACCCCAGCATTGCTAGCCTGAAATGGTTCAATTTCATCGGTGGAAAGCCATTGCTGCCACGCCCCATCACTGCCTAATTGTGACCATGACACTGCTCCGCAGGCCAAAATAATCGCATCATAAGTTGCACTAAATTGCTGAGTCTGATTCTCTATCGTGAGTTGATTGTTGGATAAATCCACACAACGATGACGATAATGAAATTTTACGCCATCATTCATCAATCGCTTTAACCAAGCACGAAGTAACGGTGCTGCTTTCATTTCTACAGGGAAGACGCGTCCTGAACTGCCGACATAGGAATCAATCCCAAGACCTTGCATCCAATTTTGAATCCACTGAGCATCCCATTGTTTCACCCAAGGGCTCAACCAATCGGTACGATCATAGCGTTGGATAAATACGTCTACAGGCTCAGCATGTGAGATATTTAAACCTGTTTTGCCCGCCATTAAAAACTTGCGTGCTGCAGAAGGTTTTTGTTCAAACACATCAATTTGATAGTTGTATTGACTCAACACTTCAGCAGCCATCAAGCCCGCTGGACCTGCACCAATAATCGCAATGCGTTTAGACATCAAGGTTCTCTTGAATATTCTGCCCTTGCAATGGTGCAAAATCATCAAAACGGGTTGTATAGCCTTCTGGTTTTCGAATGATCAATTGTTGGCACAATTCACCACGTTCTAAGTACTTAATTTCAAAATGAGTACATGCAGAATCTACTGCAATTTTCTGCTTTTCATATGGCAGTTTCCATAGCTCAATCAACTGCTGTTCAGCTTCATCAATATATTCAGGAATATTGCTTGCGAGCGTAATCGAGCCATTGAGCTGAAGACGAGAAAGTAGGAACTCAAAGAATGGCATATTCAGCCAACGTTGTGCAGGATTATGCGGTTCTGGATTTGGATAGAGAATAAAAAATTGTTCGACCTGTGCAGGATATAGGGCATGCACAATCCAAGGTAAAGCATCGGCATGAATCGGATTGAGATATTCACGCGGTTCTAGTTGATGCTGTTTTTGCATAGCCAGAAATTTTTCTTTGGTTCGTTCAATCGCATACAACGTGGTGTGTGGATTTTGCCCCGTAAACAACAAGGCATGTTTGCCTTTTCCAGCACCAATTTCGACACAAATCGGTGTACTAGGAATGGCAATAAAATCACGAGGGGCTTGCATACGTTGTGCTTGAAATTGACGAATCGACATAATCTCATCAAACTATCTAGAAATCGGCATAAGTCTAACAACTCACTTTACTTTTGCCTAATCTATTTGTTTTATGTTTTAGGAATTTTCTATGCCACGTACATTTCCCTGCCCTCGTTGTGGTGAAGCCAGCACTTGGGAAGGTAATGAATTTCGTCCGTTTTGCTCAGAGCGTTGCAAACTAATCGATCTTGGTGCTTGGGCGAGCGATGAATACAAATTACCTACTCAAGATGCCCCTCAATCAGGCTTGCAACGCCAAGAAGATGATTACGAGGACTAACCTGCTTTACTTGCCACAAAAGGATTGAACTGCTTTTCATAGCCGATGGTACTCATCGGTCCATGACCTGAGATAAACTGAGTTTCATCAGGCAAGCTAAAGCATTCACGCTGAATTGAATCAAGTAATTGCTGATGATTACCTTTTGGAAAATCAGTACGCCCAATCGAACCTTTGAACAATACATCACCGGTCCATAGCAAACCATGTTTAGCATTATAGAACATCACATGACCAGGCGTATGACCAGGCGCAAAACGGACTTCAAATTCATCCTCACCCAGTTTCAACGTTTCGCCCCCCTCTAACCACTGATCAACTTTGACAGGTTGTGGGATCGGGAAACCATAGCGTGCTGAGACTTCTTGGATCATATCAAGCCAAAACTGATCTTCTTTATGCGGCCCAATCACTGGAATATTCCATGTCTCAGCAAGTTCACCCACCGCACCTGCATGATCAAGATGCCCATGCGTTAACCAAAGTGCTTTAACATTTAAACCGAGTGCTTCAACTTCTTTTTTCAGCACTGCTGCATCACCGCCTGCGTCAATCAAAACAGCCTCTTTACTTTCACTATCCCAAAGAATAGAACAATTTTGGGCAAATGCAGTAACGGGTACAATTTTGACTTGCAGCATAAAAACCTCTGGCGAAATAAAACGTCAATTTAACGATGGGCTAAGGTATGAGTAAGGGCATCAAGATTAGCCTGAACGAGACTAGCAAGCAAATCAATATGCGCTTTATCGCTGTTCAAAGCAGGAATATAAGCATATTCCCCACCACCCGCATGTTGAAACAGTTCTTTATTCTGGATGGCCAACTCTTCCAATGTTTCTAAACAATCCGCCGAAAATGCAGGACTCAATACTTGCACTGATTTAACCTTTTGCTCACCCCATTGCTGTAAAATCACATCCGTATATGGCTTAACCCATTCCTGCTTACCAAAGCGAGATTGGAAACTAATAGCCCATTCATGCTCATTTAGGTGCAATGCTTCAGCAACGAGTTTCGCTGTCATACGACAACGATCAGCATAAGGATCACCTTTATCCGCATACGGCTGCGGGATACCATGAAAAGACATCAATAATTTTTCAGGTTTACCATATTGGGCTTGATAAGCGACAACACTATCCGCCAATGCCTGAATAAACATGGGATGTTGATAATAATCTTTGATTAACGTCAGACCGGGTAAATGGCGTTGTTTAGGAATCCATCTGGCAAAAGCATCATAAAGGGGTGCTGTTGATGTTGCGGAATACTGAGGGAATAAAGGTAAAAGGATAACGTGCTCTTGTGGATTTTTTTCAAGCTGCTCAAAAACACCATATATGCTGGGTTGCCCATAGGTCATAGCAGGAACAACCGTCAAATCAAAAGGCTGATTTTCCGATTGTAAGCGTTGCTTCACCAATTCAGTTTGCTCAAGCACAATTTCTCGCATTGGTGAATCTTTTGACCATACAGAAGCATAAGCTTCAGCCACTCTTTTAGGACGGAATGTCAATACAAATAAATGTAAAATAATCCACCAAATCGGTTTCGGGATTTCAATGACACGTGTATCGGATAAAAATTGTTTTAAAAATCGACGTACTGCTGGCACAGTGGCTTCATCTGGCGTACCTAAATTTGCTAAAACCACAGTCACTTTTGGTTTTGGTGTAGCTGACATAGATCGCTTCCGCTATAGCTGAATTTCTTCAATTACTTTAGCAGTTTTATGATTATTTTTTAAATTGAATTAATGCATGGTCTTAAATTGAAAAACCCGATTACTATCCAAAATGTTACTTTCTAATAACTTCTGCCCTTTTGAGGTCAATTGCCATAACATCCTTTGGCGATCATCACGGCCAGTTGGCATAATCCATTCATTTTGACGCATTTGTGTTTTAATTTCATGGAGTGCACGAATATTGATTTGCGCGCGAGAAACAGCATGCGCGCGTGGCATTTCCTTGCGCGCATCATCCAGACCCGTTTCATTTAGATATTCATTCATGCGCTTGGAAAAATATTCTTCAGGTGTTGGAATCACAAATGATGAACCAAGCACATTCAGTAGTTGTGCCCATGTCATTTTACGGAATGGTTTAACTTCTTTGAAATTACCATCTTGATAAGCATGCATACGATATTCAAATGAATAAATCTCATGCATTGATACCTTTGGAACAGTTGCAATCGGATCGACTTCTCGACTTCCAACTTCAGTTTCAAGTTGTTTTACTTTTGCACGCAAACTGTCAATTTCATCTTGTAAAACTTGCGTATTTTGCGGACGCACCCAACCGACCACAGGATAACGCTCTAACATTTGTGGCATATTCGAACGTACCGCAAGTTCTAAATCACGCAAAGTCCGATAAGTAAAAACTTGATCAACTTCATGTTGAAGCTGTTTTCTAAACTCTTTGAATTTTTCTCTCAATTCTAATTTATGATCATGTAATACAGCATCACGTGATTCAGGATCTTCATGCATGAATACAATCACAGGTTTCTGCTTCGTCATGGCGTAAATATATTCCAGATGCATGTAACCAACACCTGAAACGGATTGTTCGCCATACTGGCTACCTAATAAGATTACGACGTAATCACAGTCATCTATTTGACGACGAGCAATAGAGGTACTTAATGGTGTGCGCTGTTCTAAGCCCCACGAAAAGAAACCCATCCCAACCAAAGTTTGAGTCAAGACTGCTCGCTCTGGTTGCATTTCATTGCCAGACGTAGAAATAAACACTTGATAACGGGTATCTTGCATAGGCTAAGCCTCAATTCACTGATCAATAATTTTAAGCTATTTTGCTTAAATTTTATTAATAGATAACCTAGATCAAACCACAAATATGATTAGATTTTAAGCACTTAAGCAGTACTTTCATCCAAATTGCGAATCGTCCATGTTATTTGTTCTGGTACTAGATGTTTGAGCACTAATGATAACTCAATCGCATTATTACCACTGACATAACATTCAATACGTGTAATATTATGACTTATTTTGTCACATAATAACCTATTTTTTATTAAAATATATGCTGTTTGTCGTGCAACCGCTTGCCCAGAGTCAATTAACTTTAACTTTTCACCAAAAACCTGACGAATCGCATCTTTTAGGAAGGGATAATGGGTACAACCTAACACTAAAAAGTCCGCACCTTGAGCAACAACAGGCTGTAAAATTTCTTGCAATACATTCAAACAACCTTGACTCATTTGCTGACCTGACTCCACAAAAGGTACCAGTTTTAAACTGGTTACAGCGAGAACTTTCACCCCAGCAGGTTCAGCAAATTTGAGCATGACATCTTTAATCAATTGACCACGAAAAGTTGCTGGTGTTGCTAACACTGCTACAACTTTAGATTGGGTTTGGATCACAGCAGGCTTCAACGCAGGAACTAAACCTACGATTGGAAAACGCTCACCATAATAATCTCGCAAATAATCCAAACTAAAAGCTGAAGCAGTGTTACAAGCGACAACTGCAATTTTGCAACCTTGTCGATACAACCACTCAATTGCTTGAGCAGTAAGCTTGCGAATCTCTTGATCAGAACGCGCCCCATAAGGTACATGAGCGGTGTCAGCATAATAAAGAATGCGCTCATTGGGTAAATGAGAGGCAATTTCTTGAGCAATCGACAAGCCTCCAATCCCAGAATCAAATACACCTATCGGAGCATCTGAGGATGCATGAGGCATAGGATTTAATAACTCTGCGATAGGTTGAACAGCTGTCATACACGAAAACGTAGTGGTGGAATATCTCTGTTAAAGATTAAACCTCAGGTGCTCAAATGCAAGACTAAATCACCACTTTTTAATGTTAAAACAGCTTCACCTTGTGAATTTTCAGACAAAGTGCCGTAATTCACGAGATGATAAAAACTTTGACGCTGAATCAAGGCATTGATTCCAAATCGAACATGAACATAAGGTCTTAACTCACCTGCATATTCACGCATAAAAATCGGATGCTGTTCATCCACAATGACGACATCTTGATTACTGGTCGTAAGTTGTAGATATTTTTTTCCATCTAGTTCTATTTGATCAGTTTGATTGATAAGTAAAGGCTCATCTTCAACTTCAATTTCAATCTGTTCAACTGGTGTTTTTAAGTAAAATCTTCCATCTTCTTTCCAAAGCACTTTACTAAACAGATCTAAGAGTGCCTGACGCTTAACCAATTGACCTTCGTGCCACCACTCTCCATTGGCTTTTACTTTCAAATCCATTTTGCCACAATGCTTTGGATGCCATTGGTCTAAAGGTGGAATTGACCTTTTGTGACTTTGCTGTACATCTTTTAAGTATTGTGCAATGTTCATTAAGTTTTTATCATCAGACAACATGATTTTTCCCTGATTTTCTAAAGGGTTTTGTGGAGAATCATTTTCATTTATCATAGTTTATGCCTTGCTGACGGGAAAATATGACCACTCAGCCAATTGGCGAGATCAAGGTTTAAAACTATACTATCCCAAACGTTTGCAAGCGCAATAAATAGTTTTGTGCTTGGCAATTCAGAACACTCATGGCAGCACCGAATAGCAATGATTACGGTTGCCACCCTTAAAATATGAGGAGTCCTACATGGAACACATCGAACGTGAAGCGATGGAGTTTGACGTAGTGATCGTAGGCGCTGGACCTGCGGGTTTATCTGCTGCGATTAAAATTCGTCAATTAGCGATTGAAAACAACCTACCTGACCTTTCAGTCTGTGTGGTTGAAAAAGGCTCTGAAGTTGGTGCGCATATCCTTTCTGGTGCTGTACTTGAACCACGTGCCATGAATGAATTGTTCCCGAACTGGAAAGAAGAAGGCGCTCCGCTGAATGTTCCTGTAACGGATGACGAAACTTATTTCTTATTATCTGATACTAAAGCACAAAAGATGCCGTATTGGATGGTTCCTAAATCAATGCACAACGAAGGGAACTATGTCATTTCTCTTGGTAACGTTGTTCGTTGGTTAGGTCAAAAAGCTGAAGAATTAGAAGTTTCTATTTTCCCTGGTTTTGCTGCATCTGAAGTACTTTATCATGAAGATGGTACTGTAAAAGGCATCCAAACAGGTGATATGGGTATTGGCAAAAATGGTGAGCCAACACACAACTTTACTCCTGGTTATGAACTTCATGCGAAATATACATTATTCGCTGAAGGTTGCCGTGGTCACCTCGGTAAGCGTTTAATTGCTAAATACAATTTAGATAAAGATGCTGATCCACAACATTACGGTATTGGTATCAAAGAACTTTGGGAAATTGACCCAGCTAAGCATAAGCCTGGTCTAGTGATGCATGGTGCAGGTTGGCCATTATCTGAAACAGGTTCTGCGGGTGGTTGGTGGCTATACCACGCTGAGAACAACCAAGTAACTTTGGGTATGATTGTGGATTTATCTTATGAAAATCCAAATATGTATCCATTTATGGAAATGCAACGTTGGAAAACTCACCCAACCATTAAGCAATTCCTTGAAGGTGGTAAACGCATTTCTTACGGCGCACGTGCAGTTGTAAAAGGTGGCTTTAACTCTTTACCTAAACTGACTTTCCCAGGCGGTTGCTTGATCGGTGATGATGCTGGTTTCTTGAACTTTTCAAAAATCAAAGGCTCTCACACTGCAATGAAGTCAGGTATGTTGTGTGGCGAGGCTGTGTTTGAAGCAATCGCAGCGGGCGTCGCAAAAGGTGGTGATCTTGCAATTGCTCGCGTTCTTGAAGGCGACGATCATTTTGCTAAAGAGTTAACGACTTATACAGATAAGTATAATAACTCTTGGTTAAAAGAAGAGTTATATCAAGCACGTAACTTTGGTCCAGCGATGCACAAGTTTGGTACTTGGATTGGTGGCGCATTTAACTTTATTGATCAAAACATCCTTAAAGTGCCATTTACCTTACATGACTTAAAACAAGACTTTGCTGCACTTAAAACTGTAGATGCATCGACGTTCAAACCAAACTATCCAAAACCAGATGGTAAGTTGACCTTTGACCGTTTATCTTCAGTATTCGTATCAAATACAGTGCATGAAGAAAACCAACCTGCTCACTTGAAGCTAACTGATCCATCAATTCCAGTGAATGTAAACTTACCAAAATGGGATGAACCTGCTCAACGCTACTGCCCTGCTGGTGTTTATGAAATCATGGAAAATGATGATGGTTCTAAGCGCTTCCAGATTAATGCAGCAAACTGTGTACACTGTAAGACTTGTGACATCAAAGATCCATCACAAAACATTACTTGGGTAACCCCTGAGGGTGGCGGTGGTCCTAACTATCCAAATATGTAAATTTTTGATAAAAACCAAGCTTCGGCTTGGTTTTTTATTTCTTAGGTTTAGCGTAACAATGAAAGTGCAATCATCCACATCACCACACCAATGATCCCATCAAGCAATTTCCATGCTTTCGGATTGGCAAAAACTGGACGTAGTAGACGAGCACCAAAACCTAGACTAAAAAAGAACAAGAAAGACGCAGAAACCGCTCCTGCTGCAAACGCCACTTTATCAGTATATTGTGCTGAAATTGAGCCGAGCAACACCACCGTATCCAAATAGACATGTGGATTTAACCAAGAAAAACTCAAACATAACATCAAAGTTTGCGCCAAAGTTGTAGTTGGTTGTGCTGAGGCAACGAGACCACTATTGGCTTTATAGGCGTTATAAAAACTACGTAAGCCGTAAATAAATAGGAAGGCAGCACCAAAATATTTCATGACTTGAATCAGCCCTATCTGCTGACTCAAAATCGATGCAAAACAGAAGACACCAAAGTAAATCAAAACTGCATCAGATAATGCACAAACAAGGCAAACCCAAAACACATGTTGCTTTAACAATCCCTGTTTCAATACAAAAGCATTTTGTGCGCCAATCGCTAGAATTAAAGAGAAACCTAACAATAAACCTGAAATATATGTAGAAACCAAAACTTAGCCTTTTTGCACTAAGTAACGATATTCGGTATGACTATTTGCACCAAGGCTTTCTTCTTTAAGCAGTAACTCATGCCCAAGATGCATACAAAATTTTGGAATATCCCATGAGGTGGAAGGGTCTGTGGCAAGTACCTCAACAATATCACCTGATTTTGCTTTACGAATCGCTTGATGCAACATCATGACTGGCTCAGGGCAACGCAAGCCTCTGGTATTCAGTTGAACCGTAGGAAGTTGAGGTTGTTCAGACATCATCATACTCATATATTTTAAGATTCACATTTTAACATAAAGTAAGTCGATAAAAATCATCAACAGCTTTTTGAAAAACTGTACATTTTTCGCATCGTTTTATTGATGCATATCCGCTTTTTCTTCGGTATGATGAAAATCATCTAATTGATATAGAGAGTCTTTAGGAAAGATCATGGTCGAGGAATCCAGTCCGTCGTGGGGTATGCGTGGCTTAAGAAAATGGTTAGGTACTGCACCTGAAACCCGCGATGAATTACTCAGGTTAGTTCAAGACTCACGTCGTTTTTTAGAACCAGATACTGTTGCTATGCTTGAGGGTGTTCTCGATCTACCAGCAACAAAAATTCGGGAAGTCATGACGCCACGTACAGCAATTATCAGCTTACAGGAAGATGACCAGTTACTTGATATTCTGCATGTGCTGATTGATTCAGCGCATTCACGCTTCCCTGTGTTTTCAGCAGATCAAAGTGACAATGTAGTGGGTATCCTTTTGGCCAAAGACCTATTGCCTTTCTTAACTGAGCGCAATGTCAAAGTCGATATTCGCGCTCTGATGCGCCAACCTTTGTTTGTACCTGAAAGTGCACGTTCAGACCAAGTGTTACGTATGCTTAAAAACACCCAAACACATATTGCGATTGTCATCGATGAATATGGTTCAACTTCTGGCCTAGTCACCCTTGAAGACATTCTCGAAGAGATCGTCGGTGAAATTGAAGACGAACACGATATTGCCGATGAAGAAGCACTATATATCGTACCTGACAATGATCCCACTACAGCCAATACATGGATTGTGCAGGCACTTACACCAATTGAACATTTCAATACTATTTTAGATGCTGATTTTTCTGATGATGAAGTTGAAACTATGGGCGGTTTGCTGCTGCAAGAGATTGGTTTAGTGAGCGATTTACAAGGTCAAACCATTGAGCTTGGAGATTGGCAATTTACCATTATTGAAGCAGATGCACGCACTATTCATCTGATTCGAGCTGTACGTCAATGAGAGCCTATTTTGAAAAGCTGTTAAAAACTTCTCAACCACAAAAACAGTTACCCTTTATTTTCCCTCTTTTGATTGCACTCATTTCAGGTGCAATCTTTAGTTTAGCTTTAGCACCTTATTATTTTTGGTGGCTAGCGATTCTATCACCAGCATTGCTTTATGCGGTGTTACGACAGCGTAACCCACGCCAAGCTTTTGCGCTAGGTTGGGCCTATGGTTTTGGTTTATGGTTTGTCGGCGCGTTCTGGCTCTTCACCTCTATCCATACTTATGGTGATACCAATGCATTTTTAAGCATTTTGATGATTGCCTTTATGGCAGCAGCCATGGGTTTATTTACAGCTTTTCAAACATGGCTGTACCGTCGCTTTTTTCCAGAAACACCACTCACCTTTGCACCACTCTGGGTACTATTTGAGTGGGCAAAAACTTGGGTATTCACAGGTTTTCCGTGGTTGTTTGCTGGATATGCATTTACTGAACGGCTACTGGATGGCTATGCGCCTTTATTTGGCATTTATGCAGTTTCATTTGTGGTCATTGTGTTGGCATGTGCTTTGGTCGAAATTTTAAATCGTCGTTGGTTCTGGGCTATTCCTTCTGCACTACTGATAGCGGGTGCATGGGGTGCTGGATTCATCCAGTTTGTTCAGCCAAAAGCTGCCAAGCCACTGAGTGTGTCTCTGATTCAGGGCAATATTCCTCAAGACCTGAAATGGCTGACTGAGTATCAAATTAAAACCTTAGAAATTTATGCCACTTTAACCCGTGCGGAATGGGGTCGTGATCTTATCGTTTGGCCTGAATCATCAATTCCCTTATTTCAAACGGATATTCCAGACTTTTTAAAAGCAATGGATATTCAAGCAGAAAAAGCAGATAGCGCTTGGGTGACTGGCATCCCTTACTGGGATCTGCCAAAGTCTCAACAAGTGGGTGAACCCTTATATTACAATAGTATTATGGCTTCAGGCAGTGACTCGCATGGCTTGTATAAAAAACAACGTCTTGTTCCATTTGGCGAATATATTCCTCTTTCAGGAATGCTGAAATGGGTTTTACCTGCGATGCAAAATGATATCAGTATGAGTGGTTTTTCACGTGGAGAACCCAACCAAGAGCCCCTAACCATCAAAGGACATGCGCTTGCTGCTGCCATTTGTTATGAAGTGGCTTATCCTAATCTGACCCGTCGTAATGCGATGAATAGTGACTTTTTAATTACTGTTTCAAATGATGCTTGGTTTACAGGTACAGCAGGTCCTTGGCAACATTTACAAATGGTACAAATGCGCGCCAAAGAAAATGGTCGCTGGTTTATTCGTGCTACCAATACAGGCGTGACTGCGTTTATTGACCACAATGGCCATATCGTGAAACAAGCACCTCTGGATGAAGAGTTCGTATTACGTGGTGATTTACCTGCAATGCAAGGGCAAACGTTATATAATCGTTTGAGTGATTATCCAATCTTGATTTTCTCACTATTATTGTTAGTGATGGGATGGATTTATCGCCCACGTAAAGTCGATGTTTCCTTTAAGTCACGGCGGTAAGATGAAAAGAGCGTTTGAATCAACGCTCTTTTTTTATAACGGGATTGATCTTTGAGTTACAAGGCCAATGGCAATTGCACGGATAAATATGCAACCAGACTCGATAAAAACAACATCGGAATATAACGGTAAGCCTTAAACAACAATTGCTCATATCTGGAAATCATCTCCTGATTATCCCATACGGTTGTTTTTAAGGCACTTAGAAAACACAGTACAAACCATGCACTCAACATGCTTAATGCAAAAAAACCAATCATGATCTGGCTGCTACCTTCTGTAGCATGCCATAAACTTAAAGCCCCTTCTGTAATCGGCAATAACATTAAAATCAGTAAGACAGATTTAAGCATTGCCCAATGAAACTGATTCAGTTCATCCAACATAAAAAATGCTTTCATTTGCTCACTCCATGCCTGATTTAAATGGTCTGAATTTATTATGCAAAGCTTTGATTTAAAGGAAAAGTCTATTTACCTACATAATTCATTGTTTCTTGTAACCATTAAGCATGGGAATAATTCTTATTATAAATCTCACATAGTTAATATTTTATTTTTACATATTTTTCAAAAACTTAGGCAAAAATTATTAATCAATAAACATTATCACTTCACTCTTGATTTATTTAATCAAAAAAATGAAGTGATATTTTATTTAAGCATTATGGCTGATAATAAATATCGGCATCATTACCCTCGCCGCCTTCTTTACCATCCGCACCAAACGAATATAAATCAAACGCGCGACCTTCACGGCCAGGAATCACATATTGAACATCATTTTCCCAACTGTCTTTTGGATAACCACCTTTAACATAACCACCTGGCAGCCAGTTTTTAGCGGCCGCAGGTTTGTTGACCAAAGCATCTAAACCACCATCTTGCATCGATGGATAACGACCATTATCGAGCTTATATTGATCCAAAGCACCAGCAACACCTTTGAGTGTAATACTAGTGGTATCAACTTTGGCTTTTTCTCCACGTCCCATCACATTGGGTACAATCAGCGCAGCCAAAACCCCTAGAATTACAATAACAACCATCACCTCAATGAGGGTAAATCCTGAGGCACGATTCATTCGAGCAACGCTCGACCCTGCCGCAAGGCGAGAAGCTGTGCTTCGAGTGGCTGGATTAAGATTATACTCGGACTCTGAGTTGCAAGATTCCGCGAGGGTAGAAGCATTCAAGCTACATCCAACATTGTGTTTATCTATTAAATTATTCATATTCATCTCTTACATCTTACTCATCAGATCATATTGTTCATATTAATAATTGGCAACATTACCGCAATCACAATCACCAATACAATTGCCGCCATAAAAATCAGCATCAAGGGTTCAAGCAAGGCCAGTAATGTAGAAATAAAGGTCGTCACCTCGCGATCCTGCATAGTAGATGCACGATCCAACATCCGATCCAGTTCACCTGACGCTTCACCACTTCGAATCATTTGTACCATCATGGGTGGGAAATAACCGCAACGCTCCAATTGTGTTGCTAAATTACCACCTTCTGTTACACGCTCCATCGCCACTTCAATCGCATCGCGAATCACCCAGTTATTGCTCACTTCCGCGCCAATGCGTAACGCTTCAACCAAAGGTACACCTGAACGGGTCAAAATCGACAGCGTACTAGCAAAACGTGCTGCATTGATACCACGCGAGAGTTTACCAAATAATGGCAATCTGAGTGTTAATCGGTCAAATGCATAATGCCCTGCAGTCGTTCTGAGGAAACGAGTAAACAGAATCATGGCAATAAAAGCGAGAATCAGCATAGCAATCCAAGTATGCCGAATAAAAGCACTGGCTTTCATCAAGGCAACCGTAATCCATGGCAAGGCTTCTTTACTTTGCTCAAAAGTCTTGACGATTTCAGGCACGACATAGGTCATTAGACCCATGACAATTCCGAAAGACATCAACATCAGTACAATCGGATAAATCATCGCGCCCTGAATTTTCTTTTGCATCGCAAAACGATTTTCGGTGTAATCCGAAAGCTGATCTAGAATCAGATCAAGATGGCCTGAACGCTCACCCGCAGCAACCGTTGCAATATACAGTTCAGGGAATCGCCCCGACTGCTGCATACTTTTCGCCAGTGAATGTCCTTCCAAAACCTTGGATCGTACGGCAATTAATAGGTTTTGCACATGTGATTTTTCACTTTGTTTACTCACTGCACGCAGTGCTTCTTCAAGTGGAATTCCTGCAGCGACCAAGACTGAAAGCTGACGGGTCATCAGGGCAAGATCATAGGCACTAAAGCTTTTTTTAAACCATGAGCGTTGTTGCTGTTTGTCTTTTTGCTCAACGGCATCGACCGCAATGGGTGTCCATGCTTTATCGCGTAACTGTTGACGAATTTGGCGTGCAGAATCCCCTTCCAGCACACCTTTATGTTGCTTTCCAGAGGCATCAAGCGCAGTAAATTGATAAGCAGGCATGGTTCTGTTCTAATTGTCCCAAAATAGTTGTTGTTACAGTTGCATCCGTGTTTGAAATGAAACCTGAGAGTTTCACAAGAAATTCATCGACATAACACTTCGCACTTTAGCATAATTCCATGACATGCAGTCATGCCATTTTACCCATGAATCAAGCCTATATGCCTACCGAAAATTCTAACGCGATTCTGTACCGTATTCGAGTTGCAATACCCGTTTATGTTTACGACACGTTTGACTACACGGTCAGCGCTGAACAATACGCACAAGCTCAAATCGGTGCACGTGTCGCGATTTCTTTTGGACGGCAAAATCTCGTGGGAATCATTACGGAGAAAGTTGATCCAAACGAAGCATTTACAGGGCAATTCAAACTTAAACCCATCACAGAATTACTCGATCAGGAATCGATTTTAGACCAACAAGTTTTAACTTTGTTGACATGGTCAGCCCAATATTACCAATTCCCGATTGGTGAAGTGATGCAAAGTGCCCTGCCTACTTTATTAAGACAAGGTCGCGCCTTAGACATTCTGTTTCATTTATGGAAAATCATCCCTCACAATGACCCGAATGCCTTATTAAAACGCTCTCAAAAACAGTATGATGCCTATCAGGTGTTAAAACTTCATCCACATGGAGCTACCGAGAATATACTTAACCTGAGTGGTGTAGAAACCTCAACTTTAAAGGCATTAGAAAAAAAGGGCTTGGTTGAATGCTGCCTAGAACCGCATGATTTCACCCCTACACCTGTACAATTGGCTCAAGTGCCTTTAACACCGAACGAAGATCAAAAGAAAGCCATTCAACAGATCCTCAAAGCACAACATCACTATCAGGCATTTTTACTCGATGGTTTGACTGGCAGTGGTAAAACTGAAGTTTATTTGCAAGTCATGCATGAGGTGTTAAAACAAGGCAAACAAGTATTGGTACTGGTGCCTGAAATTGGCCTAACCCCGCAAACGGTCGCTCGTTTTAAGTCACGGTTTCATTGCGATGTGGCTTTACTGCACTCAGGTTTAAATGACTCAAAACGTTTACAGGCATGGCAACATGCACAAACGGGCAAAGCTTCCATTATTATTGGCACACGTTCAGCAATCTATACCCCACTGCCGCATTTGGGCTTAATCATTCTAGATGAGGAACATGATCTTTCCTTTAAGCAGCAAGAAGGTTTCCGCTATCATACCCGTGATGTCGCGTTGTATCGTGGCCATTTGCAAAACTGCCCTGTCATTCTCGGTTCAGCCACCCCAAGTATTGACAGTTATCACTTGGTGGAATCGGGCAAGTTACATTTGCTTGAGTTGAATCAGCGTGCGGGCATCGCTGTACTGCCGAAAATGTATGTGGTGGATTTAAAAGTCGCAAAAAAGAAGCATGGTCTCAGCCAAACCTTGATCGAACAGATTAAGCATACTTTAGAGCGTAAAGAGCAGGTGCTGATCTTTTTAAATCGACGTGGTTATGCGCCGATCCTGATGTGTGAAAGCTGTGGTTGGCAAGCCAACTGTCCACATTGTGATGCGCATTTTACTTTGCATTCACAGCCCTACCATTATTTGCATTGTCATCATTGCGGCACCATCAATCGCCTGCCTGATCATTGTCCTGCCTGTCAGAAACAAAGCTTAAAAACAATTGGGGCAGGAACAGCAAAACTTGAAGAACATTTACAGGAGCTGTTCCCACATCATGAAGTGATTCGGGTCGATCGTGACAGCACCAGTCGAGTCGGTAGCTGGCAAAAAATCTATGATCGCATTCAGCAAAATAAACCGAGCATTTTGTTGGGCACACAAATGCTGGCCAAAGGCCATCATTTTCCGCATGTGACTCTCGTCGCGATTTTAGATATTGATGCAGGACTGCTCAGTGTTGACCCACGTGCACCTGAACGAACTGCACAGCTGATTGTGCAAGTCGCTGGCCGCGCTGGTCGTGGTGAGCATAAAGGCAGTGTTTATTTGCAAAGTTTGCGTCCGGATCATCCGATGCTGACCACATTAATTGAACATGATTATCGTACTGTCGCCAAACAAATGCTGGCTGATCGCAAAATTGCCCTGCTACCACCTTATCGTTATGCAGTATTGGTTCGGGTTGAATCTAAAGACAGAGATTATAGCCAACAATTCTTGGCAGATATTGCACAACAATTACGGACAATGGCTGGAGATTTAGTTGATATTTGGGGGCCCATTCCCGCACCGATGGAACGTAAAGCTAGTCGTTATCGCGCGCATATGGTGATTTTATCCACTGATCGCGCCAAACTGCACTTTTATTTACGTCAATGGTGGCAACAAGTGGTACATTTACCACGTCAGCATTTGCTCAGACTCTCGATCGATGTTGATCCACAAGAGTTTAGTTAAATCAGTGGTTTATTAAATTTTGTGATATTAAAAATCATTTCCAAAAAATAAAGAAATCAAACTATTCGTAATAAACATTAACTTTGCAAATGAAAATAATTATAATTAGCATTATCTTTGTAAGGTTATTATTTCACCATGCGATTCCGTACCTCCTCCCTCGCTTTTTCTATACTTGCTGTCATGGCAAGTCATACTTTTGCTCAATCTGAACAACAGGAAGATACCGCATCTTCTACCTCAACACAGGTCTTGCCGAAGATTAAAGTTCAGGCAGAAAAACAAGAAAAAAATAGCTATGCAGCAAAGACTGCCATAGCTGTGCTCAGATCAAATGCCCCTTTATTTGAAACAGCCCAATCAATTAGTGTGGTAACCAATCAGCAAATCGAGCAAAAACAAGCAAAAACCGTTTCCGAAGCTTTAGAAGGCGTGGCTGGTGTTAGTTCTGGACAATATGGTCGTCGTGGTTGGGATGATTTTATTATTCGTGGACAAATTTCAAGCTCACAAACCTATATTGATGGTTTACGAGTACAGACATCAGACAATGTACTAAGAGCAGAAGATATTTCAGGCTTAGAATCGATCGAGGTCGTCAAAGGTCCTACTTCTGTTGGCTTCGGTTTTGCTTTACCTGGTGGTTTAGTCAACCTAACCACAAAGCGCCCACAGGCAGAAACCGCTTATCGGGGAACTTTAAGCTATGGTAGCTACAACCTCAGAGAAGGCACTTTTGATATTAACTATGCACCGAATAACACAGAGAAAGGTGCTTTCCGTCTCGTTGGTCGAGTCTCTGATCAAGATGATCCAACCGATTATGTGTATTTCAAAAACTATTACATTGCGCCGTCTTATAACTTTGATTTAGGTGAAAAGGACGATTTATCTGTTATTGCCAGTTATCAGCACCGTGAATATGTTCGCCAACAGGGCATTCCACATGGCAATAGTTCAACCTATAAGAGTTATTCACACAATCTTTTCTTTGGTGAACCAGATCACGGCTATAACGTTGATGTCTATCGTGCTGGAGCAAACTATGCACATTATTTTGATAATGGTTGGACCTATAAACAAAACTTTGCTGTCACCAAAACAGATACTCAAGGTGATGCCGTTTTAGCTACGAGCAATACCACATTGCCAACCATTAAACGTGCAGTTAACAATCAAGATAAGCAAGATATCAACTATGCGTGGGATAGTAATTTGCAGCGCAACTTTAATTTTGGACGAGTCAATTATGATGTCATGGTTGGCTTGGATATGATGAAAGAGCGTAGTGATTATTACCGCCGAACAGATACTATTAATTCATTCAATGCGGATAATCCAAGTTATGGTATTACCAGCGTAAAACTGGGTACACCAACTCAAGAGCTGACTTATAGTCAATATGCAGGTTTATATCTTCGCAATACGGTTAAGATTGATGACAACTGGATTATTGGCTTATCTGGACGCCATGACTGGACTCAAGTTGAAATTGACAACATCTTAAAAAACACCACGACACAGAACTCTGATCAAGCCTTTACAGGTAGTGCCTCTGTCATGTATCGCATCAATGATATGTTTGCGCCTTATATCAGCTATGCGACTTCATTTATGCCAGTGACAGATACAGGTGCAAATGGCGAATTACTCGATCCTGAAGAAGGTAAACAAGCAGAAATCGGTATTAAACTTCAAGCCTTAAATCAACGCTTGCAAGGTTATGTTGCTTATTATGACCTCACACGTAAAAATGTAACTGAATCAGATGCCAGTGGTGCTTATTCCATCCAAACAGGTGAACAAAAAACCAAAGGCTTTGAAGCTGAAATGGCAGCATCTTTGACGGATCAATGGAATGCATCTGCCACTTATAGTTACATCCCAACTGCGAAAGTGATGGAAAGTGTAACGGAAAGTGAAATTGGGAAAAGAGCCAACCATGTACCTAAAAATGCGGGAACATTATCGACTCAATATTATTTTAGTCCTGACAAACTAGGCTGGAATATCGGTGCAGGCATTCGCTATCAAGGTTTACGTACCGCACAACGTGGAACAGCCTATATTGAGTTACCAGGCTATACAGTGTTTGATGTTAATGCAGGTTATGAGGCAAAACATTGGGGAGCTGGCTTAACGATTAAAAACTTCTTTGACCGAGAATACCTAGCAGGTACGACACCAAATGCGCAATTAGTGAATTGGGGTGATCCTCGTATGATTCGTTTGAATGTGAAATTTAAATACTAAGCCACTGCCTCACATTTATTGTTCTGAGAATAATAAGTGCCTATTTTCATATGAATGAGCCATGCATTTTCTGAGTGGCTCATTCAATTGATGCTTCTGTGAAATGGTTATTGCGCCCAACAATATCATCTACTTTATAAATACTACACCTCCATGAAACTCACGTGATATCGTTTGACACGGAGGCGTACATCTCAAGAGCGTTTAAAAATAAAAATCCAAAAGAAAAATTCATATTTCCCTTACAAACTCACCCAATTTTTAAGTTAATGTAACAGCTGAAAGAAATCAGCAGATCAAGGCAGAACATGTCATTCCTACCACAAGCTATTGTTTTACTGGCGGCAGCTTTAATTTTTGCTCCATTAGCGAAGCGTTACACAGGCACGACTGTCTTGGGTTATCTGATTGCAGGACTTTTACTTGGTTCTAGTGTTTCTGGTTTGATTGAAGATCCTGAATTGATTAATCAACTGCTGCATTTCGGTATGATTGCCGTGATGTTCTTTATTGGCTTTGCTTTTCGCCCGCTAAAACTGTGGGGAGAACGCAGAGGCATCCTAAAAAATAGTGGCCTACAATACTTCATCATGACGATCCTTCTAGTTGGAGCATGTTTCTTACTGTTTGATCAAGTGTGGCACAGTCTGATTCTCGGATGTGCTTTAGCGCTCTCCGCGTTGATTCTTCCACAACAACTACTCCAACAAAAACAACAAAGCAACCATAAATTAGAACAAGCTACTTTAGCCACCTTACAATTGCAGGCTTTTATTACCGTCATTCTAATTGCACTCTTTCCTTTGCTAGAAGACACAGCCTCTACTCGACACGGAATCGCCTATTTTGCAGCGCTCATCGCTACGATTTCAGGTCTATTTTTAGCCAATCGTTATTTAGTTCGTCCTATATTTCGTTTCTTAGTACATAAAAAAAGTCTCCATCTCATTGCTGTGCTCAGTTTATTCATCCTGCTTTCAGTCATCCTAATTATGGATATTTTAAATCTTCATATTTTGATTGCTGCATTTTTAGCTGGACTTTTACTTGCTGAGACTGAATTTAAAGTTGAAGTTGAGCGTATTCTAGAACCCTTGAAAGATACGGCGACAGGCTTGTTTTTTATGGCGATTGGCTTGGGGCTTTCATTGACACCTTTAAGCCAATCTCCACTCTTGATTCTAGGTTCAATCTTTGCATTGGTCTTAATCAAAGCAGTTGTGATCGGTGCGATCAGCTATTCTCAACAACGCAATGCCAAATTTAGTACCTTATTTGCCGTAAGCTTGGCACAAAGTGGTGAACTCAGTTTAATTCTACTCAAGCTAGCTGAAAGCGAAAATTTACTTAGCACAGAATTATTAGCACCGACATTTCTCATTATCTTGGCTTCGATGCTATTCACACCTTTACTTTACGCGCTGTTTAATCGGAAAATTTTACCGATGCTGCAAAAAAATAAAGTCGCTGTGGCTGATGCTGATATCCCACAACATCCAATTCTCATTATTGGATTTGGCCGTTTTGGGCAAGTCATTGCACGTGCTTTACATGCGCAAGGCAAACACTTTAACGTGATTGATAGCAACCAACCTGATGCTGACTTTATTGAACAATATGGACATCATTTTATTGATGCCGATGTTACACAAATCGAAAACCTACGCACTACAGGTATTGAATACTGTAAGTTACTGATTATTGCGATTGATGATGTCGAGGACAGCATGAATCTAGCACGACATCTGCGTTTAAATTATCCAGATTTAACCATTTTGGTTCGTGCTCGAGATCGTCATCATGCACGATTACTTCATGATTTAGGTATCTCACAGATTTGGCGTGAAACCTACGCATCTGCTTTAAGTATGGCGCAGCAAACCTTGGTTGAAACAGGCCTTCCCGAAGATGAAGCACAAAATATGATGATGCATTTTAAACAAGAAGATGAACGGCTTATGCAGCAACATTGGAATTCTAATCAACAAGAGATCATTAAAAACCATCCAAGTGCTATTGCCGAGCTTGAGTATTTATTTGCAAATACAAAAACTTTGATTTTAGATCGTGCGAGCAATGATCAAAACACACAATGTGATGCAAAATCACTCAATGAAACATCTTGAGTTTTGGCAAACCGACACCATTATTGACTGCATAACCATGCACCTCTTTATAAATTCTGAAGTGCGTTACAAAGCAAAGCGTTGCTTTGCGCTCCCTCGAAGGAGCACTGGAGAAAAATATGTCTGATTTACGCCAACGCTTTTTTATTGAAGACTGCCCTGTTCGTGGTGAAGTGGTTCATTTGGAAGAAGCACTACAAACCATTTTGGCGCAACGTGAATATATGCCTGCGGTACAAAGTCTCTTGGGTGAAATGCTGAGTGCAACCGCCTTACTTGCAAGTACACTCAAGATTCGTGGTCGTATTAGCTTACAAATTCAAGCAAGCGGAACATTTAAATGGGCTATGGCCGAATGCAATCACTTAGGTGAAGTTCGTGCGCTCGCAGATTACGAAGAAGATCCGCGCTTCGCAGAAGGTAAAGATAGTCGTACCGTGCTTGCTGCCCTGAGCAACCCTGTGCTGTTCATCAATATCGAACCTGAACACGGCGAACGCTACCAAGGTATCGTACCATTTGATCAACCGACATTAGCTGGTTGCTTAACGCAATATTATGATTTGTCTGCACAGATTCCAACACATATTGTATTGGCAACAAATGGTCAACGTTCAGGTGGTTTATTAATCCAACTACTCCCTCGTAATAATGAAGAAGAACAACAGTTGGTTGATGAAGACCTGTGGCCCCGTTTGACCATGTTGACTGAAACCCTTAAACCCGAGGAATTGACGGATCTTTCAGCCAATGAAATTCTCTATCGTTTGTATAACGAAGAAGAGGTTCGTTTACCTGAAGTTGAGCAGTTAAAGTTCGGGTGTACCTGTTCCAAGGAACGTTGTGCCCACGCTTTGATTCAAATTGGTGTGGATGCAGTTCATGAAACACTAGAAGCACAAAATCCAATCCAGATGGATTGCCAATTCTGTAATACACATTATGAGTTTAGTGCAGAAGAAGCTTTAGGCTTATTTGGCGAACATTTGAGTTAATTGAAAAGTAAAATAAAAAAGACGGGCTTCCGTCTTTTTTTATTTGATATGAATGTCTACTGGATAAGACATTTACCCAAAACTCTATCTCACTTAAAGTGATAGTTCAATGGACATCATAATCGGTGTCAGCCAAGCCAGAGGGCTGGCATTTTTTCCAAAACAACAAAACAAGTCTTATACAATCCAGCCTATTGAAATCTTGCCAATTCGTTTCATAATGAAAGAAACATCTCATTATTATATTTAAGATCATGGCAAAAAATTATTATGAAGAGCTAGGTGTTTCAAGAGATGCCTCAGCAGACGAAATCAAGAAAGCCTATCGTAAATTAGCAAAGAAGTATCATCCAGATATTAGTAAAGAAGCAGATGCTGAAGCCAAAATGCAGGCGATTAATGTCGCCTACGATACCTTGGGTGATGCCACTAAAAAGGCTGAATACGATCAGATGCTGGATCATCCACAGGGCTTTGCAGGCTTTGGCCAGGGTACAGGTGGATTTGGTCAAGGTACGGGTGGTTTTGATGGTTCCCAGTTCTATCGCCAAAGTTCAGGCGATGGGGGTACAGACTTTAGTGGTTTTGAGGATTTATTTGGTCGATTTGGCTCCGGTTTTGGTGGCGGACAACAACGTTCGCAACGCCAGCAACGCAGTTACAAGGGTGAAGATCAGCATGCCAGTATTCAAGTCGATTTAGATATTGCCTATCACGGCTCAACCCAACAAATTACCTTACAAATTCCAACTTATAACGTCTATGGTGAACCTGAAGTCCAGCGAAAAACCTTACAGGTTAAGATTCCAAAAGGAATGAAAGAAGGCCAGCAAATTCGCTTAAATGGTCAAGGACAAAGTGGTATCAATGGCGGTGAAAATGGTGATCTTTATATTGAAATCCAATATAAAGATACCGACCGCATTCGTATTGAAGGGGCTGATGTCTATCAAACTATTGATGTGAGTCCGTGGGAAGCAGCTCTAGGACAAAGCATTGAAGTCAATACTCCCGCAGGACAACTCAAAGTCAATTTACCTAAAAATGCTAAGAATGGACAACAATTACGTCTCAAAGATAAAGGGATACCAAATAAAACCGCAGGGCATTTATATCTAATTATTAATATTGTTTTACCACCAGCACACAGTGAGCAAGAACAACAGGCTTATCAACAGTTTGCCGAAGCCTTCTCCACTTTCCGACCTCGTGCCTCATAAGGAGTAAGATCATGACAACTATTCAATACAAAGAAATTCAATATGACGGTCACTGCCAAGTTGAAATTATTGATGAACAATTGGCACTTGATCTCGAACACTTTGCAGAAGCATGTGGCCAAAGTACAGATTGGGTTTTAAAACTGATTGATTATGAAATTTTACAAATCCAAGTCGATCCACAAAGTTATCAGTTTATCGGTGAAGATGTCGCCAGAGCACGTCGAGCTTATCGTTTACAACGTGACTTTGATGCTAGCTTATCAGCAGTTGCGGTGATGCTGGACCTGATTGATGAAGTGCAGCAACTCCGCAGGCAGTTAAAACATTTTCACTAAGGTAATATCAATATATATGACTAAACGCTTTATTTAAGTTTAGTCATTTTTTCTACTTCTTTGAGTGTTTGCTTAATTGGTTCATAGTCTAAGAACCAAAGTAAATTTAAATTTCGTTGTTTATGCTGTTGCGCCAATAAATCAATTACGCTCCGTTCACCCCGCCCTACTAGATGTTGCTGGTAAAAATAGTACAACAGTGCCAGCGTGCTCATTAACATGACTGCAAGCATAATCCAAAAACCAACAGGTGACTTTAACCCTGGAATAAACTCAAAGTTCATTCCGTAAATTCCCGTCAGCAAAGTCAAGGGTGCAAATATTGCCGTAATAATTGCCAAAATCCGCATATTTTCATTGGTTTGATTCGCAATAGCTGAAAAATGTAAATCAATCGCCGATTGAATCGCATTTCTTAAACGCAAGGTATGTTTTTGAACACGCTCTACATGGCTCATTAAATCATTGAGACGAACCAAGAGAATGTCTTGATTCTTATGTTTATGTTCCCCCATCACATGGTGATAATTATCCACCAGTTCATCTCGTAATTCCTGCAAGGTCTCTACTTGTTCCTCACATAAATTTTCAATTTGCTGGAAAGCCATATCTTCATGAAACAATTGATGCCACTGTTTAAAACGGCGGTTGCCCTGCAAAAGTTGCTGTTGCCAATATTCAACACGACGAGTCAAGGGCGTACGTAAATTCAAATAGCCATCAATCATGCTGTTCAATAAGCGTAAGCATAAATCGGCAGGTGTACTGGCTAATTTTCTCGGCTTATTTTGTTCAGCAATCGGACGACCCATAATTACTTGAATACGTTGAATATAGCTTTCGATTGCTTTATTTCCCTGCTCCCTCACACTCACCAAAATGTTCGGCGTTAGAATAAAACCCATCGGTGTAGTTGCTAGGCCAAAAATACTTTCATGAGATTCTAAAGCATTGTCACTTTCATAAATCTGGTCGTCTGGACTGATCAATTTCCGAAATACTAATAGGTCATATTCCTCGACACTGTCGAAAGCACAAGGATGTTCGATATTGAGCAGGTCACGCATATGAAATTCGTTAAGCACCACACCAGTATGCTCATAAATATTTTTTTGCCAAGAATCGGTATGATTAACCAAATCCTGTCTCAAACTATCAACCCATAAAAACTCAAGCGTATGTTCTGTTTGTTGTTCCACGCTAATAAAAATCGTATTTTCACTGTTATGACGATAAAAATAATAAAGCTGCATAGAGTCGAGATAAGTTTGAAAATCTATAGAAATGCTGCCATGAAGCACAATAAAAAGCTATGTTTATTCTATTATCAAAATCAAATGACATGAAAAAGCCTCGTATGCGAGGCATCGAGGCTTTTTCAAATTAAGGGGTATTAAACTTCTTTGTTTAGTACCACACCATGCTTTAAGGCTTGGTCGAGTTGCTCTTTATCTAATGCTTTATCCCATTTTGCAACAACAATCGTTGCGCAAGCATTACCAACTAAATTGGTTAAAGCACGGCATTCAGACATAAAGCGATCAATACCAAGGATCAACGCCATTCCCGCAACTGGAATCGCAGGAACAACAGAAAGCGTTGCAGCCAAAGTGATAAAGCCTGCGCCCGTAATCCCCGCAGCCCCTTTAGAACTGAGCATAGCCACCAATAAAATTGTCACTTGTTGAGTGAGTGTCAATTCAATATTACATGCTTGTGCAATGAATAATGCCGCCAATGTCATGTAAATATTAGTACCATCTAAGTTGAATGAATATCCTGTCGGAATTACTAAACCTACAACCGATTTTTCACAGCCTGCTTTTTCCATTTTCGCCATCAATGATGGGAGTGCTGCTTCTGATGAACTTGTACCAAGAACCAACCAGAGTTCATCTTTGATATAACGGATCAGGTCGATAATCGAAAAACCGTTATAACGAGCGACTGCACCCAAGATAACAATAACGAAAAGTAATGCGGTGATGTAGAAGGTTGCGATTAATAACATCAAGTTCCCAATTGAACTGATCCCATAAGCGCCAATGGTAAATGCCATCGCACCAAATGCACCAATAGGTGCAAACTTCATCAACATGCTCACTAAAGTGAATACAGGATTGGTTAATTGTTGTAAGAAGTCAGTAATTGGACGGCCCAAATCACCTGATTTAGCAAGCGCCAAACCAAATAATACTGCGACAAACAAAACTTGAAGAATTTGACCTGATACAAATGGACTTACCAATGTATCTGGAATGATATTCATCAAGAAACCTGTAATAGTTGACTCATGTGCTTTAGCTGCATATTCATCAACTTTAGTGCTGTGTAACGTACTTGGATCGATATTTAACCCATGACCCGGTTGAATCACATTCCCAACAATTAACCCGACGACTAATGCCAATGTTGAAAAGGTCAGGAAGTAAATCATCGCTTTACCCGTGACTCGTCCAACGCTGCCGAGATTTTTCATCCCAGCAATTCCTGTCACAACAGTCAAGAAAATTACGGGTGCAATAATCATTTTCACCATTTTAATGAAGGCTTCACCAAGCGGCTTTAAGCTTTCGCCAAATTCAGGAAAAAAATGACCTAACAATATCCCTGCAACAATTGCGAAGATCACTTGTACATAAAGAATTTGATAAAACTTGGGTTTCTTTGGTGGCTGCTGGTCATCTTGACCTGTGGCAGCATGATCGATATGCATGTGCAATATTCCTTCATATTGGGATAACAAATAGACTTCCGACTGTCTATCTAAAACGGCAGGAGCGGAAATTTGGGGAATTCTACGTTAATTGTAATCCTCACAATTTAAGCACTCGACTAATGTCTAATATAAAATAATTTTATGTTTATTGTTTCGCCAATTTATATTTATAGTTTTCATCTAGTTAATAAAAAAGCGCATTGTAAAAACAATGCGCTTTTTTTAATCAAAAGTATTGCTATTATTGAGCTTGCTCAATATCTTTCATTGTCAACTTGATACGACCACGGTTATCAACATCCGCAACCTGTACTTTCACATCTTGACCTTCTTTCAATACGTCAGTCACGTTTGCAATACGCTCATTTGAGATTTGCGAAATGTGAAGTAAACCATCAGTACCTGGCATGATGTTTACAAACGCACCAAACTCAACGATACGGATTACTTTACCATCATAGATCTTACCTGGTTCAACTTCGGCAGTAAGCGCTTGGATTTTTGCAATCGCAGCACGGGCAGCAGCTTTAGTTTCACCAAATACACGAACTGTACCATTGTCTTCGATATCAATCGCAGCTTTAGTCTCTTCTGTAATAGCACGAATCGTTGCACCACCTTTACCAATGACATCACGAATCTTGTCTGGGTTAATGCTGATCACTTCAAAAGTAGGAGCATGCATTGAAATTTCAGGACGAGCACGTGAAATCACTTTGTTCATTTCATTCAGGATGTGCATACGACCAGCAAATGCTTGGTTTAACGCAACTTCCATAATTTCTTCAGTGATCCCTTCAATCTTAATGTCCATTTGAAGTGCAGTAATACCGTTTGCTGAACCTGCTACTTTAAAGTCCATATCACCAAGATGATCTTCATCACCTAAGATGTCAGAAAGAACTGCGAAACGCTCACCTTCTTTCACTAAGCCCATTGCAATACCAGCAACTGGCGCTTTAAGTGGAACACCTGCATCCATAAGTGCAAGAGATGCACCACAAACAGACGCCATAGAAGATGAACCATTTGATTCAGTAATATCAGATACGATACGAAGTACGTAAGGGAAACGATCAACAGGTGGAAGAACCGCTTGTACACCACGACGTGCTAAACGACCGTGACCAATTTCGCGACGCTTAGGACCTGATTCACGACCCGTTTCACCTACAGAGTAAGCTGGGAAGTTATAATGCAACATGAAGTTGTCAGTTTTCGTACCCGCTAAGGTATCAACCATCAATGCATCACGTGTATTACCTAAAGTTGCAGTTACAAGTGCCTGAGTTTCACCACGGGTAAACAATGCTGAACCGTGGGCACGGTCCAATACGCCCACCTGAACATCGATACCACGAACGGTTTTGGTGTCACGACCATCAATACGTGGCTTACCAGACAAGATATTGTCACGTACAGTACGGTATTTAAGGTCTTCAAACAGGAAGTCCACTTCGTCAGCGATGCCATCCACATCTTCTTCAGGAACGAATTGCGCTTTCGCTTCTGCATACAGTGCATCCAAAGCTGCATAACGATCTTGTTTCACTGCAATGGTATACGCTTCTGAAATTTTTGCTTCAAAAGCTTCTTTTAATTTCGCACGTAATTCTTCGTTGTGTGTTGGAGCAACCCACTCTGATTCTTTCGCACCAACTGCAGCAGCAAATTCTTTGATAGCTTGTACAGCAATTTGCATTTCGTCATGACCGAAAAGTACTGCGCCTAACATTTGGTCTTCTGAAAGTTCTTTCGCTTCAGATTCAACCATTAACACCGCTGATTCTGTACCTGCAACCACAAGGTCAAGATCAGACTGTGCAAGTTGTTCTAACGTTGGGTTAAGAACATATTCACCATTGATTAAACCAACACGCGCACCACCGATTGGACCACGGAAAGGTGTGCCCGCAATCGACAAGGCAGCAGATGTACCCAACATTGCAGCAATGTCAGCATCCATGGTTTTATCAGAAGACACAACTGTTGCTGTGACTTGAATTTCGTTGAAGTAACCTTCTGGGAACAACGGACGAATTGGACGGTCAATCAAACGAGAAATTAAAGTTTCAGCTTCAGACGCACGACCTTCGCGCTTGCCATAACCACCAGGGATACGACCTGCAGCATATTGTTTTTCTTGATAGTTAACGGTCAGTGGGAAGAAATCTTGACCCGCTTTTGCTGTTGGTTGAGCCACAACCGCAACAAGCACAGTGACACCACCCATGGTGATTAAAACTGTATTTGCTTGACGTGCAACACGACCCGTTTCTAAAACAACTTGGTGCTGACCAAATTGAAATTCTTTACGAACGATATTAAACATTGACATGTATTATATTTTCCTAGTTTCTTTTAAAAAGTTATTCTAGTGAGACCCCTAAGGTTTGGCATTCAGACCACAACTCATGTGTGGATAAATGACAAAGCTTAGAAGCCATCGCACCAGATCAAAATTTTTAAATAAATTTAAACACAAAGAAGGAGCGAACATGCGCCCCTTCTAAAACTCGCCTAACTTAAATCAGGCGAAACTTTGTTTTCAGCGTTAAAGCATTGCAACATGCGAAATACCGAAAATAAAGCCAAATCGAATTAACGACGTAAACCTAATGCGCCGATCAAAGCAACATAACGACCGTGATCTTTACCATTTAAATAGTCAAGTAATTTACGACGTTGGTTAACCATACGAATCAAACCACGACGGCTGTGGTGGTCATGTTTGTGTTCTTTAAAGTGACCTTGCAAATCATTGATTTGAGCAGTCAATAAAGCAACTTGTACTTCAGGTGAACCAGTGTCGTTTTCTGCACGAGCAAATTTAGCAATGATCTCTGCGCGATCTGCGTTAGTTAAAGCCATTCGATTTCTCCGAGATGCTTAAAAAATAAAATGATAATGATCAGTTGCAAGCAACTGACTGCCGTGCATCACTACAGCAAGTCGCCTATTTTAAGTGATCTATCACCATATTGCAAAAATGTTTTAACTTTGCTGGCATTTCGGCAGCTGACAGCATTGAACAAAATAGGCACACTATGGGATATCTGTTTTCAATTTATGACAGAGATGAAAGAAAACGAAAATATTGCGAGGGAATCGTGAAAATTTTATCAACCAATACTTGTTATGTACCAAATGACTTAAATCAAGTGATTCGCTCAAAAGATGAAGTTGCGGCTGAATTGGGTGGAATGACTGAAAAGCAGATTCAAAAGATCTGGAATAGCGTTGAATGCCTGTATAAAACAGGAAACTATCCACTCGTTACATTATGTTTGCGACGTCAAGGACAAATTTTACTGAACCGCAGTATTGGTTATGCACAGGGTAACTCCCCAGATGGCTTAGCCGCGGATGCAAAAATTGGTACGCCTGATACGCCTGTATGTTTATTCTCTGCATCAAAAATGATTACAGCAATGCTGATCCATATGTTGGATGAGCGCGGTGATTTAAATCTGCTCGATCCGATTAGCTACTATATTCCTGAATATGGGGTCAATGGTAAACGTCGTGCGACTATTTTCCATTTGCTTTCTCACCGTGGCGGGATTCCACGCATTGATACAGAAGTCACACCAGAACTTTTATTTAACCAAGAAGAAATCTTAAAAGTACTTTGCGCAGCTAAACCTGTTTCGCCATCAGGGACACACCTTGCTTATCACGCTGTTACCGCGGGTTATATCCTAGGTGAAATCGTTCAGCGTGTAACTGGACAAAGCGTACGTGAGTTTTTAGCTGAAAATATTGAAAAACCAATGGGGATGGATTATTTCAACTATGGTTTGAAACCACAATATCGAGATAATGTTGCACTAAACTATGCCACAGGAATTCACCCAAGCTTAGGTACAGACCATTATCTTAATCATGTACTTGGTGGCGGTTTACAACTTGCAGTGGATGTAACCAACGATACTCGTTTCATGGATACCATTTGTCCTGCTGGAAACATTTATACCAGCGCTGAACAAATCGGTCGTTTTTTTGAAATGTTACTCAGCGGTGGTGAGTATCAGGGTAAAGAGATCATGAGCGCAAAAACTGTATTTCGCTCAACCCTACCAACATCAGGAACAAGCATAGACCGTACTCTACTCGCCCCAATGCGTTATGCGTTAGGTCCAATGCTTGGTAGTAATCCAGTCGGTTTATTTGGTCCAATGACTGGCCAGGCTTTTGGGCACATTGGTTTTTCTAATATTTTATGTTGGGCAGATCCAGAGCGTGATATTAGTGTATCGTTGCTTACCACAGGAAAATCTGTCGTTGGGACACACCTCCCTGCTCTTGCCAAAACATTATATCAAATCTCAACAAACTGCTCGAAGATTCCAAAGAATCAACGTCGTTCATTATTCGCAACAGATCGACACGAGGCAGACATCGTCTAATTCAATTTGATCGCAGCAAAAAAAGAGCCCAAGTCAGACTTGGGCTTTTGCGCGTTATTCAAGGTTCTTTTCATTTTTCTATTATTATTCTTTATGTTTCTTATTAAGCTACTTTCAGCCCCTCTGAACGTATTTTACACATCACTTCTTATGTTTTGCTTTCAGTGTGTATCTTCTTTATGCCTATTATTCTGTCAGAACCAATTGTGGAGAAAAATAGCATTTTTCTTATCTCTATGTAAGCAAATACGTACGGGGCTGTATAACATTTAACTTAATAATACATAAAAATTGTCAAACAATCATATTTTTAATTTAAACTTTTGGTTAAAAATTTTTATAGAAAAATTAATGTTTGCTTCACACAGTTAGAGGTAGAGATTCTTCATTAAAATCATTTTGATTAAAATAAATACTATAACCATCATGACATTAGTAAGATTAAAAATAAAAAAGCCCTGTAGTCTCTCCCAAAACTACAAGGCTTAGCGGCTGTAAGTTTCCTCTTTTATCACTTACCTCACTGTAAGTTCGCTGTCTCATTGACTTTATTATTGTATTTTTGCGATTTACCTAGCTTTCCGTGCTAGGCTGTTTGTGTGTACATGATCTCAAAAACATTTATTTCACTCTAGCGACAATATCTCGAATCTTTGTAAGCTTTTACTTACAGAACAGTGAATTTTAAAGAATAATTTCACAATCCCTCTAAATTGATCTTTTGCACTAAACCACTTCGACGAATGGTTCTAATCATCAATGACTGTTGTAATGCCTTCGGATCAGCCAGAATACTCACTACTTTTTTAGCGCGAGTGACTGCGGTATAGATCAATTCCTGACTCAATAGTTTCTCGGCATGTGCATCCAAAACAATCGCGGTATGGGTAAATTCCGAACCTTGTGATTTATGAATGGTTAAAGCAAAAGCAGTTTGCATACTGCGTGGCAGTCGGTGCGCTGCAATCCATTTATTTAAGCTCGGGAAAAGTACTTCAAATTGCTGCGCTTGAGTACGGTGTTTAAAACAAATGCCAATATCACCATTAGAAATCCCAAGCTGATAGTCATTATAGGTCATCATTACAGGACGTCCGATATACCAGTCTCCAACAGCGATTTGTTTCAATTGCTGATTGAGCCAATGCCCCGCATAACGATTCAGTTGCTCGATTCCCAACGGGCCATGTCGAACTGCCGTTAAGATTCGATAATCATCAAAGGCTTGAATCACGTTCTGAATCTTTTCGACAGGTTCATCTGCCTGTATATAATGTTTCAAAGCTTCAATATAAGCTTGAAATCCAGCCATTAGCTTCTGTTGATAAGGTTCAATCTCCACATCCTGCTGCTCGGGTAGATATTCCAACTGGATCAGATCAGGCATATCTTTATTTAAAGAAATCGTTTGCAAAGGTGCAGCCTGAACAATTTCCGTCTCTAGTTTTGATAAAACTAAATCAGAGCTGCTGAGACCTTGCTGGGCCTGAATAAATCGTGCGAATTGACCAATCTTGGCTTCACCAGAGAAACGACGGCTAGTCTGTAGCTGAACTCGATTTTCAGTCAATGCCTGTACTTGCTGTAAATCAGCCAAAACCGAGCCGACCTCAACCGAAGCCAACTGATTGGCATCACCCAGCAAAATAAGTCGACATTGTTCTGGGACTGCCTCGAATAACAGGGTTGCCAAATTCAAATCCAGCATTGAGGCTTCATCCACCACAATCACATCATAGGGCAGAGGCTGTTTGGGATGAAATCGTGGTATTTGTCGATTGCCAATACCCAGTAAACGGTGCAAGGTTTGCGTGGTTTGATTACGCAACTCATCGGTGATGAGTCCTGATTCCAATAATTTTGGATCATTCAATGAGTTCTGTAATGCTTCCTGCATACGTTGTGCAGCCTTTCCTGTAGGCGCTGCCATGGCAATACGAATATCGGGAATGGTCTGGTTGAGGGCTGCAATAATACGCGCCAAAGTATAGGTTTTCCCTGTCCCCGGTCCACCGGTAATAATGCTCAGGCCTTGTTGCAAAACCATTTTCAGTGCAGCCTGCTGATGTTCATCACTGAGTAAGTTTTGATACTGTTCGGCATCAACAGCCTGAATCGTTTGTCGCTTTAATCGACAAATCTGCTGTGCGAGGCGTTGCTCTAGGTGCCAATATCGGTATAATGCCAAGCCCTGCTGATCATAGACACAAGGGGCAACCTGCGTGCTTGCAATTTCGCTGGAAACAGCCAAATCCGCCAATGCCGCAATCTGGCTTGGCTCAACCTCAATAGAACTGTCACCTTGTAGGCTGGCTTCAACCAGTTGTTGTAGTACATGTGCAGCGTTAACGGTTTGAGTAGATTGAGAAAATGGTGCTTGTGAGAGGTAGTTACTCCACATATTTAACCATGTCATTTGTGCTGACTGATCATCAACTTGTTTGTCCACAGAGTTATCCTCAAACTTACCCACACGCTTGTCCACAAGGTTATAAACAAAGTTATTCACAAGCTAAGCTTTTGTTTAATTTAAAATCACACACTTTATCTACACCATTTTCCCAGCTTTATCCTCAGTGAAATATCCAAGAATCGCATCTAAGCGTAAAATAAACTCATCCTCAGGTTTCCAATAGTAACAGCCTTGCTGCGCCTGCCCATTCATGCCGCGCAAATACAGATAAGATGCGCCGCCTAAATGCTGCTGTATATCATAATCCTGCAATTTCACCGACAGATAACGATGTAGTGCCACAAGATATAACGCTGCTTGTAACCAATAACTCGACAACGACATACTTTCTGCAATCTGAGGCTGCTGATAATCCAGTTGCTCCGCTCCCAGATAATTACTCTTATAATCGGCAATATGGTAACGCTGACCATCGAAGTAAACCAAGTCAATAGAGCCATTCAAGTAACGGGCAGATTTAGCCTCAAGTAACTCAGGCATTTCAATACCATATTCCTCAAACAGCTGCTGTACACGCTGCATCGCTAGCACTCGATCTGATAAAGCCAGATAGAAAGGACATTCAGACAAGTATTGTCCTGCAGCTAATTGCTTTAACTGAAAACCCTGATTGAGTGGCGTGTGTAATACCTCACCAAGCCAGTCAGCAATCCATTGATACAGTTGTTGCTCGCTATTTTCTTGTTCAGGGAAATACTGTTGATATTGAAATAGTAGCTCTGACCATAAACTTTGATAGCTATTTTTAAAACGACGGCGAATTTCTTCTACCCACATGTGGGGTTGCTGAAAATTAATCTGTTCAAAAATCTCATGCAGGAAATTTCCAGCCAGCGTTCCTCTCGGAAAGTGTTGTTTAATCCACGCAATGGGTTGGGAGGCAGATGCAGATGCTGTCAGCAGAACATGTATCTCATCCTCCGCCTGATCAAAGTTCTGCTCAATATTGGCCAGACGATCCGCATGATTGGCCTTGTGCCTTAAATGCTGTGCCAAATAACTGAAGCTAGTTTTACCCCGTGCATAAAAACGCTGCATAGGTAAAGGCTGTGCGGAAAGTGGAATTCTTTGTTGGGTTTGCTGACGATGCAAAGCCTGTGGTCTCTCCAAAACCAAGGCTTCATCCAGACAATGTGGATGCTGGAATGCTTCACCCTGATTCTTCCAGAATGCCAATCCTGAAAGTTTGTTCTTATCTCCCTTTTCAGGTTCAAACACCGCATAGACCCGATGACTGGCACGGGTCAACGCCACATACCACAAACGGTTCTGCTCAGCCTGCGCCCGTTGCTGGTGCTGATCCAGCTCATTCTGTTGCAGAAAGTTTTTATCCGCAATCGCCACCACACGTTGTGTTCGTGTTTGCCCTGTTTCTGGCAGCTGGATTTCTGTGGTTGAGAAATTTAAAGCCTCTTTTTTTGAGTCTGGTGCTGCTTTATTTGCTCCAAGCAAAAAGACGATTTTAAATTCCAGACCTTTTGACTGATGGATGGTCATCAACTGCACCCCAGCTTCACTGGAAAGCTTATGTTCCAGTTCCCATTCACGATCACTTGGAGAATTGAGTTGCTTTAAATACCAGTGATAGAGGTTTTGCATCCCTTGTACATGTTCACTGTGTTGACTCAAAAGATCAGTGAGGTGGCGTAGATTCACCACGGCACGTTCATTGTCCTTGCTTTGCGTTGCAACCAGTTGCTGCCAGATACCAAACTGGTTTAGGCAACGTTGCCATGCCACCAAAAATCCCTGATTCAGCCACATTTCACGGATGTCATCGAATTGCTGAATATAATGGCTCAAGCCCTCTGGACTTTGTTCCAGTGCCAATAAGCGACTTAAATCAAATCCAAACAGTCGACTCAGCAAGGCACGCTTTAACTTGGCTTCATCATAAGGATGCAGCAAGGCCGTGAGTAAAGCACCTATATCCTGTGCAATCTTTGAATCAAACACACTGCGCTTTGAGGGCCGATTCACTCGGATTCCCAAGTGTTCCAGTGCATACTGCACCTCGTCCAGTTGGCGATGGCTACGCGAAAGAATGGCAATATCATCTTCACAAATGACTTTGCGTACCTCACCATCCAGGCATAGCTGCTGCAAATGCGCTTGATTCAATAAGCTTTGAATTTTCCATGCGACTTGAGTAGCTTGCTCATTGCCCTCTTGCAGTTGCAACCAGCGCAACGGCGCGGGATTGGCCTGTTCATTGTCAATCAGGGCAGGATGTGGACGCGAACCCGCTTGAATCGGGTCATAAATCACCTGCTCGCCAAAATCCATTTGCCGCTGAAACAGCACATCCACCACTTCAACCAGTTCTTTCACCGAACGGTGGTTATGCACCAACTTATACTCACGCCCCTGTTTGGCCATAATATCCTGATAGGCATTCAGGAAGGTCAGCATATCGCCGCCACGAAAGCCATAAATCGCCTGTTTACGGTCACCCACCATAATCATGCAGCTCTTTTGGTAACGTTGCGGATGGCGCCAGATACTGGCCAACATATCATCTTGATCTTGGTTGGTATCCTGAAACTCATCCACCAGAATCAATGGATAGCGTGACTGTACAAATACCGCGAAAGATTGTCCTTGCTCACCTTTTAAAGCTTCAGACAGGGTTTTGATTTGCTGAGCAAAGGTGGTCTCGCCTTTTTGCTGCAACACTTGAGGTAAACGCTTTTTGACTTGCTGACAAAGATGAAACTGTAAATAGGTATTGAATTGATCTAAATCATTTTGAATTTTAAGTTTCATCTCCCAAATATCTTTTAATAACTGAATCAAAGGATGCTGGTAAAAACAATCCTGAATGCTTTGATCACATTTATTAAAAATACTACTTCGAGCTTGTCCTTTGGAATCTAAAAATAAAACATCGACGTCTTTGAACGCCTTTTGATCAAAATAAATATCTATACCCTGCTCTTGAATTTGCTGAGCCAGCCGAACTAAGCCTGTTTGAAAAATGAAATGAAAACGATCTTTTGCAAAAGCCTTTTTATTAATAAATTTATAATATGCACCATCGAGTAGATAATAATCCTGTAACTCTTGTAAATATTGTGATGAACTTGCTGCGAACTGATGCAAGCATGATTCAAACTCAACTGTGCTAAACACAGGCAAATCTACTTGTTTCAAATGTGCTGAACTAAAATTTAAACTGGATTCTACCAATTGAATATAATGATCAACTGATTTAAGTTGCTGACTCATATATAAAAAATCAATCACTTGCTGTGGTTGGGTCTGAATCCATTCCCGCAACACATCATGAATTAATTGACGGGTATAGCTTTTGGCATCCTCAGTGATTTCTGCGCGTTCAATTTTGCCACTTTCAAAGGCAAACTCACGCAATAGCTTTTGACTAAAACTATCCAAGGTTCCAACAAACAATTCATCTAACTGATCAATGATCAATTTTAACCGTTCACAGGCATAGGCAATTCGTGGCGCAAAGTTTTGTAAGACCTGTTGTTTTAACGGATCAGTTTCTTGTAATGCCTTGACCTGAATATCTTGTTCCAATACATCACGGAAAGGCTCTAAAAACTCAAGGATTTCGACCAAACGTAAACGAATACGCGTTTTGAGTTCTGCGGCTGCAGCACGGGTAAAGGTGGTGGCAATCACCTGATTAGGCAGATATTTCTCTAAGAAAATCCGCACCATCAAACTGGATAGCGTATAGGTTTTCCCTGTTCCTGCAGAGGCTTCGATTAAATGCAGCCCTTCAAATTGAATATCTCCAATCGGCTGATAAGACACTGGATACTTTGAGTTCATGTCTTACTCCACCCGTAAAAATTCAAAAATCGGTTGATACAACGCATAGGAATAATGATCACAGGCATACTGCAATAAAGCGGTTGCATCTTGTTCCTGCAAAATGAATTGCCAATCACGGTGCAATTTACAAGCTTCATTCTGGGTCATATCAAAACCCGAGAAATCACCCGTATCATTCCAGTCCTTCAATACTTGCTTTTGACTCTCTTCAGTTAAAACCTGCGTTGAATCCAGCTCAATCCACTCATATTGCTTGCCTTTTTCCAAAGGCTTTAACACTAAGGCAGCAGGCAAGACCACAGGCTGCTGCTGTGCATCGTGCCAAAGCTGTAACCAAGCATTTAAATAATGCTGCGCCTGTTGTGAACTTAGGCCTTCACAAATCACCGTCTGATCACTAAACACCACAATTCGGCGCTTCTCTGTAGCAGCGTCATTCTTGATTAGCGCCAGCCAAAGCAGATATTCAAGCCAGACTTTGGCAAAGCGTTTGGCACGTGCACTGGAAGCATCCAAACTGACCCAATCTTGAGTCAGTTGTTTCGGGGTCACACAGGCGATTTGTAATTGTTTCGAGACCCGCCAAACCCGTTGCGTAGTTTCAGTCGGCGCTGGGGCATACTGCTGCAAGCGCTCCAACAAGCGTTGCTGCTCTAAGCGACTTTGCTGCCAAGCACTGTGCTGAACTTTGCCAACAGGCAATTGATCTTGCAACAGACTCGGAGAGAGCTGATCATCCTGCTGCTGTAAAAAATGCCGAATGGCATATTTACCGAGACCATCGAGTAATAACGGTTCAGCTTGATCGGCCAATTCTTTTGCGGTTAAATTTTCCACACCCAAGGTCTTTAAATACAGCCGCGCAGGGAAACTGATATCTTGAATCCATTGCTGACTCTCCAAAATGATCATTTCATTTTGTTCAACGGGATAGACGGTATTGACCCATGCTTGCCGCTCACCTTTCATCTGCTGAATCTGTGAAGCGACCTTAAACCATTGATCTTGGAAGCGCACAGGTCGATCCGAGACAAAGCCGAGTGGATCGAACGGCTGTAACCGATGTAAATGATACAGCGGATAAAGCTGTGTGGGGACCTGCAAAGCATCCAATCCAGCCAAATCCACTTCGGATAAAGGAGAACCATCTTCGCGGCTCGTCGGTTTTACAATCAAAGCCAAATGCTCGCGGAAGCCCTGCAACACAGTGGATGGCTCTCTGACTTCGCCATCATTGAGATCAAAGCCATTATAAAACAGCCAAACCTGTTCTTGTGCCAATAAGATGGCATCCAAAAATGCCCCCTGATCATCCTCCAAACGAGAGCGATCACCCAATTGCTGACGCAGTGCATCCATCAAGTCAAACGGAATATGACTGTCTCGATTTGGAAATTTACCCGTATCCAAATTCAACAGTACAATCAGCCGATAAGGAATCGGACGAATCTGTCCAATCTGACTAAAGGTGATTTGTCCTGTCGGTTCAACTTGCGCAGACTGGCTTTCTAAAGTGCGTTGAATTTCCTCAACAATATAAGGCAAAGGCAAGGAAATTTGACGTAATTGGGTTTCGGTATCTTCATAATAGCTGGCCAAAGTCAGCATACGTTCTTGCTTCTGAATAATTTCACGAATTGCTTTTAAAGCAACCACATCGGCTTGCTCAAACTCCTGTACATCCGCCTTGATTCGCTGTAGCCAAAACTCGACCGGCAAACGTTGGCATTGTTCATGTGCCACCAACCAATCTCGACGCGCTGCTAAATCTTGATAGATCTGAATCAGAATACCAATCAGTTCAAAATCACTTGGCTGCACCAAGGCATAACTGAGCATATTCTGCACCATCACATGGGCAGGCACAGCAATTCCTAAAGCTAAACGGTCCAGAGCAAATTTAAAACTATAACGGTAGTCTTGATCTTCGTCACTCAGACTTTGCTTTAAGTGTTGTTGGTCTAAACCACGTTTAAAGCCAGCATCATTGAGCAAGGCTAAAATGCGTTGCACCTGCGTATAGTCCAATCCATAACACTGCTGCGTCGCGTAAAGATTAAGCCAATCCGCAAAATCATCCTGCGTAAAACGACCCTGTGTCAGTTGCAAACGTCCAAGTACAGCACGCCATGCGTTTAAGGCATCTAATTGCGCAACGCCAGCAATTTTAACAGGTAAAAAGACTTCATGTTCATTTGCAACTGCAGGAAAGACACTGCGAATTAAAGGCTCAAGCTCGGCTAGATTCGGGGTCAAAACCAGCACATCACTTGGGCGACGCGGTGTCGTATCTGTTTGAGACAGCCAATGCAGCAACTGTTCTTTTAAGACTTCAAGTTGTCGTATGCTGGAGTGGCATACGTGGATCTGAATGGATTCATCTTCTGCTGCAAGCTCATATTGCCCTGCCTGAGGTTCTGCCAGATAAAAAATATCGGACTGGACTTTACCCAGTAAGGTTTCGGGAAAATAATCAACAAAGAGATCTTCCCAAATTCCTTCTTCCGCTCCTGCAAGTTGTGACAATAAAGAGAAATGGTCACGTGCCTGCTTGCCCAAACGTGTCAGTAAGGGATGTCGTGATTCACGACTTAAGGCATTAAACCCCAAACTAAAACTGTCGAAGAATGCGGCAATGTCTGCATCACTGGCATTGGGATGTTTGGAAATATAGCGCTCTTTCACGCCAAGGTCATAACGCTTTTTCCAGAGTGGATCGACACTGTCGGCCCAATATTCCTGCGATGGGTTATAGTGCAAAATTACCACATCTAGATATTGCCCCAAACGACGTAAAAATTGCAGTTGGCTCGGTGGTAAATCTAAAATCGTAAATACAATCACCTGACTTGGCAGTTGTGCCAAAGCTCGGGGTCGTGTCTGCTGATTGTCTAGAAGTTGCCAAAAATCAGCATCAATGCTTTGTATTTCAACAAAATCATCATGAAAGTAGTTTTGCCACAACCAACGCTGCCAAGCTTCTAATTGTTCGGTTTGTTGTAGGCTAAAGGCTGAAGTTTGTTGATCTGTTTGAGCAATCAATTGTTCGATATTTAAGGCTTTATTCTGTCCCCAAGTCGATAGCCAATTCCCCACACAGGTACAATTGCTTTGGCAACCGCGTTGACAATGACCGCGATAAATCATGTAGTTACTAAACAGCTGCGAAACTTGCTCCGCCACCCAATACAGCATACTTTGTTTTTTTAGTTGTTTTTCAGTGCCTTGTTGCAGTTGATCGGCGCTGTCGTAAATCCGTTGCACAATTGAATATAAAGGGTGCTCATTCACAACAGTATTCTGTTCGGGTTGAATAAAAGGCTGTAAAGCTTGATGAATACGCCACTTTAAAATCAAACGCGGAATATTGGCTTTACGCACTTGTTCTTTATTTTCTAATACTTGCTGGTATGCATACCACTGAAAACCACGAATGCGTTGATGAAATTGATAGTTGGCAGTCATGCCTTGTTGTTCGGCAATTTTCTGCGTCAACCATTGTTCTTGTGCAGGACTGGGAACAATAAAATGCTGAGTTTGAAATACCTGAAATGGAGAAGAACTCGATTGGGTGATTGATGCCATCACACCTTGTAATAACACTTCAAGGCTTTGACTTTGAATAACATGAATACCCATCTACAAATATGACCTCATCAGGAATGCTTATTGTATTGCACGAAAACATACATATTTATCACTATACAACTTCATGTAACTATGTCACGTTAAACATACAAGGAAATAAATAAATTGTTTTGAAATTCACCACTCAATCCGATTGAATATACTATCGAGGGATAGACTTTAGGTATAACTTTATGAAAATTGAAAAAATTCCTGATTCGATTGATCCAAACTTAAACTTGGAGCAAATTCGCGAAGAGTGTTTGGCACTAACCAAAAATCGTGCATATTGGTCTGCAGGTGCAGCGATTGTACCCATCCCATTTTTTGATGTGGTCGTTGATTTGGGCATGCTCACTCAAATTATTCCTTATATTAATACGCGTTTTGGTTTAGCACCTGAACATATCAGTGTCTATGATCCTGAAACCAAAAAAGTACATTGGGATGAGCTACGTAAACGTGGTTTTGAATTTTCAGGTTTGGTGGTGGCGCGCACAGCCATGAAAAAGTCTTTTAATGGTTTTTTCACGAAAATTGCCACCAAGCAAGTGACCAAGTTTATTCCTTTAGGCGGACAATTGGTTGCTGCAAGCCTCGGTTATTTTATGATGCGTAAAATTACCGAAGCACATATTCAAGATTGCTATAACCTTGCTAAACGCATTCAACAAAAAAGTCGTAGTACCATTGTGGCTTAATCATAATATTTGATAACGACAAGGCGGTTTAATCCGCCTTGAGTTGTTTTAAAATCGCCTTTAAAACTTCGATCCGTGCTGTATTTTTATCATCCGTAGCGATTACATACCAAGGTGCATAATCTGTGTTGGTTCGTTCGAACATGTCTGCAGCGGCTTTTAAATAATCGTCCCATTTATCACGATTACGCCAATCTTCTTCAGTAATCTTGAAACGCTTATGTGGAGTTTGTTCACGATCTTTAAATCGAACTTCTTGTTCATCTTTACTGATTGCAAGCCAAATTTTTACAATTACGGTTTGACTATCAACCAAGTTTTCCTCAAACCGATTAATTTCATTATAAGCACGTTGCCATTCAACGACTGAAGCAAAACCTTCGATCCGCTCAACCAAAACACGACCATACCATGTACGATCAAAGATGGTAATTTTCCCGCCATCATTCAGCTTATTCCAAAAACGCCACAAATAAGGACGGCGTAATTCATAACGTTCAGGTGCAGCAATACTATGAATTTCATATTCACGTGGATCTAATTTTTTAACAATTCTTTTTATTGCTCCCCCTTTACCTGCGGCATCCATACCTTCAAAAGCAACAATCACTTTTCGTTCGTCATAACGTAATGCATCAGCTACTTTTTTGGTTAATTTGTTCAATTCTTCTTTGTAGTCATCTTTATCTAAGCTTTGTTTTGACGGTTCTAACAGTGCTGTGGGAATCTGTGCTTGTTGCCATTTTTCCGTGACTTTAGTTTGATGGTCAGGCAACTCTTGCAATGTTTGTAATATGTATTGAGCAAAACATTGATCACGTAGAGCTTCGTCTTCACCATCAATCACAAACCAATCATCGGTAAATCTTTGGCTTAACTCCTGCAAAGTATCGTATTGTTTTTTATTGCGCCAATCCAAACCATGTAATTTATGCCAATGCTGTTCCGAAGCATCAATTTGGTCTAAGCGTTTTTGTAAGGACTTCCACGATAAATCAAACCAAACTTTGACCACATGCACATTATTATGTTGTAAATCATGTTCAAAAGAACGCATCTGTTCGATATAAGCATCAAACAATGTTTCATCCAATGGTTTTGACACATGCATGGCGGTTGAAAGCAAGTCACTGTACCAATTCCCAAACATCACCACGATCTGACCTTCGGCAGGAATAAAACGCGTATAAGACTGCCAAAAAGTTTGATAGGTCGTTAATAACCGTGGTGCATCTGCTTTAACTCTTAAATAGCGTGGATCTAACCATTCACGTAATTGCTTAACCGCCTCACCTTTCCCTGCTAATTCAATCCCACTTACTAAAATCAGAACACTTTTTGCATTTTTTTTATCTTGGCTATCTTTTAAAGCATATTGTGCTTCAATCAAATCTAAAGAAAGCTCATCTTCATCACGCAATTCAAATTTGGGTTGTTGTATACTCATATTCGGCTCTAAATGGCTCATTATTAAGAATAAGTATAATGAAATCTATTTCACTGCATGCAAAACCCTTGTACAGTTTCTGTAGAACTCAATCCGTGTATCAACATAGTGACCGATTGTTAGACATTTAGAGTTTATGCTGTCATGGTTCTTCGTTATGATGCAGCCTATGATTTTCTGGTTTTATTTTATTTGAGTTCGAATATGTCAAAACTCGCTGCATTTGATCATCTTTTATTACAATACCAAACTCTGAATTACCACCAAAATCCAGCACTTAAGCAACGTCTGCATGAAGTACAAGCGTGGATGAAAGCACGCATCGCAGAAACCCATAAAGAATTTTTTGCTCTGCCTGAAAATCAACTGATGGCACAGTATTTTCTCAATCGTTTGTATGGCGGTCCTGATTTTGAGGCAATTGCACAGCAAATCGAACGCCTGTTGAAATATGCACATAAAGCAGAAAGCTTACTCCCTGAAAATGCAATTAAAACAGGAACAAAATCGGTCAGTCTTGCTGTACTTGCCACTCAACTCGATGAACAAGTCGCAGAACAACTACTCAAAGATTATCCTTTGGAAACACCACTCACTGATGAAATCATGCGCCAGACCTTAGTCAAACTCGATCAAGGCGATGTACGTTATGAACAATTACAATTACTTGACGAGCTTGGTGTCACATTAGATAAGTATATGCGCTCTACGATGATGTATGCGGCTTTTAAAATGTGTAAAGGGATTGCAACCAAATATCAATTTGAACCTATGTACGATTTTATCCAAGAAGGTTTTGCTGCAATGAAACCGATGAAGTCAGCTGCAACGTTTATCAAAACATTTACGGCAAAAGAACGTGAAATCATCGAAAAAGTCCACGCTGGTCACCCAAACCCATTTCGTGACTAAATTGAATTGATAGCCATCCCTCTTCGTATTAGGAGGGATTATTGAATTCCAAAACAAAAATTAAAAATGCTTTTGAGCATGTGACTTTCTGTATATTATTCATAACAATGATATGCTAAACCCTGTAAAAAAATACAAAATCTGTCATCATGCTTGCTGATTCGTGCCGCTAGAGCGAAAGTTTAGGAGAAAACAATGTCTAACGAAAACCAACAGCCTACCCCAGAAGTTGAGCAAAACCCAAGTTCAGACAAAGTCAGTCCTTTCCTCAGTTCTCCACTTCCTCAAGGAGCGCCTCAAGGTCAACAGCAATCGTTACAACAAGGTTCAACATCAACACCGAATACATCAGTACCAAAATATAATTTGCCACGTGGTGCCAACACGGGAAATGTTGGAGCAACCACTCACTTTGGCTATCAAACTGTAAGCAGTGATGATAAGGCACAAAAAGTTGCTGAAGTTTTTCATTCAGTTGCAAGTAAATACGATATTATGAATGACCTGATGTCATTCGGTATCCATCGTATTTGGAAACGTTTTGCGATTAATATGTCAGGTGTTCGCCGTGGTCAACATGTACTGGATATTGCTGGTGGTACAGGTGACTTAGCAAAAGTATTTAGCCGTGAAGTCGGTCCACAAGGTCATGTCGTACTCTCAGACATCAATGAATCCATGCTAAATGTAGGTCGTGATCGTCTGATTGATGCTGGCTGTACTAACGTTGATTTCGTACTTGCCAATGCTGAAACGTTAGAACCCTTTGCCGATAATAGTTTTGATTTAGTGACTATCAGTTTTGGTTTACGTAACGTGACGGATAAAGATGCCGCACTACAAGCCATGTATCGCGTACTTAAACCAGGTGGTCGTTTATTGGTTCTCGAATTCTCTAAACCTGTGTTCGAACCATTCTCTAAGCTTTACGATCTTTATTCATTCACTGCATTACCAATCATGGGTAAACTCGTTGCCAATGACTCTGAAAGTTACAAGTATCTTGCAGAATCTATTCGTATGCATCCAGACCAACGTACCCTCAAAGGCATGATGGAAAATGCAGGCTTCCAAAGCTGTGACTACCATAACCTCACTGGTGGTATTGTTGCAGTTCACCGCGGATTCAAACTTTAAGGCTTAAGATATGTGGTCGATTTTAGCACTGGGTGCAGTCGAACGTATCATTCATCAGGTGATTGATCTGGATGCGATTACCCGTATTCAGCTCAATCAGCTACAAGGTCAATTGTTGCGGGTGGTGATCGATCATCCACAGCTCTCGGTTGATGTTTTTTTTGATGAAAATAAAGTTCGTCTGGAACCTACCGTGACTGGACACAGTCAAACCCCATCAATATTTGAACAGCGTCCCTACGATGTCCAAAATAAAATTACAGATGCCACAGCCACCCTGCATGTCGCCAATGTGGTCGAATTAGTCAAACTCCTGCTCAGTGATATGGACCAGATTGGCAATATCCCCCTACAAGGCGATTACCATTTATTACAAGATATTCAAAGAATTATGCAGCAAGCAGAGCCTGATCTCGCTGCGCATTTATCGCCTTGGATTGGTCCACAACTGGCACATGAATTGGGTAAGATTCAACTTGCACCCAAACAACTCAAGCGTTCATTACAAAGCCATTTGTTCTTTATTGAAGATACTTTAAAAGAGGATAGCGGTTTATTTGCACCACGTTGGCAAATGGATGATCTTCATCGCGAAACGCGTCAACTCAATCAAGAATTAGATCGTTTAGAAGCGAAATTTCAACAGTTACACGCTTCATTTAATCCAGCAAAACATTCCTCACAAAACTAGGTAAGATTTTATATGATTCCGCATGTTACACGGTTACTCGAACTCTGGCGTATTGCAGCACATTATCGCCTTGACACCCTGTTCCCTGCGGAAGAATTACCAGTAAAAGCCCGCCATGCCCTAAACATTATCAAAACCCATCCTGCGGCATGGTCAAGTCGAGAGAAAAAGAATCCGCTCAAGCTCAAAGAAGCTTTAGAGGATATGGGACCCTTAGCAATTAAACTGGGTCAGTTGCTTTCTACTCGTCGTGATTTGATTCCACCAGAAGTATTATCACAATTGGTGTTGTTACAAGACCGTGTCAAACCATATGACACCCAATTGGCAAAACAACGCATCCAAGAATCGCTCAAGGCTGATGTATCCACACTATTCTCTCGCTTTGATGAGCAACCCCTCGCTGCGGCATCGATTGCACAAGTTCATACTGCTGCTCTGCATGATGGTCGTGAAGTGGTGGTGAAAGTCACCCGTCCTGATATTCGCAACCAGATTCTTCAGGACTTTGAAATTTTGGCATGGCTGGGTGACTGGCTGGAAAACCGTCTGGAAGCTGCCCGTGCGCTGCACCTGTCCGAGATCATTCAAGACTATCGTCAAATTATCTTGAATGAGCTTGATCTGAGTCTAGAAGCGGACAATACCCGCCGAATGCGTCATTACTTTACGGGCTCAAGTATGATGTATGTGCCTGAAGTCTATATGGACAGTAAAGATGTGATGGTGGCTGAACGCATCACGGGTGTGCCTATTTCAGATATCGCAACCTTTGATCGTTTGGGTATGGACCGTGCGGACTTGGCAGAAAAAGGTTTAACCATCTTCTTTACCCAAGTATTTCGAGACAACTTTTTCCATGCCGACATGCACCCCGGCAATGTCTTTGTCGAAACCATTAACCCAAGCAATCCACGCTTTATTGCGCTGGACTGTGCCATCATGGGTGAACTGTCCAAACATGACCAAATGACAGTTGCCCGTATGTTGCTTGCAGTAATGAATAGCAACTTTATGCAACTGATTCAGATCGTACATCAAGCAGGTTGGATTCCACCAGGCACAGATCAAGATGCCTTGTCACGTGAAATGCGCCGCACTGTTGGTCCAATGGTATCAAAACCGATGGATCAATTGGATTTCGCAGGAATTTTGATTCAGGTGATGGATATTGCACGTCGTTTCCATTTGGAAATTCCGCCGCAATTGATGCTATTACTCAAAACATTGGTACACGTAGAAGGCTTAGGCACAGATCTTTACCCACAACTCGATATTTGGAAACTGGCAAAGCCGATTCTGACCGAATGGGTCAAAGCCAATATGAATCCTGTTAAAAATATCAAAGAAATTGGACAACAGATTCCAGATCTATTATTAGGCGCTCAAGATTTACCAACATTATTAATTGATAGTTTAAATGGTTTAAAAAATCAATCGGCTTGGCAAGATAAGCAACTCCGTGAAATTCAGCAAATGCGCTTACAAATGCAACAACAGCAGCGCCGTAGCTGGATGTTTGGCAGCACCATGTTGATTATGCTCACCATTGCGATTATTAGTCCTTGGTTTGTCTCCATCATTTTAATCGTATTAAGTGCACTGATTGCAGTTTGGCGAATTATGAAATAAGTTCAAAAATCCCTTGCTCTGACAAGGGATTTTTTATGGTTAAGATTTCTTTTCAAAAATCGTTTAGTTTCAATTAAGATCATGACTCAACAAATTTATAGACCCCTACAAAAGAATAAATAATGAAAACACCTCATTTTGCCATTATTGGTGCAGGTACAGCAGGACTTACAACGGCGATTCTTCTTGCGCGAGAAGGTCATCAGGTTACGATTTTTGAACAAGTTGACAAGCTCTCTCCAGTTGGTGCTGGTTTATTACTACAACCTTCGGGTTTAGCTGTTTTTGAACATTTAGGCGTACTCGATCAGGCATTAAAACTCGGTGCAAAAGTCACAGGTTTAGAAGGGCAACTTCCCAATAAACGTCTCTTGGTGAATAGCCACTATCATCAGGCAGGTAACAACCTTTATGGTCTCGGTATTCATCGTGCAACCTTATGTCATGTCTTAACTGAAAAATTGGCGGAATATGCAGGTCATGTTACTTGGCGAATGAGTCATAACATTGAGAAAATTGAAGAACAGCCGAATGAAATTCGATTATTTGGCACTGATCAACAACACAACTTTGATGACTGTTTCGATGCGGTACTGACTGCCAATGGCGCGCGCAGCCAACTTCGTCCTAAAGCTTGGGTCAAAGTTGATCAAGCTTATCCGTGGGGTGCAGCTTGGAGCATCGTGCCTGAATGTCTAAACTTAAATCCTGAAATTCTGCATCAATTCTATGATCGTTCTAAAATCATGATGGGCGTTCTGCCAACAGGTGCTATCCCAACGGCTCCTCAGCAAAGGCTTTCCAGTGTATTTTGGAGTTTGCCGACTTCACAACTGCAATCATTCTTAAAAACGGATGAATCAAAACAGGATTGGTTACAGCAAATTTCTAAGCGCTGGCCCGAAGTCGCAGAATGGCTTAAACAACTTTTATTGGATGAACAAAATCAACCACAATGGCTCTCGGCACAGTATCGTGATGTGGTGATGTCTCAATACGGACAAGGTCGAATCGGTGTAATTGGTGATGCTGCACATGCAATGAGTCCACAATTGGGACAAGGTGCGAATATGGCGCTTTTAGATGCGTGGGCTTTTTCCCAATCATTACAAGCTGCTCAGAAAAATCAGCAAATTGACTGGTCAATATTATGGCAACACTATCACCAACAGCGTCGATCCTCGACTCAATTCTATCAGTTCCTTAGTCGTTTACTGACTCCACTTTATCAATCTGATCATTGGTGGGCGGGTAGCATACGTGATCTTACTTTCCCGTGGATGTATCAAATCCCCTATTTCCGTAAAGAAATGGCGATTACCATTTCAGGCTTAAAAAAGGGTATGTTCGAACAAATGAGCTATCAACAGATTGCGACATACCCACACAATGAAAATGCGTTAATTCAAAACAATCAATCACTACCTGAATATGACTAAGCGCAAAAATAGGATTTGAATTAGAAATGAAAATAAGTCATTTAGATCATTTAGTTCTGACAGCCGCTAGTATTGAAACAACTTGTCAGTTTTATCAGTCTGCTCTGAATTTTGAAGTGATTACTTTCGGTGAAAATCGTAAGGCGCTTCAATTTGGTCATCAAAAAATTAATTTGCATCAAGTTGGCAAAGAGTTTGAACCTAAAGCACTTCGTCCGACTGCAGGTTCTGCGGATTTATGCTTTATTGCTGAAACATCTTTAAAGGACGTGATTGCACATCTTCACACATTAAACATAGAGATCGTTGAAGGTCCTATTGAAAGAACTGGAGCAACAGGAAAAATTTTATCAATCTATTTACGTGACCCAGACCAGAACTTGATTGAAATCTCGAATTATCTCAACACTTAAAAATTTAAATTCATCAATAAAAATAAGGTTAGACATGAAATATAGTTTTCTATGGGCTTTGTATCGGCAGGATAAAGGAAAGGCGATTCGTAAAGGATGCTGGTTCTTACTCCCTAGCATTTTTAATTTATTTTGTTTTCTAAATTTCCACTATCAACTCCTTGAATGGCAAGTAAATCCAAAATCTTCAATAGGAAGATTGATTATTAGTCCTCAATTTCCATGGGTGATCTTATGGGATATTCTCCCTTTTTTATTGCTGTTATTGATTCATCAAAAATATATAGCTCGCAGTTTAAATATTTGGGTCTCTATCACTGCTATTTATTTCCTGGTTGATGCGTGGTACTGGTCAAATTACTCTAGTGGAACACTACTCATCGTTGCTTGGGCATTGCCCTTTTTAAAAATAGAAAATACCAATTTAATGGCAACTTATATTCAATCTAACCATTAAATGATTTTTTACCCAACATACATAGCCAACCCTAGTTACAAACGCTACACTAACGGCTTTCCACTCAATGGATTTTTCACTCATGTCAAACTGGTTAGATGAAGTTAAATTTGATTCCAATGGTCTTATTCCTGCCATTGCACAACATCATCAGACTGATCGAGTGTTAATGGTTGCATGGATGAATCGTGAAGCATTACAACTGACGGCTGAAAAAAATCAAGCCGTGTATTACTCACGTTCACGTCAAAAATTGTGGCACAAAGGCGAAGAATCAGGGCACTTCCAAACAGTGCATGAAATTCGTTTAGATTGTGACGCCGATGTCATTATTCTGCAAATTGAACAGCATGGTGGAATTGCTTGCCATACAGGTCGGGAGTCTTGTTTTTATCGTAAACTCACGCCACAAGGCTGGGAAATTGTTGATGCTCAACTGAAAGATCCGACTGCAATTTACGGCGCATCTGCGAAAGTCGAAGCACACGATCATGGTCAGGCTGAACAAGTTGACGTACTTAGTCACTTAGGTCGTTTGATGCAAGAACGCAAAAAAGCTGAAGCGGATAGTTCTTATGTTGCCAGCCTATACAAAAAAGGCATCAATAAAATTTTAGAAAAAGTCGGTGAAGAAAGCGTCGAAAGCATTATTGCAGCCAAAGATTATGCAGCACATGCTTCTTTAGAAAATAAGCATGATCTGATTTATGAAGTTGCAGATTTATGGTTCCACAGTATTGTAATGCTCGGCTACTTCGACCTTGATCCACAAGAAGTCCTTGATGAACTTGCTCGTCGCCAAGGTCTATCTGGCTTGGTTGAAAAAGCCAATCGTAGTCAAGAAGCGTAAACCTCGCCTGTGTCGAATATCGAGAAACCCAAAGCCACCTATGAGCAAGCGATTGCGATAGACAATGCACGTTTAGGTCAATCCTTTAAAGTGATTGCGTATGCTGGCACAGGTAAAACCACAACTTTACAAATGATCAGTGATGCCATGCCCGAACGGCGTGGTATGTATTTAGCTTTTAACAAAGCCATTGCATCTGAAGCACAGAGTAAATTTCATGGCAATGTAAATTGTCGTACCTTTCACTCTCTTGCCTTTCGTAGCGTACCGCGTGGCGTGACTGATAAATTACGACTACCACGTTTAAGCCCAAGTTTTATTGCTAAAGAATATCGTTTAGAGCCTATTACGCTCCGTCGTTTAATGGGTGGACGTTACGAAAAATATGTGCTGATGCCAAGTCGCCTTGCGAGTTTGGTTGCCAATGCTGTCAGCTATTTCTGCTCGACCAGCTCACAATATCCTGCCCCTCGCCATATTCAAGCGCCAAGCTGGTTGCACCAAGATGATATTGAATCGTTACAACAACACTTATATCCAGCAGTTGAACGCCGTTGGTTAGAGTCGATTGATCAAAACCATCAAGCAGGGATTGGTCACGATATTTACCTCAAACTTTGGGCATTATCAGAACCTAATATTCCAACAGATTATGTTCTGTTTGATGAAGCACAAGATGCTGACCCACTCATGTTGGGTATTTTACTACGTCAAAAAAGCACACAAGTGATTTATGTCGGTGATGCACATCAGCAAATCTATGCTTGGCGTGGCGCAGTCAATGCAATGCAACAAATGCCCTTACATGAAAGTCGCTTGACGACTTCATTCCGTTTTGGTGATGCGATTGCTGATGTAGCAAACTCCATACTAGGTGCATTGAATGAAACTGTCCCTTTACTCGGCAATCCAAATGTTAAGTCCAATGTCGTCAACAAACCGCATACCAAAATGCGCGATGCGATTTTATGTCGGACCAATGCACGAGCGATGGAGTTATTACTTTCAGGTTTAGTTCATGGTGATAAAGTCAGCTTACAAGCTGATCACCAAAAACTGAGTCGTTTTGTTGATGCTGCCAGTTTACTCAAACAAGGTAAACGCATCACCGATGTGCCCGAACTGGCTTGGTTTAATTCATGGCATGATGTGCATGAATATTGCGAAACCAATGATGGTAGCGATATCAAACCTTTAGTGAAGCTGGTCGATGATCATGGTACTGAGCCACTCAAGAAAGCACTTGCCAAAATCACGCCGATTGAACAAGCAGATTATGTTATTTCAACTGCACACAAAGCCAAAGGCTTGGAATGGAATCGTGTGCATATTGAAGATGATTACCAATTTAAAATAAATGGCCTAGAACATAAAATTACAGATGAGGAATTAAGACTACTTTATGTTGCCTGTACTCGTGCTAAAGTAAGTTTAAATATTCATCATCTTTACGATTTAATACAACAATTAAAACGGGGCGCTCCCTCAAGTCTTCGCCAGTCCGTAGGTTAAAGCGCTTATGTTCAGGGAGAGCTTATGCAACTTGAATCAGTGCTATTTAAACATGTTGGTATGTTTCGCGACTTAACCATTGAATTTCAACCGACTCAACGTCCAATTACACTTATTTTAGGTGAGCAAGCTACAGGCAAAACTACAATTTTAAAAAATATCTATCAAGCCTTAACGTGGTTTTCCGCACGTTATAAAGATATTCGTACTGCAGGTGTCGTGATTGCTGATCAAGATATTTTGTTGACACGCTTACAAGCTAAAGTTCAAGTCCAAGTTAGAATGAGCAGTGAATTAACTCATCATCTACCAGAAAGTAGCTCTGCACAAACGACTGATACTCAGAATTGTAGTTGGAAGTTATTTAAAACGTTTAACAGTCAAGGCGTTGGAATTAGCCAAGTTGAAACGCAGCAACTTGATCAAATGGTATCGCTATACCAAAAAACCAGTCTTCAAGATCCATTATTTGGATTACCGTTAATTGCGTATTATCCTGCCGAACGCTTTGTACAAGAGGTTAATTTACAAAGCAAGAATGCATCAGGAACACTACAAGATATTGCTGCCTACGATTTAACAGCGATTCCATACACAACTTTTGCGCGTTTCTTTGAGTGGCTACGGGAAATTAGTGATGTTGAAAATGCTCACTCTGCCCATATCGTCAGACGTCTTATTGGCAACGATTTCAGTCAGCAGAATCAATCAGAGGTTTTGCAGCAATTACAACAAGAACTAATGAATCATCCTAAACAACTTTCAGCACCTAATTTATATGCGCTGAAAAAAAGCTTACATACCATCTTTCCAGAATTGAATGATATCTATATTCAATATATTCCTAAACTCCAATTAATGGTGCGTTACAAAGATCAGACCATTCCCTTTCAGCAATTATCGGCCTCTCTTAAATCATGGATTGCATTGGTCGGTGACATTACACGTCGTTTATGCTTGCTTAATCCACATTGTTTCGACCCATGTTTAGAAGGTGAAGGCGTATTATTAATTGATCAAATTGAGCATCAGTTAGATCAAAATATGAGTGCTGAAATTTTAGAGCGTTTGCATCAAGCATTTCCAAGACTACAAATTATTGCTTCAGGCAATCGCGATGAATTATTAGAACATGCTTTAGAATATCAATGCTTCAGGTTAGGTGATAAAGAAATTTATGAGATTAATCTTGAGAAATCTCAACAACAACTTTCACAACTCTATAATGAATTAAGTCAATCAGAAAGCATTCTCTTGCAGCAGAATCAACACTTATTAGAATCAGAAAATTTGGTCAGTAAAGTTGATGAACTCTTGCATCAAATCCAAGCGCTTGATGAACAAGAAAAGAGTCATTTGCTTCATCTACTTAAAATTGATGATACCCCTCAAGAGAGATCAATTTGATATTGGGCTTTAAGATTGATTGCATCATTAATCCTCATAAACTAAGAGGTCAATTTTTTCTTTTAAATAGGTCTTCTTTACTGAAACACTAGATTGTAGGGACAAGCATTTGATCTAAGACCAGATCTCTATCGAATGGAAAATATTCAATTAAATAGCGAACAAAAAACGTTGATAGACAAGTTTTAGCGACAAAGATGTTGTTAGTTTCATGTAATAACATCAGATTTTTGTTGATTTTTTATAGTAAAATAAAATTCATTTTTTACTTTCAAGTTGTGCAATACAACTTGCTCTTTCCGTTAACTTGATTGGGTTTCGAGACTTGAAACTTTGGCTTTCTCTTTGAACGCCTTAAGTCTTGGAAGAAAATCCACCATTAGGTCTCTCTCGACCTAAATCATCGACATGGATACCAGTGTGCTACCGATTATTATTTTATTACCTCTCATACTTGGCACAACCCTTGTCTCACAATTGCAACGTATTTCACGGGGTATGACGGCAATTGGAGCAATTGGCATTAGCCTGAGTTGTTTTATTTTACTGCTTAGCCAAGCTGAAACGGTTTTACAGGGTAATGCCCTGCAACAGAGTTGGGAATGGCTTCCACAACTGGGCATCAATCTTAGTTTTCGCCTTGATGCATTAGGATTATTGTTCGGTTTACTCATTAGTGGGATCGGCACACTGATTTATATTTATGCCTATTATTATCTCAGCCCTAAAAACTCACTCAGTAAACTGTATCAGTTGCTCATGCTATTCATGGCAGCGATGCTTGGGATTTCACTTTCCAACAATTTAATTATCTTACTGGTATTTTGGGAACTGACCAGTATTTCTTCATTCTTGCTCGTGGGCTATTGGAGTCAATATGATGCCGCCCAACGTGGTGCGCGTATGGCACTCACGATCACAGGGATGGGTGGTTTGGCGATGCTAGGGGGCTTTGTCCTCTTAGGACAGATGGCAGGTACTTACCAGATTGACCAATTGGTGTTAATGAAAGAGTCTATTCAGCAGCATCAATTATTTGTTCCCACTCTACTGCTCATTTTACTAGGTGCATTTACCAAAAGTGCGCAATTCCCATTTCACTTTTGGTTGCCAAATGCAATGGCAGCACCTACGCCTGTTTCAGCCTATCTCCATTCAGCAACGATGGTGAAAGCAGGTATATTTTTATTAGCCCGCTTAGCGCCACTCTTTATTGGGGCAGTGTTGTACCACAATATCGTAACTTTCGTCGGTTTATTCACTTTATGTATGGCAGCGGGTTTCGCCATATTCAAAGAAGATCTCAAAGGGCTTTTAGCTTATTCAACCATCAGCCATTTAGGTTTGATTGTTTGTTTACTCGGCATTGGTTCACCACTCGCTGTTGCAGCAGCAATCTTTCATATTATTAATCATGCAACATTCAAAGCTGCTCTTTTCATGATTGCAGGCATTATTGATCATGAAACAGGAACACGTGATTTACGTAAGCTCAGTGGTATCTGGCAACTTCTTCCGTTCACAGGTACTTTAACCATGATCACCGCTGCTTCGATGGCTGGTGTACCGCTAACCAATGGCTTTATTTCCAAAGAGATGTTCTTTACGGAATTACTGGCAAACCTATCAGGTCCAGTAATGATAATTGCAGCGATCGTGGCAACTTTATCCGGTATTTTTGCTGTTACTTATTCTATTCGCTTGGTACATGGCGTGTTCTTTGATGGTGGGCTTGGTAAACACGTTCCTAATAAAGATGCACACGAACCGCCTCTCGGAATGCGCTTACCTGCGATTATATTAGCGACATTATGTATTCTGGTCGGCATTCTGCCTGCACTATTGGCTGGAACAGTCGTGAATAGTGTAACGCGCGCGAGTTTGGCTCAACCTGAATTTGAGGGTGTTCATTTAGCGATTTGGCACGGTATTAATGCACCTTTAATCATGAGTCTAGTTGCATTAATGGGTGGTGGTTTATTTTACTTTAGCCTCATTAAAAATCAGCATTTACGTAAAATTGACTTAGACCCTTATTTAGGTAAATTCCAAGGCAAACTTTTATTTGAATCATTCCTGAAGCATCTCTTACTTACTAGTCGAAAAATCAAACAAAAGACTGAAACTGGTTCTCTACAAAGTTATCTTCTTTGGATTGTTTTCTTTAGCATTATTATGGTGGGTTTACCCTTATTCAATCAGGGATTAACAACTGGCACACGTGAGCTTACCCATGCTCCATGGATTGCTGTGGTCTTATGGCTCACATTATTCTCTGGCTGTTGGATGATGTTGTGGTTCCACCACGAACGGATTAAAGCTGTTTTAATTAGTGGTGCTGTTGGACTTGTCGTCACCATGGTGTTTGTCACCTTATCTGCACCAGATCTTGCACTTACGCAGATTACTGTTGATGTTGTTACTACTGTTTTATTGTTGATGAGCTTATCATTATTACCGCAGTTAACCCCTTACGAATCGAGCCGTCCACGCCGTTGGCGAGATGCAAGCTTAGCAATCGCAGGTGGTATCGGTATTGGTTGGATTACATGGCTAATATTAACGCGAGAACATAATTCAATCTCATGGTTCTTCTTACAGCAATCCCTCCCATTAGGCGGTGGTTCAAACGTCGTCAATGTCATTCTAGTTGATTTCCGTGGTTTTGATACCTTCGGTGAAATTACAGTATTGGGTATTGCGGCAATAGGGGCACTGTGTCTCATGGATGGTATGCGTGCACATGGCACCACCATGACACAAGGTTTATCTTATCGTTTTAACCCTTCACCATTGATGTTACGTATTTCAGCCTCATGGGTACTTCCCCTTGCCCTTGTCATCAGTATCTACATTTTTATGCGTGGTCATAACTATCCGGGGGGTGGCTTCATTGCAGGTCTGATTACGGCAATGGCGCTGATTATTCAATATATTGTTTTAGGTCAGGATAGAACCGAACAACTGATCAAAGCAAAATCTGGTCGTTTATATGAGATTTGGATTGGCTCAGGTTTAGCAATTGCAGGTTTAACGGGTATTGCAGCTTGGTTTTGGGCACGCCCATTCTTAACAACAGCACATATTTATATAGAACCGCCATTATTTGGAAAAATGCATTTAGCTTCGGCTGTGTCATTTGATCTAGGGGTTTATATGACCGTTGTTGGCGCGACAATGCTGCTAATTTCAGTCTTAGGGGATTCGCGTCACTCAAGTATGTCAGGACCTGTTCCAAGTGGAGATAAATAAACATGGTTAGTATTGAGTTTTTGCTCGCTTCGGGAATTGGTCTGCTAACAGCAACAGGCATCTATTTAATTTTACGTGCCAGAACCTTTCCTGTCGTACTCGGTCTGGCCATGATCGGTTATGCCGTAAATTTATTTTTATTTGCAGTCGGTCGTATTCAAATTAATGCACCTGCAATCATTACAGAAACAACTAAAGTAACAGATCCGTTACCGCAAGCGTTGGTACTCACTGCGATTGTGATTGGTTTTGCAACAACCGCTTTTATTGTACAACTTGCTTTACGCAGTCGTTATGAATCGGGCACGGATCATGTTGACTCCAAAGAAGAAGCAACTGTGACTTATGACCCACGTGAGGATGAGCCATAATGTTTGATTTCAATAATTTTTGGCATGCTCATACTCCTATTTTAAGTATTTTAATTCCAGCATTTACGAGTTTTTTACTACTTTTATTAGGCAATCCTGGTTCTGGTTCTCTAAAACAGGATTGGCGCCAACCTTGGCGACGTGGCATTAGCTTAGGTTCTGCACTTCTAGGCTTAATCACAGCAATCAGTTATTTGATGATCGCAAATACAGGTCAAGTTACCGTTTATCAACTTGGTGAATGGTCTGCTCCTTTTGGAATTGTTTTAGTTCTCGATCGTCTCGCTGCATTCATGTTGGTGCTCACTTATGCACTTGCAGTGCCTGTCATTTGGTACGCAAGTGATAACTGGGATACCCGTGGGCGCTATTTCCACACCATGTTCCATTTTTTGTTAATGGGTATAACGGGTGCATTCCTGACAGGTGACTTATTTAACTTATTCGTGTTTTTTGAAATCCTGTTAATGGCATCTTATGTATTGCTATTACATGGTCAAGGGCGACCACGTTTCCAGCTAGGCATACATTACGTCACGATTAACTTACTCGCATCAGCGCTATTTTTGATTGGTTTAGGGATGATCTACGGTAGCGTTGGTAGTTTAAATATGGCTGATGTGAGTCGCCTTATCCCAACCTTAGACAGCGATCAACATAAACTTGCAATCGCGGGTGGCTTGTTACTGTTTGTGGTATTTGGGATCAAAGCAGCAATGCTACCTGTCGGCTTTTGGCTACCAAAAACCTATGCTGTTGCAAGCACACCTGTTGCTGCAATTTTTACTATTATGACCAAAGTTGGTATTTATGCCATTCTACGTGTCAATGGTACTGTTTTTGATGATGCAATGGCACAAAGTATTTTCAAAAACTGCTTATTAATGATTGGTTTGATTACTTCATTCTATGGTGTAATCGGTGCAATTGCTGCTGAACGCTTACGCCGTTTTGTTGGCTTTATGGTGTTGTCATCGATTGGAACATTACTCATCGCTATTGCCATGTTTAATACCCAAGCATGGTCAGCAGCATTGTATTATTTAGTCCACAGTACCCTAATTGCGGCTGCATTCTATTTATTTTGTGGTTGGATAACTGCGCAACGTGGTTCATTTAAAGATCATTTAAAAGTTGCACCGAAAATCAAACAGGAAAAAGCGGCTGCTTTTACTTATTTTACCATTGCATTAATGATGGCAGGTTTACCCCCTTTCAGTGGTTTCTTAGGTAAAGTTTTTATCTTACAGGCTACTGCTGAAACGCCTTATCAAGGTTGGATTATTGCTGTTATTCTGATTGTTAGCTTACTTAGCATTATCGCATTCACACGTGTTGGTTTTATCCTTTTTTGGCGTGCTAGCCCACCCGAAGAAAACTCTAAAGAATCAGCATATACCGCTTATCAAGCACTACCTGATACAGCACCTAATCGGAATGACAAAGCAATCTATGTACTACTGATTGCTTTGATGAGTTATGTTGTATTTGCAGCACCAATCCAGAGTTATACAACTTCAACTGCACAACAAATTCAAAATCATGCGCTTTATCAACAAGCGATTCTAAAACATGATAGTCAAGGTCGTGCCATTAGCGTGCAGCCATTTGATGCGGCATATTTGCCTGAAACTAAATATGGCGGTGAAGTTGAAGATCATAATGCGATATTAATTCCAGATGTTATCTCAAAACCGACGCTACAAGGCGAACATATTTCGGAATATAAACAACGTCAAATTGCTGAGCAAACTTTATCAAATCCAACTATTCCAAATACCACACAATTAAAACCGATGGAGGAACGCTAATGCAAAAACGTGCTTTGCTTGATCGTTGGTTTCCCCACCCCTTTGTGTCATTTTTAATTTTTGTGACTTGGCTCATGCTGTCACATAGTTTAGACATCACAGATATTTTTATTGCAATTCTATTAGGTATCTTTGTTTCACGTTTGGTAAGCCCTTTTATTGCACGTACACCACATATTCATTGGTTTCCTGCAATCAAACTTTTTTTTGTGGTGTTATGGGATATTGTGATTTCAAACTTTCGTGTAGCTAAAATGGTGCTTGGACCAATGGATGAGTTGCATCCAAAATGGTATCGCGTGCCATTAGAAACTGAACATGAGCAAGTAAATACTCTACTCGCAATGATCATTACAACAACGCCAGGTACGGTATCCGCAGGGATTGATCAAGAGCGAGGAGATATTTTAGTTCATGCACTCAGTACCGATAATGTTGAATTAGATATTCAAGACATCAAAAATCGTTATGAGCTACCTTTGCTCGAAATCTTTGATGTAAAGATTGCAGAAGGAGCAGCAAAATGACCATTTTACCTTATGCACTTGCGATTAGTTTAGTGGCGATCACGATCTCCATGTTTCTTTGTCTCATCCGCATGATCATTGGGCCATCTGTCGTTGATCGCTTGTTAGCACTCGATACTCTTTTTCTTAATGCAACATGCTTAATTGTGGTGTTAGGCATCTATTGGGCAAGTACCAATGTATTTGAAGGTGCTTTATTGGTGGCGATGCTCGGTTTCGTTTCAACTGTTGCACTGGCTCGCTATTTTACCACTGGACATGTGATTGATTAAGGAGAGTGGTTATGCAAATAATTTTTGAGATTATCATTTCGTTCTTTTTGATGTTTGGTGCATTTTTCATGCTCGTTGGTTCAATCGGAATGATTCGCCTACCCGACTTATTTATGCGTCTGCATGCACCGACTAAATCAAGTACGCTAGGCTTAGGAAGCTTTTTAATTGCAGCTATGATATTTGGAGCGACACAAGGTCGGTTTGGTTTTGCCGAATTGTTGATTACTTTATTTGCCTTTATTACTGCTCCAGTATCTGCCAATTTAATGGCACAAGCTGCAATTCATTTACGTTTGCGTTCAACCAGTGGTGATGTTCCAGAAGCTTTAAATCGTCCGCTACCATGGCAACGTTATCGTCGTAACACAGAAAAGAAAGATCAACTTTAAGTCGGTCTTTTTATTGAGTTCAATGTATTTTTTAAGTTTTAGAAACCCTAAGCTAGTTAATTAGCTGAAAGATATAATTTTAATAGAAAAAATCATATCAATCTAGACAATGATCTATAGCACAAAAGAAAGCCACCCGAAGGTGGCTTTCTTTTAGAACTTATTCTTTATCGTCTTGCCCTTGTTCAGGCAGATCCTTCACAGCTTCCGCGATCAGACCAAACATATAGTTACCATAGGCATTGGTTTTATCGTAATGGAAACGCAATCTTGGCGTAATACGTGTCTTGATACGACGGCTCAATTCATGACGCAAGAAACCAGAAGCTTTATTCAATACATCTAAAGTTTCTTTATTTGCGACTTCACTTTGCTCATCACCAAGTTCACGCCCCATCACAGTGACATAAACTTCAGCATAACCCATGTCTGCACTGACTTTCACCGCAGAGATGGTCACTAGACCACCTAAGCGAGGATCTTTAAGCTCTTGACGGATCAGCTCAGACAACTCACGTTGCACTGAATCCGCCATGCGCTTTAAGCGTTGGCTACCCGCCATTAAAGACTCCGTTTAATCAATTGAACATCATAGACTTCGATCTTGTCTTTAACTTTGATGTCTTTATAGCCTTTGACCGCAAGACCACATTCCATACCAGCACGAACTTCTTCAACCACTTCTTTATAACGACGAAGAGATTCAAGTTCACCTTGGAATACAACTACGTCATCACGTAATACGCGAATCGGTTTATTACGATGCAGTGTACCTTCAAGTACCATACAGCCAGCTGCTGCACCAAACTTACTTGAGTGGAAGACTTCACGTACTTCTGCAACACCCAAGATCGTTTCACGATGTTCAGGTGCAAGCTTACCGCTCATTGCAGCTTTTACATCATCAATTAAATGATAGATGACGCTATAATAACGAATATCGATGCCATCTTGATCAGATTTTTGACGAGCAGTGTTATCTGCACGGACGTTGAAACCTAATAATACTGCTTCTGATGATTCAGCTAAAGTCACATCTGACTCTGTGATTGCACCAACACCAGAACCAATGATACGGACTTTCACTTCATCAGTAGAAAGCTCATCAAGTGCAACATGTAATGCTTCTAAAGTACCACGCACATCGGTTTTGAGCACGACATTCACATAAGGAATATCTTTTTTACCCATAGATGCCATGATGTTTTCAAGACGCATTGCGCTTGCGCGCTCTAGACGTTTATGACGTTCACGATCTGAACGAGCATCTGCAACTTCACGTGCTTTCTTCTCATCATTCACGACAAGAACTTCGTCACCTGCCATTGGTGCATCAGGCAAACCTAAAATTTCAACTGGAATTGAAGGACCCGCTGAGGTGATACGTTGACCATTTTCATCAACCATCGCACGTACGCGACCATAAGATGAACCTGCAAGAACCAAATCACCAATATTCAAAGTACCGTTTTGTACCAGAATAGAAGTCACTGCACCGCGACCTTTGTCAACACGTGCTTCAATCACTACACCTTGTGCCGCGCCTTCTGCTGAAGCTTTAAGCTCCATCAATTCAGCTTGGATCAAGATGAGATCAAGTAACTCATCGATACCCGCACCAGAGTGTGCTGAAACTTTAGCGATAGGTGTATCCCCACCCCATTCTTCAGGCACGATTTCTTTATGTGCTAATTCATTTAATACACGATCGACATCAGCAGATTCTTTGTCCATCTTGTTAATAGCAACAATAATCGGTGTACCCGCAGCACGCGCATGATCAATTGCTTCAGCAGTTTGTGGCATTACACCATCATCAGCTGCAACAACAAGAACTACGATATCTGTTGCTTTCGCACCACGTGCACGCATCGATGTAAACGCAGCATGTCCTGGTGTATCTAAGAAAGTAATAATGCCTTTCTCAGTTTCAACATGGTATGCACCGATATGCTGGGTAATACCACCCGCTTCGCCTGCTGCCACTTTAGAACGACGGATGCGATCAAGTAACGATGTCTTACCATGGTCAACGTGACCCATAATGGTAACAACTGGCGGACGAGTTGTTTGCTCACCACGTGCTTCTTCAGCTGCAACTAATAAGTTGTCTTCTGCTTGTGTATCAGAAACTAAAACTGGATTGTGGCCCAATTCTTCAACTACTAATACTGCTGTATCTTGATCAATCGCTTGGTTTTGAGTAACAAGTTCACCCATTTTCATAAGTGTTTTAATTACTTCACGAACCTTAACCGCCATTTTCTGTGCAAGATCAGCAACAATAATTTTTTCACCGATCTCAACATCATAAATTTGCTTCTTAACAGGTTTTTCAAAACCATGTTTATTCGCTTGGCTAGTTTTTAAACCACGCTTATGATGACTCTTGCTAAAGCTTTGCTCAGCCTGAGCATCACCACCACGACCACCTTTTTTACCGGCACGTGGATTTGCTGTCGCACCACCGCGTTTAATTTCACGGTCTTCCTTATTAAAGGAATCTTCATATGCTTGGCCAACAAGACCAGCAGCTAAAGGTGAATCATCGATTACACGAATCGTTGTAGTCGCATCATCACTCGAATATTTTGATGCCATTTTACGCATTTGCTCAAGCGTACGCTGTTGCGCTTCTTCAGCAGCCTTACGACGGACTGCTTCTTCAGTTGCTTTCAACTGTGCTGCTTGTGCTTCACGTGCTTTCTTTTGTTCAGGTGTTTCTGTAGGGCGAACAACAGGCGCTTTCAAAATCTTATCGCTGTTACGCTTTTTCACTACAACTGCTGCTTTCGCAGTTGTTTGACCTGCATTATCAGAAGTATGTGCTGCACGCATTGCTTCTAACGTTGCATTGGCTTTTTGTTCAGCTACATCACGTGCATTTTGAACAGCTACATCACGTGCATTTTGCTCTGCGCGTACTTTAGCATCTGCTTCTGCACGTGCTTTCGCTTCTGCTGCAAGTAATTCTGGATTCGGTTTAGCAAAAACTTGTTTCTTGCGAACTTCAACATTAATGTTTTTTGCTTTACCCGAAGTACTTGTTACTTTAGCAGTACTGGTTGTTTTACGTTTCAACGCAATTTTTCCTGTGTTACCACTGTCCTGACCATGTACTTTTTTCAAGTGATTGATCAAAGTATCTTGCTGTTCAGCGGTAATAATGTCATCTGCTTTACGCTGTGGTAGACCTGCTTCGCGAACCTGCTCTAGGAGTTTCTCTACAGGACGTTCTACGCTGAGCGCTAACTCTTGAATCGACTTGTCCGTCATCTATTATCTCCTAGTTAAACCATGATTCACGTGCTTTCATGATCAATTGACCTGCTTTGTCATGATCTAAACCTTCGATATCCGAAATATCATCAGTCGCTTGATCAGCCAAATCATCAATTGTAATCACACCACGCGCCGCCAATGCATAAGCAATCTCAGTGGTCATACCATCCATACCGAGAAGTTCTGCGCTTGGCTCTTGAATATTTTCTTGCTGTTTCAGTGCATCAGTTAAAGCAGCTTCTTTAGCACGGCTTTGAAGCAATTCAACTAAATCTGCATCTAGTTCAATTTCATCAAATGTTTCAGCTGGAACATAAGCAATCTCTTCTAATGAAGTAAAGCCCATTTCCACCAATGCCATGGCTAAATCTTCTTCAATATCGAGACGTGTAACAAACATATCTAAATACTGTTGTGCTTCATTTTGCTGACGAGCACGATACTCTTCTTCTAACATCATGTCGAGTTTATAACCCGTCAATTCCGATGCTAAACGAACATTTTGCCCTTGCGAACCAATTGCACGTGCTAACTGATCATTGGTTGCGAAGATAATATCTGCACTACGTGCATCTTCATCTAGCACAATACCTGATACATCAGCTGGCTCTAATGCGCTTGCAATATATTGTGCTGGATCATCAGACCACACCACGACATCAATACGCTCACCGTTCAACTCTTGTTGTACTGCTTGAATACGTGTACCACGCATACCAATACATGCACCTACAGGGTCAATACGATGGTCATTAGTTTTCACTGCAATTTTAGCACGAACACCTGGTTGACGAGCAGCTGCTTTAATTTCGATGATTTCTTCAGAAATTTCTGGAATTTCTTTTTTCATCAATGCAATTAACATCTCAGGACGAGCACGAGATAATAATAATTGCGCGCCACGACCTTCGCGGTTTACGCTGTATAAAATGGCATTGATACGTTGCTTAGGACGCAAAATTTCTTTATGAATGGTTTCTTCACGCGCCAAGTAAGCTTCAGCGTTATCACCTAGATCAATGATGAAACCATCTTTGGTTTGTTTTTTGACTTCGCCGTAAATCAACTCACCCACTTTAGATTCATAGGCATCGGCAACCAAAGCACGCTCAGCTTCACGAATCTTTTGTACAATGACTTGTTTCGCAATTTGAGCAGCAATACGACCAAACTCAATTGACTCAACTTCTAGCTCACGCACATCACCGATTGACCATTTTGATGGATCAACATCTGAGATTGCATCTTGGCAAGCTGGCATTTCATGATCTTCATCCGCCACAACTGTCCACTGACGGAAAGTGCGATAATCACCTGTTTTACGATCAATCTCAATACGAAGCTGTGCTTCTTCTGAATGGGTTCCTTCGTAAAACTTTTTCTTCGTTGCTGCAACAAGTGCTTGCTCTAATGCTTGGAAGATCGCCTCACGACTAACACCTTTTTCATTACTAACCGTTTCTGCAACGGTAAGAATTTCGCGGCCCATAAGTCACCTACCGATTTCTTATAAAATTAAGTTAATATTAGTCTTGATAGATTAAATTTGCTTTATCAATATTATTACTATCAATTTCAAGTACATGCTTACCTTCCACTTCAACTTGAATGATTTCATTTTCTAAGTCTACAGAAAGTAATTTCGCTTGAAACTTACGACGATTTTCGACGGCAGCAATTAATCGTAAAGCCACTTGTTGCCCAATATAAGCAGGCAATTGATTGAGTTGGAAAAATGGACGATCCCAGCCTGGTGAAGAGACTTCTAAAGCATATTCACCTGAAATTGGGTCATGAACATCAAGCATTGCACCCACTTGTTGTGTCACTAAAACACAATCTTGAACGCCAATACCACGCCCTTGTTCAACTTCGCCATCTTCATTCAAGATAGGTTCAACATTCTCATCAACTACTTTATCAATATAAATACGTAATAAAGAACGTTTACCTTGAGGTAGGAATTCAATCCCCCATAGATCTACACCACACGCAGCTACTGCTGGCGCGATTAGATCATGCAATGCTTGAGATTTATTTGATAATTTCATTTACTCTCGTCGCTCTCATGCGAGCCAATCAATCTTAACCGTATAGTGAAGCACGACTATTTGACCAATTGATGTCGAACACTACACGATAGCTAAACAACCAATAAAAAAGGGCGTAAATCGCCCCTATATTACACAGAAAACCGAAGTCCACTGTGCAAAAAGGCCCACCTTATTGTGAGCCTCTTTTAGAAACTTGGTAGCGGGAGCTGGATTTGAACCAACGACCTTCGGGTTATGAGCCCGACGAGCTACCAGACTGCTCCATCCCGCATCAACGTGCAAAATTATATACACAAATATAAAAAAGTCAATTTAAGTTTTTTATATTTGTTTGATTAAGTTGCACCTTAATCAAATGGTAGCGGGAGCTGGATTTGAACCAACGACCTTCGGGTTATGAGCCCGACGAGCTACCAGACTGCTCCATCCCGCATCAACAACATCACTGCATACACCAAACTTACTGGTTATTAAGCTTGGTGCGGAAGGGGGGACTTGAACCCCCACGCCCGAAAGCACTACCACCTCAAGGTAGCGTGTCTACCAATTCCACCACCACCGCAGCTTTGTGGGACGCATTCTATTCCTTTAAATATAAAAAGGAAAGTGCTAATTCAACTTATTGAGTTGTTTTAGGTGCGTTTGATGAAGTTTCAGGCGATGTTACTGGTGCAGAGGTCGTGGTTTGAGCGGATTTTAAGCTATACGCATCAGCTGTTTGTTTTTTTGCAAAAACAGCCAAAGTTAAACTTGTAGCAAAAAACAAGGCTGTAAAAATTGCAGTTAAACGAGTTAAAAAGTTACCCGCTCCCGAGGCACCAAATACCGTAGCAGCACCACCGCCACCAAACGACGCTCCTGCCTCAGCACCCTTACCTTGTTGCACTAAAACCAATCCAATAATCATAATTGCTAAAATGATATGTACAACGAGTATAAAACTATACATTTCTACTTCCTATTATTTGCTTTGCGCAAATGCTTTTGCAATTTGATAAAAAGATTGTGCATTGAGTGATGCACCTCCAACCAAAGCGCCATTAATATCAGGACATGCGGCCAACTCAACAGCATTCTCGGCTTTGACACTACCGCCATACAATATAGCCATGTTTGTACCGAATGATGTAATTTGTTTTAAGCCTTCACGTATTTTTGCATGCATTGCTTGAGCATCCGCAGGTGAAGCTGTCTTCCCTGTCCCAATTGCCCAAATCGGCTCATACGCTATCACAATATTTTGCCATTGTTCAGCTTTAACGACGGATGCAATATCACAAATTTGTTGTAATACCACTTGCTCAGCAGCGCCTTGCTCACGCTGCTCTAAGCTTTCGCCAACGCAATAGATCACCGTCATACCTGCATTTAATGCATTTTGCAGTTTTGCTTTTAAAATATTGACGTTATCACCAAATAATTCACGGCGCTCAGAGTGTCCAATCAACACATATTCAATCTGGCTATCTTTTAATAGCTCCGCACTTACCTCACCTGTGTAAGCACCAGTACCTGCCACACGAGAAAGATCCTGAGCCACAGTATAAATGGCTCTAGTTGCATCTTTTAACTGAGCATGAACACCACTCAAGGCAATCGTCACGGGCGCTACACCAATATGACATTGCTCAGGAGAAATATTGTCCTGTTGTAGTAACTGCTTAAATTCTTCTATTAATTGGAAAGCACTCGCATGCATTGGATTCATTTTCCAATTGCCAATAACCCAAGGGGTAATCGCCGAATTCGACATACTTCGCCCACCTACAACTAATTTATAAAAAATGCTGTATATTTTACACGTATTTTTATAAAATTCATTTTTTCTTTTCAGTTTAAGTTTCAACCAACAAAAAAATAGATCTAAAAATTCTCGTCTCTTTTACATATATATGTCGATTTTTTACAATCGTTTGCTTTATTTCTAACGAAGGCTACTCTTTAAATCTGAAATTAATTTGTAAAAAAATCGATCAGTTCAAGTTTTTCAATATGAACCAAGTAAAAAACAACACTTTCTATAGTAGTATTTTTACGTAACAAAAGTATAATTTTGAGAATAGCTATTATAACCATATTGTGAGTAAGGCGGACAGATGTCAGGATTACATACGTCTCCAAAGTTTTCGGGGTTCATTCGACGTTTAGTTGAAGATGGTCATATGACTGCTGCAAATATGCAGAATGCAATTGATGCAGCCAAGAAAGCCAAACAAGATATTGTTGCTCATTTAATCGAACAACATCGTCTTTCTCCACTTACCATTGCAGAAAGCATCTCTGTAGAATTTGGCGAACCACTTTTTGATTTGGCGGTTTACGATGTTGGATTATTACCTCGAGAATTAACCGACAATAAACTCATACAAAAACATCGTGTTGTTCCGTTAACACAACGTGGACAAATTTTGTATGTTGCTACGAGCAATCCAACCAATATTGATGCATTAGATGCAATTCGTTTCAATACCAAACTTAATATTGAACCAATTATTGTTGAGCATACTAAACTTGAAAAGTTAATCGAACAACATTTTGGTGATTCAAGTAGTTTCGATTTTGGTGACAGTGAGGACTTCGACTTAGATATTGATGTTAATCAAGATTCACCTCAAGAAGATGATGACGCATCACCGCAAGGTGACGAATCCCCAATTGTCAAATATATTAATAAGCTTTTAATTGATGCAATTCGCATGGGCGCATCAGATTTACATTTTGAGCCCTATGAAAAAATGTACCGTGTGCGTTATCGTGTTGATGGTGTGCTCCGTCAAATCGCTACACCTCCTTTACAAATGGCAACCCGCTTAGCTTCTCGTTTAAAAGTCATGTCTCAAATGGATATCTCTGAAAAACGAATGCCTCAAGATGGTCGTATTAAACTCAAATTGTCAAAAACCAAAGCCATCGATTTCCGTGTAAACTCTTTACCCACACTGTTTGGGGAAAAATTAGTACTACGTATTTTGGATCCATCAAGCGCTATGCTCGGAATTGAAGCATTAGGCTATGAAGATGATCAAAAAGCATTATTCATGGAAGCACTTGAAAAGCCTCAAGGAATGCTACTGATTACGGGTCCCACAGGTTCGGGTAAAACTGTATCGCTATATACTGGTCTAAATATTCTAAACACTGAGGATACTAATATTTCAACAGCGGAAGATCCTGTTGAAATTAACTTAGAAGGCATCAACCAAGTCAACGTGAATCCCAAAACCGGGTTAACTTTCTCTGCTGCACTGAAAGCTTTTCTACGTCAAGATCCAGATGTAATCATGGTCGGTGAGATTCGTGACCTTGAAACTGCTGAAATTGCAATTAAAGCAGCTCAGACAGGTCATATGGTCATGTCAACATTACACACCAACAGCGCACCTGAAACTTTAACTCGTTTGCGTAATATGGGGGTACCCTCATTCAATATTGCAACCTCAGTCAATCTTGTCATTGCACAACGTTTAGCACGACGTTTATGCTCACAATGTAAAGCACCAGTTGATATACCTAAGCAAAGTCTCATTGAACTTGGATTTACTGAACAAGACTTAGCCAATCCAGATTTACAGATCTTTCAACCGATTGGCTGTGCGGAATGTCGAGAAGGGTACAAAGGACGTGTAGGTATTTATGAGGTGATGAAGGTCACTCCTGCAATCTCTCAAATCATCATGGAAGATGGTAATGCACTACAAATTGCAGCGGCCTCAGAAAAAGCTGGTTTTGATAATCTGCGTCGCTCAGGACTAAAAAAAGTAATGCAAGGAATTACCTCCTTGCAAGAAATTAACCGCGTAACAAGTGAATAAAATCAATAAAAAGGATTAATATCATGGCAGCGAAAAAAGCGCAAATGATGCCTACTTTTGCTTATGAAGGGGTAGATCGAAAAGGCGCCAAAATTAAAGGGGAATTACCAGCACGCAACATGGCCTTAGCAAAGGTCACATTACGCAAACAAGGGGTCACAATTAAAACCATTCGAGAAAAACGCAAAAATATTCTTGAGGGTTTGATGAAGAAGAAAGTAACGACCTTAGATATTACGGTCTTTACTCGTCAATTAGCAACCATGATGAAAGCAGGGGTACCTCTCGTCCAAGGTTTTGAGATTGTTGCAGAGGGTTTAGAAAATCCAGCAATGCGTGAGGTTGTACTTGGTATCAAAGGTGAAGTAGAAGGTGGTAATACTTTTGCAGGGGCTTTACGCAAGTATCCACTTTATTTTGACAATCTTTTTTGCTCATTAGTTGAATCTGGTGAACAATCAGGTGCGCTTGAAACCATGTTAGATCGTGTTGCGATTTATAAAGAAAAAAGCGAACTTTTAAAACAAAAAATTAAAAAAGCTATGAAATATCCAATCACTGTTATCTGTGTTGCAGTAATTGTAACTATTATTCTCATGGTTAAAGTTGTTCCTGTATTCGAAAGTGTCTTTTCATCCTTTGGAGCTGATTTACCAGCATTCACAAAAATGGTTGTAAATATGTCCAATTGGATGCAAAAATATTGGTTTATTCTAATTATTATAATTGGGGCAATTATTACTTGCTTCCTAGAAGCAAAAAAGCGCAGCAAAAAATTTCGAGATGGTTTGGACCATCTAGCTCTTAAGCTTCCAATATTTGGTGACCTAGTCTATAAAGCAATTATTGCGCGTTATAGTCGAACACTTGCTACTACTTTTGCAGCAGGTGTACCTTTAATTGATGCTCTAGAATCTACAGCAGGTGCAACCAATAATGTTATTTATGAAAATGCTGTCATGAAAATTCGTGAAGATGTGGCAACAGGACAACAACTACAATTTGCAATGCGAGTTTCCAATCGCTTTCCAGCTATGGCAATCCAAATGGTTGCAATCGGTGAAGAATCTGGTGCTCTTGATAGCATGTTAGATAAAGTAGCAACTCATTTTGAAAATGAAGTTGATAATGCAGTCGATGGTCTTACTTCAATGATGGAACCTTTAATTATGGCAATTTTAGGTGTACTTGTTGGTGGTCTAGTCATTGCAATGTATCTCCCAATTTTCCAAATGGGTTCTGTCGTATAATGCTAGAGATCATTTCTTATTTTATCCAAAATCCAACTGCATTATACGTCGCAGTTGGACTTTTAAGTTTATGCATTGGTAGTTTTTTAAATGTCGTCATCTATAGAACACCAAAGATGATGGAACAAGAATGGCATCATGAATGCCAAATATTATTACACCCAGAACAACCTATAATAGACGAAACAAAATTAACCTTAAGCACCCCACCATCTACATGTCCAAAATGTAAATCTGCTATTCGCTGGTATCAAAATATTCCTGTAATGAGTTGGTTAATGCTTCGTGGCAAATGTGGTGCTTGCCAAAATCCAATTAGTATTCGCTATCCACTTATTGAACTCTTAACAATGATTTGCTCATTAATAGTAGTTGCTATATTTGGCGCGACCGTACAAATGTTATTTGGTTTAATACTCACTTGGGTCTTGATCACATTAACGTTTATTGATTTCGACACACAGCTATTACCCGATCGCTTTACCTTGCCACTTGCCGCACTAGGCCTAGGAATCAATAGTTTCACTGTTTATACTTCTGCAGGCTCAGCGATTTGGGGCTATTTGATTGGCTTTCTATGTTTGTGGATTGTTTACTATATCTTTAAACTCGTCACAGGCAAGGAAGGCATGGGCTATGGTGATTTCAAGCTCTTAGCCGCACTCGGGGCTTGGATGGGGCCAATGATGCTACCTCTAATTGTGCTACTCTCTTCAGTTGTTGGTGCAATTATTGGTATTATTTTGATAAAAATGCGTGGTGAAAACCAACCATTTGCATTTGGTCCTTATATTGCAATTGCTGGTTGGATTGCATTTTTATGGGGAAATCAAATTATGAAAATATATCTAGGTGGATAATATGAGTTTTATCTTGGGCATTACTGGTGGCATTGGTAGTGGCAAATCCGCCGCGACACAATGGTTTGAATCCCAAGGAATTGTTGTAGTCGATGCAGATATTGTAGCTCGTGAAGTGGTTGATCTAGGTCAACCTGCTTTGAAAGAAATTCAACTTTCTTTTGGAGACTGGGTATTACTAGAAGATGGCAATCTGAATCGCCGTGCACTTCGTGAACACATATTCCAGTTTCCAGAAGCGCGAGAAACACTCGAAAAGATCACACACCCTGCTATACGCCAATCCATTATTCAACAATTACAACAAGCAGAAAGTCCTTATGTCATTTTAGTTTCACCTCTTCTCTTTGAAACTAATCAGCATGAACTTGTGCATCATACCCTACTCATCGATGCAAATGAACAAACACAACTACAACGTGCAAGTCAAAGAGATGGACAAAATGAAGAACAAATCCGAAAAATTATCTCGGTACAAATGCCTCGCACCCAAAAGCAATTACTCGCAAATGATATTGTTATGAATGATGGTTTACTTGAGCACCTTCATCACCAACTAAAACCATTACATCTAAAATATCTACAAAGCGCTGAGCAAGCATTTTAATCTTGCTTCTGTTGCGCCAGTCGTTCACTCAGCGTGTCTTTTTTAAACCAGCGCCACGGCTGTAATGCACCAAAACCCATTCCGACTAAACCACAAACAATCGCTGCATTTAGAGGCTCATCAAGCAGTGGAACAGCAATCACAGCTGCAATAAAAGGCGCCAAAGTAACAATACTCCCCGTTTTAAAGGCACCTAAACGCTCAATCGCAGCAACATAGGTCAATGTCGCAATAATTACGACCAATACACCATGAAATAAACCTTGAATGACTAAATGAATGGGTTCTGCTTCTTGAAAATGTTTTGGAACAAATAAAACATAGACAGGTAAATAAATAATCGCTGACCAAATTGCCACGCTCACCATGGAATGCCAAGCCGATAATTTCCATTGTTTTAGCAGTACGGTGAAGATGCCCCACCAAACAGCGCTGATAAAAAAAAGTAAATCGCCTAAGCCAAAAGCGGTCGCTTGATCACGCAGCATCAGATAGCTCATCAATACAAGCGCACTTGACATGATGCTGAGACTCAACCAAGTATGTTTATCAAAAGGTTGTCTAAACAACAAATAAGCAGCAACTGCCGTACATAGAGGAATACAGCCATTTAAGAAAATTGCAGCATGGGCTGCTGGTGCTTGCAAAAAAGCAGTATAAACCGTTAGACAGTAGGCCAACCCACCAGTTAAGGCCAAAATAATTGGACGGGGATGCCACAGAAATGTCAAATCTTTTTTATACACCAGCACAGGCATGAGAATGATAAAAGCAATCGCAAAACGCATGGCCACCAAGTCCCAGGCACTGACATTCCAGTGCAGATTTAAACGGGAGAGAATGGTAAAACCACCCCAGATGCACATGGTGATACAGACAAACAGATAGCCTTGCGTGCGAGCAGTCATTTTTAATTACATTGACGATAATTGTGTGAATTATACAGCATTACGCTGACGGCATGCCTCATAAAGTGCCATGCCTGTTGCCACACTGACGTTTAAACTTTGTAAATCACCAGACATTGGAATATAAACCGTATGATCACATTGAGACTGAGTAATCGGTCTTAAACCTGTGTCTTCCGCACCCATAACAATGACAACTGCACCCTTAAAGTCACATTGCTGAATTGGCAATGCTTTTTCATCTAGCATTGTGCCAATAACACGCATATGTGTGGTCTCTTTTAAATGAGCTAAGGTTCGAGCTAAGTTAGTCACTTGAATAAACTTAACTTTTTCCGCCCCACCTGCTGCAACTTTACGTGCCGTCGGAGTTAAACTAGCTGAACGATCACGTGGCACAATCACCGCCTGAACACCCATCGCAGCTGCGGTACGAATACATGCACCGAGATTATGCGGATCCGTCACTTGATCTAATGCCAATAACAAAGCATTCGGTGACTGCTGCATCAATTCGTCTAAATCTTTTTCATTTAAGGTTGGATGTGGTCGAACTGCAGCCACTACACCTTGATGAAAAGGTAAGCCTGCAAGCTTTTCCAAACTATCCCGACTCGCCTTTTGGACGCTAATCCCAAAAGGTTCGGCAAGTTGCAAAATCTTTTGTAATCGCTGGTCATCACGACCTTTTAAGGTAAATAAAGTCAAAACGCGTTCAGGCTCTAACTCCAACAATGACTCAACCGAATGAACGCCATAATAATATTCAGGTTTTGCCATGAACGACCTCTTGCAGTATTCCCGATCTATAAAGGGAGATTTTGAAAAAATAAAAATCCTGCAAAGTAGCTTTACAGGTGAGGAGCGAATAGCTCCGCAAGGGAATTTAATAAAAAAATCCTGCAAAATGAATTTACAGGATTCTCTTTAGGTATAGTGTACCCGATTTAGGAAGCGATCAGTTAACCTTCTAAATGACATACATAATCAAGCACTTCATCAGTCTCGATGTGGAAAACACTATTTCCTGGGACATAAAAAGACTGACCTGCACGGAATAACTCACTTTCTGTACTGTCTGCAATTTTTACACGACATTCACCAGAAATGATTTCCATACGTTCTGGCACATGTGTTTCAAAAGTTAATGCCTGTTCAGTAGGTAAAATCACACCTAATGTCTTTTTAGTACCATCTTCAAATTGTACAGTATGGCTGATACATGCCCCACCAAAATATACATTTGACTTTTTAATGACCGTAACATGATCAAACTGCACTGAACTCATGCATACTCTCCAAATAATGCAGCATTTATATTAGGTTATGATGGACGTAGTTTAATTATGCCTGCGTCACTAATCAATCCATTTTTATCATGCTTTAACAGCAATTTTTATGCCTTTCTACTAAAGTTATGTTCAACTCACAAGCACTTTTAGATCAAAGCATCCGATCTAAAATACAATAGAAAAAATCTTATAAATTGATAGACAAGCTTTACATCACTAAATTATTCAAAACAACTCCAGAAATAAAACATGATTTCATCAACACAACGCTGATCCTCTTGTTCGATTAGCAAAATTTCTCTATCTTTAAGCAAAAGATTGCGTGCACTGGATGCATATATGCTCACCCATTTAACTTTAATTAATTTTGCACTTGCAGACCATTTAGCTTTAGATATTGAACAAGGTTTCAATGTTTTGACTGGAGAAACTGGTGCAGGAAAATCGTTATTGTTAGATGCACTGTCTGCGTGCTTGGGTGAACGTACCGATACCAACTATGTCCGTTATGGTGCAGATAAAGCAGATGTCACTGCTGTCTTTAGTTATCAAGCTGAAAGTGCGGAAGCAAAATGGCTTACAGAACATGAACTAGATGATGATTCTGGTGAAATTCATTTAAGACGTGTCATATTTGCGACAGGCCGAAGCAAAGCATGGATCAATGGACGCCCAAGTAGTTTGTCGGAGTTAAAAGAAATTGGACGCTTATTGGTACAACTTTATAGCCAGCATAGCCAACAGCAATTACTTGAGCCCCCTTATCCGAAGCACTGGTTAGATCGTTATCATAATTTTGCCGAACCAGCAAATGAAGTACGTGAAGCGTATAGCACATGGCAAAAAAACATTCGCCAGCATCAAGCCGCTTTAGATGCGCAAGCCACGCGTATTCAAAAAATACAAAATTTAGAATCCCAAATAGAAGAACTTGAAGAGATTGTCCAAACGGATTATCGAGAGATTGAACAAGAGTTTGATCGTCTCAGCCATCATGAACATATTATGCAAGACTGTAGTTACAGTCTAAATGTTTTGGATGAGGCTGAACAAAATATCACTCAAGAAGTTGCTTCAATCATTCGTCGTTTAGAGTCTCATGCAGGGCGCAGTGAACAGTTATCAAATATTTATAATTCGTTACTCAATGCGCAAAGTGAGATTGAAGATGCAACCGCGAGTTTACGTCAATTTATTGATCGCCAAAGTTTTGATCCTGAAAGAATGGAACAGCTCAATACAACCTTAGAAATTTTCCATCGTCTCGCACGCAAACACCGTACCCAGCCTGAATTACTCAAACAAGAATATGAAACTTGGCAACAGGAATTAGAGCAATTACATCTATTAGAAGATCCTGAAACCTTAGCTGAACAGGTAGAAATTTCTTATCACATTTTTATGCAAAAAGCTGAGCACCTAGATCAGATTCGTCGTACAGCCGCAGTTCCACTGGCGAAGCAATTGACTGAACAAGTGAAGCCGCTTGCTCTACCTGAAGCATATTTTGAATTTAAGTTCGAGCCAATGGAAGCAAATGCCGAAGGTCTCAGCTTTATTCAGCTTCTTTTCACTGCCAATAAAGGCATTCCACCACAACCGCTGGCTCGCGTTGCATCTGGCGGTGAACTCTCTCGTATTGCACTGGTCATGCAAGTGATGAATGCCGAAAAAACAGAATCTGAAGTTTTGGTCTTTGATGAAATTGATGTCGGAATTAGTGGTGGTACAGCCGAAGTGGTTGGTCGTTTACTCGCCGATCTAGCTCAGCATGTACAACTACTCTGTATCACTCACCAAGCTCAAGTTGCTGCACAGTCTGACCAACACCTATTGGTCAAAAAACAACAAACAGATCCAGCAAGCAGCACCATTATTGAGTTGAATGAGGAACAACGCATTCTAGAACTAGCACGTATGTCTGGCGGCGTCGAGATTAGCGAAACCACCTTGCAACATGCCAAACAACTGCGTCAACTAAAATTTCAATCCGCTTAAAACGCATAACAAAATGTGAGAAAAAGATTGGCGAAATCCGATTAACTCTTGTATGTTGATAAGAAGAACCTATATAGATAGATCAGCATAATATTTTTGATGGAGAATCGCCTAGGTGACGAAACAATATCTAACTCACCGTTGTCTCATCGCTCCACCAGACATAACAGATGACTTCTTTGCCAATACTGTTATCTATGTGGCACGCCATGATGAAGATGGTGCACAAGGCATTATTATCAATCGCCCTTCTGAATTACAGATCAAAGAATTATTGAACGATTTAGAGATTGATGCAGATAATGTACAACCTCATGCTGTGTTGCAAGGTGGACCATTACGCCCAGAAGCAGGTTTTGTCCTACACACAGGTCAACCTACTTGGCATTCATCAATCGCAGTAGGTGAAAATGTTTGCATTACCACCAGTAAAGATATTTTGGATGCAATTGCACATAACGAAGGTGTCGGTCGTTACCAAATTGCTCTAGGCTATGCCAGCTGGGGCAAAAATCAGCTTGAAGAAGAAATGGCACGTGGTGACTGGCTGATTTGTGACTCAGACATGGATTTAATTTTTAATCTACCTTATGGCGATCGTTGGGATGCGGCATACAAAAAAATTGGGGTAGACCGTACATGGTTTGCTTCAGAGATTGGTCATGCCTGATTTTAAAACTTCGCAATCCATTATGGCCTTTGATTTTGGTACTCAAAAAATGGGGATCGCAATTGGTCAATCCACTATTGAGAGTGCTAATCCTCTGCCATTATTCGTGATGAAAGATGGTATCCCTGACTGGAACCAACTATTAAAACTCGTGAAAGAGTGGCAACCCAATCTTTTTTTAGTCGGTTTGCCATTAAATATGGATGATAGTGAATCTGAACTCTCTGCTCGCGCACGAAAATTTGCACGACGTTTGCGTCATCAAACCAATATTGAAACGTGGATGGTGGATGAGCGTTTGACTACACGCGAAGCGAGAGAAGAACTTGAGTCTTATCAAAATAAAGGCCGAGCAAAACGCTTATCGGCTGATAGTTTCGCAGCCGCACTACTCATTCAAAGTTGGTATCGTGATCCTAATGGAGTAACACCTTAATTATTTATATTTAAGCGCTTTATCACGGTATAGCACACTGATGTACCGTGATAAAATCAGATCCAGACCATGAAAATAACTGCTTTAGCACGTCTATAACCCAAACCATTTGCATAAAATTTAGAATGCAATTCTTAAAAAATAAATCAGCTCAGACTACGTCTGATTATTTCTCAATAATTCTCACCGTTGCAGTTCGCCCTGAAACAAAAGCCAATGGATTCTGAGGTTGTTCATCTAAAACAATTTTTACAGGCACACGTTGCGCTAAACGTACCCAACTAAAAGTAGGGTTTACATTTGCCAATAGATTAGAACTACCAGAACGCTCACGATCTTCGATCCCTGTTGCAATACCTTGAACATGACCACGAATGAATTGACGATCCCCCATCAGCTGTACCGTTGCCGAATCACCGACATGAATACGATTCAATTTGGTTTCTTCAAAATAACCCACGACATAAAGCTGATGACGATCTAGCAGCGCAGCAACCGCTTGCCCAACCTTAACATAATTACCAACACGTAAATCAAAGTTAGCTAAGGTTCCATCCGCAGGTGCAACGACTGCCGAACGACTCATATTGAGCTGAGCTAAATGTAAATTGCTGTTCGCTACTTCGATCAAAGCTTGCTGTTGTTGAATGGCAGCCTCAGCCTGTTCGATACTCGCTGCTAGCTGCTCTTTTTCCGCAATCGCCTGATCGCGTGTAGCAAAAACCTGATCTTGCTCTTGCTTAGAGATTGCACCATCCATCAAACTCGCATAACGTGCTGCATTCTTCTCAGCCAATTTCATATTAGCTTCAGTCTTGACCAAATTTGCCTTTGAACCGACTAAGTTTGCACGCGCCTGAGCCAAACCGGCATTGGCTTTAGCTAAATCAGATTTAGCTTGTTCAACGTCAAGTGCTTGACGTTCTACATCAATCTTGAAAAGAACTTGTCCTTTCTTTACCGTCTGATTGTCCTGTACCAGCACCTCAGTTACTAATCCATTAACATCCGAAGCCACTTGAACCACATCACCACGCACACGACCATCACGTGTCCACGGTGCGGCATTGTAGTAATTCCATAAATGCACGACTGCATATATCGCAATCAAAACCGAAAGTACTAATACAATTGGACGTATGACTTTTCGTACATCAAATGCATTCATGTTCATCACCTTTACCACATATTTTTAAATCATTAAATTTCGGAGAGAGCTACTTAAAGGCTTGTACCTTGTAAATAAAGACATAACCAATGCATACACAGCAACAATCCCAAGTACAAACACAAGTTGAAAATATTCGGTAGTACAATCCAACCTCTCATAACTAAGCGGTCGATCAGTGGACTCATCAGCTTAAAGAGCACGTAGGCGATGATGGCTTGCACCAAAAGAATTGGAATATAGATTCCATAAACGTTAATCTCACCCATGCAATACACCTAAATCATATGTTTCTGAATCCATCTTTTGTGTTGAGACATGCCCGATGCTTTCACAAATATTATTCAGAGAAATCAACATTCTTTGAGCGAGTTGCTCATCTTCAATTTGCACTGCAATCCGCTCTAATAGATCAATCTGCTGTACAATTCGAATTGGAAAATGGTTCAGAGAAAGTTGTTTCTCTTGCATTTGAAAATATTCTGTCAGTTGCTGTTGCAGCACATTGACTTCATTTTTCAAACTGACCAATTGGGGGAGTTTTTGGCTGATTTCTTGCAATCGGACTAAGTCAATAATTGAACTACTCTCAATCAATGCATTCTGAATCGAAATCTTAACTTGAGGATTTTGAACCATTTTGGTATTCAATACTCCAACTCGGTCCAACATACTGCGTAGATGAATTTTGAACTCACTACCATAAGATAGATTTAATGCCTGACGCATCGCCTGATAATGTAAAGTTAAAATTCGCGTTGCACTGGTATCAGGTGAAACAGCTCGAACTAAATCAATCACAATGAGTGAAACCAATACGCCCAAAACCATTGCAAATGAACTATCTAAATAAGAAACAGCATCCATGCTGTATTTATTGTGCAGATTCAATCCCATCATGGTGTTAATCCCAAGTACCATCCCTACAGGCATTAACATTTGATTGGCCATCATGGTGACAGCCACTAAAAACACAGGAAATAGCACCAAAGCCAATTGCCAAAAATGAGTCACATGCGGAAAAATACCAAATGCATATAAGAATACTAAGCCTGCGGATACAATACTGCCCCAAATAAAAATCCGTAGTACAGGTACTGGGTTATCCAGAGCAGTTAAGATACACGCCGTAATTGCACCCATTTGCGCCATCATAAAACCCGCCTTCCAACCTGACAGAATCCAAGCTGCAGTGACAATAAAAGTAATCAGTACCGCACTAATTCCACCTCGTATCGCAATACCATGATCACGATGTAAACTTGGATATTTCGTCGTAATGGCTGTAATTTCTATTGGAATTTCTTTATTACCTTGCTGAATCTGTTGCCAAAGTAGTTTTACTGCCAAGATATTGGCTATAAAATGACGAACATCCATCTTTAATGCAGCCAATACAACTTTCTGTTCAGACGTTGCTTTAGAAATCAGCTCAGCGAAATCCTCTTCAAATCCAATCGGCAAAGTCTGTAAATCAGCAGGTACTAAACTTTTCTCTTGTTTTAAAAATGTCAAAGTATGCTGACGAAGCATATCCAAATGCGAAACAAGATTAACCAAGTGCAAATGTTCGAGTTGTTTCACACGTTGAGACAATGCAACCAAATTCGCAACCACCAATGACACTTGATGTAGCATTTCTTGTAAAGGCTTGGTCATGCCTTTCAACTCACCTTTCTCATAAGCCAAATGTACAGCTAAAGCATGAATATCAGAGGCATCACGAGTAATCACAGATAAAACTTGCGTGTAATTTTCAGGTGTTTCTTGAACTGCAATCAATTTTTCAAAAGTTGCTTCTAGATCGTTTAAGGTTTTATTGACACGTTGCTTGATCATTGCGCCAACATGAACTGGAAAAAAAGTTGCCGAAACAACGGCAGAAGAGACCACCCCAACTGAGATTTCAAGTACACGTGCAACAGCGATATCAAAAATATTGTAGGTATCGATATAGGTAATTGCATTGTAAACAATCATGGCAGTTGAATATCCTGCCAACATAAATACGTAGCTACGCGGCGTGCGGTCTAGTAATGACACATATAAAGCAAAGCCCACCCAGAGAGATAAAATAACCGTAAATAGCCACGGCGTATTAATAAAATGTGGGGTCAATAACAGTGCTATGACTGCCCCTGCTACAGTTCCAATCAAACGATACACACATTTCGAAGACACCATTCCTGAATAAGGATTGGCAATAATCATGACCGTTCCAATCGACCACATCGGATTAATCAAATCTAATTCAAAAGAAATAAACAGTGCCAGCATGCCTGCTACAAAGGTTTTACAAGCAAAAATAAGATCAAGTCGGCTTGGTCTGAAAGCTAACAGCTGTTTAAGTAACATGAATATGTCTCAATTCTAAGTCAGCCTGATCTAATGACACATGACAATGTGGCACGAAGTTACACCAATTTGGAGTATCAAATCAGTTGACAAGAAAAAGCTGATTATGGGGAGCAAGGCATAGTGTCTAGAGCAAATGGAGATAATTTAACGAATTTCATTATCCAATGAAGACACTACATCTATAATTTTTTCAAAACAAAGCAAATTAGTCAACATAAATTATCACTATTTGATAATTTTTCATTTTAATTTAAAATATTTTCAATAAAAGCCATATTTTTTCTCAATTCAAGGCTTAATTGGTCGAGGAAAAATATTCCGAGCTAAAAGTCCATACACGATCTCAGGCTTTTCTGTTATAAAGCAATAAAAGTTCGATTTTCACGTTATTTTTAAGGAGTAGACAACGCATCATGGCAATTTCGAGTTTTGGTAAAATTCTCACCGTGCTGGATTTATTTTCAGTTTCACGTCCGATTATCAATGTCGATATCATTTGTGATGAGCTTGGTCTCTCAAAACCCACAGCCTATCGTTATCTTAAAGAACTTGTTTCAACAGATATTTTAAAACGCATTAGTGGTACATCAGGAGACTACACTTTAGGCTCTAAAATTGCCGTTCTTGATTATATTTCTCATAGTACCGATCCATTGGTTCAGATCAGTATTCCTTTTATGCGTGATATCGTAGATCGTACTGAACTCTGTTGTTTATTAACCTATTTAAACCATGATTATTGTATTGATCTACACCATGAAACCTTTAAAGAAGCAGAACTTATCTCTTACGGAAGAGGTTGTCCACGCCCTGTTTATGTAGGTGCTTCACCCAAAATTGTGATTGCTCATCTTTCCAAGCAACATATTCAAGCTTATTATCATCAGTTTACTCAGGAGCTTGCTCAGGTAGGCTTTGCCCATAGCCTCGACGAATTCATGCAGCAAATGCGGAAAATTAAAAAACAAGGCTTTTATTTATCGCAGGGTGAGATTGATCCAATGGTATGTGGTCTTTCCGTGCCAATTCGCTTTTCTACTAAAGAAGCACCGATTGCACTCACGCTAGTAGCATCAAAAAATCGTTTTGATTTCTTGAATATTCAAAAACTGATCGAGATCTTGCAAAATAATGCAGGGCAAATTGAACATAAATTTGCAACACTTTCCGAAAATCAGTCAAACTGAATTGAGAATTTTAAAAAATATTTACATTTTTATCCGTTGTAAATAGCAATATATTCTCATATTATGATTATGTTCTTCAGCATACCCTCCTAAAAAGAGTATGACTTTCCTCAGAGAACTAAGCCCATCTTTGTTATGGGCTTTTTTCTTGACCAGTTCTTATCGAAAGGCATAAAAAAGCCTTTCAAAAGAAAGGCTTTCATTTATATGGCTATACAAAAAATCGTTAAGGCTGCTTCAAATAAGGCCAAGCAGCTTTCATATAAATAAACATCGACCACAACGTCAAAATCACTGCCGCATAAAGCAAAGCGTAGGCCCACATTTCCAGTGGTTTCCAGTTCAACAGGAACACACTAATCGCAATCATCTGGAAAGCAGTTTTATATTTACCCACAGTCGAGACTGCAACGCTCGTACGTGCACCTAATTCAGCCATCCATTCACGCAGCGCAGATACGGTAATTTCACGCGAAATAATCACAATTGCAGCAAAAGCCATTGAGATCGTCGGTTGCCATTGCACCAATACAATCAATGCCGCCGCAACCATAAGCTTATCGGCGACTGGATCAAGGAAACGCCCGAAAGCAGAAGTCTGATTCAAAGTCCGAGCTAAATAACCATCGAACCAATCCGTCACTGCTGCAAGAACAAAGATTGCAGTCAATATCAGATGTCGCATCATTCCCCCATGATGCTCAGCAATCCCAATGGCAGGCGGCCAATAAGCAATTGCCAGAAACACGGGAATAAGGGCAATACGCGCCAAAGTTAAAATATTAGGAATGTTCAGGATTCGCCCTGTGCTCATAAACACCGCCATGTTGTTCGCATCAAATATGCATGTCGCACAAAGGATGTGCCGAGATTGTATCCATGTGTAAGCAACTTTATACGAAATGCACGGCAGTGTCGACTAGGCAAAAACGGCAACTGTTTGTCGAAGTATCGCAATCAGTCGATTTTCATCATCCCAAAGATAGGCATACTCGGTTGAATAACCATGTTCAGCATATTCAGTCACTACTTTGTATTTGAACCAATCCTGTACTTGATGAGCAATCGGCTGCAAATAGGTAATCTGCCAAGTTAATGAGCTTGCAGGTGCAGGGGTTTTAAACATTGGTAACACACCCGGTGGCCACACATCCATCAATCCAAATAGATCGGCCAATTTCATTTCGCGATTTGGATGCAACTGAGGAATAAAACGACACCATCCGCCAAAGTCAGGTACTTTGCTACCAGACATTGGATAATTACCTTCAGCCCAACATAGTTCAAACTGTTGCAAACATTGTGGCATTAAGCCTTCAATATAAGCCGTTTTTTCCAACTGCGCAGGCAATGGATAATCAGGAATTTGCGGTAGATTTTGCACATGAATCCGAGATTCACGCTGCGAACCAAAACTTGCTATTAAAATACTTTGTACAGTATCTGCTTGCCATAACCGCACTTCTAAGGTTGTAACCGATTTACCTTCTCGCAACACCTCCGCCGTGAGTTTAGCCTGCCCTTCTTGCACAGGACCAACAAAGGTCACATTACAACTCAATAACTGCTTTGTTGTATCATGAACCACGCTCTGCGCCTTTTGGATTAATAATCCTGCAACTAAACCGCCAAATACGGTGCGACCTTGTAACCATCCTGAGGGAATATCAATCCACTCTTGATGTTCAACCTGTTGATACAGCGGAAGCAGTGACATTATCTTTCCTTAATCGTCAAACCATCTTATCTTCAAATGTTTTTATCTGTTTGTGAATGATCATTGACGTATCAGTCATTGAGAGATTGAACCAATCGGTCAAGTTATTCGTGCAAAATTTTATAAATCGTTCTCGCCATGACTTCACCCAAACCGGGTACAAGCATCAACTCTTTTTCTGAAGCTTTTAAAACACCTTGTATACCACCAAAATGAGTGAGTAGATCACGACGGCGTTTTGGCCCTAGCCCAGGAATAGCCTCTAAAACTGAACTACTACGGCGTTTATCACGCTTAGCTCGATGTTTGGTAATGGCGAAACGATGCGCTTCATCTCGCACTTGTTGGATGAGGTGCAAAGCTTTATGGTCTTCGGGTAATTGAATCTTAGTCCCATCGGTAAAATGCAGCGTTTCTAATCCCGGTTTACGTCCCTCACCTTTAGAAACACCAATCATAAAAGCATCAAGCGCTAATTCTTGCATGACCTCCATCGCCATATGCAACTGCCCTTTACCACCATCAATCAAGAGTAGATCAGGTAACATATTTTTCTTATAACGGCGTATCAACGCTTGGCGCATCGCCGCATAATCATCACCGCCCGTAATATCCTGAATCGCAAACTGACGATAATCTCGCTTTCTTGCACCGCCCTGATCAAAGACCACACAAGAAGCAATCGGTGCTTCACCCATGGTATGACTGATATCAAAACATTCAATCCGATCAATCGGACGCCCAACCACTTGTTCAAGTTGATGAAAACGCTCGTTCAATTCCAAATGATTACTCAGTTTGCCTTTAATGGCATGTTGCACATTCATTTGTGCCAGTTCTAGCCATTCAGCCCGAGTCTCTCGCACTTTATGCTTGATTTGAACTTTCTTATTGAAGCTTTGCTGTAATGCTTCTTCTAATTGTTTTTGATCGGGAATATCTACATTTACAATCAATTCTGATGGCACTTCATCCGCCACTTGGAAATAGAAATTCGCCATAAAATCATTCAGCATTTGCGCCAAATCATCTCCCAACATATCTGGAAAATAACTTTTTCCACCAAGCATACGTCCATTACGAACATGCATGATTTGTACACAAGTCACACCCGCTTGATAGGCAATCGCCAAAATATCGGCTTCGCCTTTGATCTTAAATACTGCTTGTTGTGCTTGAACCTCGCGCAATAAAGCGAGGCGATCACGATAAAATACGGCTTTTTCAAACTCAAGAGCTTCCGCCGCCTGTTCCATTTTTCCAATCAGCTCTTGATTGAGTTCTTTGGTATCACCCTGTAAAAAACGAATTGAATTGTCCACATCTTCCTTATAGTCCTGAGGGCTAATCAGACCGACACAAGGCGCTGTACAACGTTTAATCTGATACTGTAAACAAGGGCGTTTACGTTGTAAAAAATAACTGTTTTCACATTGGCGCACATTAAATAATTTTTGTAATACAAGCAGCGTATCTCTAGCACTATAGGCACTGGGATAAGGCCCAAAAAACTTGCCGACCTGATGCTTGCCCTTGCCACGCCCACTGGCAATGCGGGGATAGGGCTTGTCTGCCGAGACAAAGATATACACATACGACTTATCATCGCGCAGCATAATGTTGTATGGCGGACGATGTAATTTAATCAGATTTTGTTCAAGTAATAATGCTTCAGTTTCAGAACGAACAACCAAACTTTCGATGTCATAAATTCGCGCGACTAAAGCCTGTGTCTTAGGATGGTCAATCGTTTTAACAAAATAGCTGGATACACGATTCTTTAAGTTTTTGGCTTTCCCGACATACAGTAACTCTCCATCTTTGCCGAGCATTTTATAAACACCAGGCAATTGAGTCATATGAGTCAGGATTTTTTCAATATGTTCACGCGCGTTTGGATTCACAGCAGACTTTCATCATCAGTAATGCTTTCGATGATGTAGTCTGCATAAATCAATTTCAAGTCAATTGAGCCAAAATGCATCAATTCAATAACTCAAATAACACCTATCATTTAAAAACTCGACTCAATACTTGATCAGCGCTCTTAAATGCAGACTCATGAAAGAAATCATAGGCTAGTTCATTCGTTGGAGCGATTGGATTAACTTCTCTAGCTGTATGCTAAAAACCCCAATATTCCCTAGACTGATGGCGAATCCGAGTGTCTGCTAAATTAAACTCAGTATTGTCCAAGCTGCATTTTGCCAAATATCTTTGCGGATAATATTACTTCCTACACTTAGATGCGACAGATTTTGGGTTGGATAAGATTCAATATAATCTTAAGTACTCAACTGAACTTGTTTTTGCCAACATTAATAAACAAATAAATAACTAAATCATCGTTATAAAAAAACGCCCTTTCGGGCGTTGATCTCATTCAGACTTAAAATACATAAGGTCGAATAAAAATTAAGAAAAATAGCCCTAACATGATGAACCATTTCAAAAAATAATATAAACCACGATTGCTTGCTTTTAAGGCTTTGGCTTTTAAACGAAACTGATAAACATAACCAAAGACTTTATTTAAGCCACCTGTTTGATCGCCTGCCTCATTAGGTGAACTGGCTGCGGTCATGACACTTTTACCAAACCAATGATTAAACTTTTCCATAAAACGGGTTTTTAATGGGCGTTCTACATCAGCGAAAAAGATAATACGATTCTGGTTCGTCGTGTTTTCCGCATAATGGATATAGGTTTCATCAAACACCACACTTTCACCATCACGCCACGAATATCGCTGACCATCAACATCAATAAAACAGCGATCATCATTTGGTGTAATCAAACCTAAATGGTAACGCAATGAACCCGCATAAGGATCACGATGGCGAACTAAACGGCTATCTGGTGCTAACTCAGTAAACATCGCAGCTTTAATTGTTGGAAGCGTTTTTAATAATGCGGTTGTTTTTGGGCAAAGTTCAGCAGCAGATGGATGTGCCGAGTCGTACCATTTCAAATAGAAACGTTTCCAACCTGTTTTAAAGAAGGAGTTGAAACCGAGGTCATCATAACTACTTGAAGCTTTAATCCCACCTTTGTCATATAAAGCTTTGGCTTCGTCTCGAATCATTTCCCAATTTTCATCTAAAACTTTTAAATCTTTAAAATACTGCGTATCAATATAAGGTTGATTCGGTACTTTAGAAAACATGTACATTAAAAAGTTTATAGGTGCAAGAATCGTTGAATGATCGAAAAATTGACGATAAAACGAATGTTTTACTTTACCGCGTCGTTGAATATACAAAGCTGAAATGATAAAAATCGCTAAAATGATCCATTTAACCATTGAAAAAATCGACCAAAAAAATGAATCTCGGAATTTTATCATCGTCTTTTTTAATTTCTAGCCAATTTTGGTTCAACAATTTTTTCCACTTGATTCATTAGATAAAATAAACAATAAATATCATGTATATATAAAAATAAATCTTCTAATAAAAATTGTTATTTTTTTATTTTTTGCTGTTTTTTGACCAAATACATTTTTGCATCAGCTTCATGAATCAAAGTAGATGCATCTAAATAACCATCAACATGATCTGTTTGTTTTACACCGATACTCAAAGTAATACTCGGCTCAATATGATAAACATACTGTAGTAATCTTGGAACGAAACTTTCGAGTGCCTGTGCTTCAGTACAACGTGGAAACACAATACAAAACTCATCTCCACCACATCTAAAACAATGATCATCCAAACGTGCAACAAATCGAATCGCATCCGCTACAACTTTTAACATTTGATCACCTTTAGAATGCCCAAAATTATCATTAATGATTTTAAAATCATTGATGTCAATAAATACGACTGTAACGGGTTCTAAACTTCGTTCAGCCGCATAAATTGTCGAATTTAAAATACGATTTAAATGTCTCACATTTAATAGTCCTGTGAGCGGATCAGTTTGAGATAAAGCTTCCATTTGCTGAGCCCGATCTTCTAACACAGAAGCATATTGCTCAATTTTTTCTTTAGACGCCTTCAACTCACTGACCAAACTCCACACATAGGTTTCTACAACCAGCGAAATATCAAACATAAATAACTTTTCTAAAGTAGAACGTATTTGATGAAAATTCTCTGTATCGCCTAATTGTTGTTGAATCATTGATATCAGCATGATTTTGAGATGATAGACGGCGGATAAATATAATTTGGGTTCGACACCAATTCGTTTATGCACTAAACCGATTCTCAATCGATTATTGACATAATTGGCATCATAATTACCTGAAAAAAGTTCTACCAAGTATTGGCGTTGTGCATGTTGTAACCGAGATAAAGTGTCTATATCGCCAATCAGTGAAGCAATCTCCGAAATCGAGGTTTGCTGTTGATAAAAGGTAATCACAACTTGGTCAAGTAAATACTCAAGATCAATTTGTTCCCCTAAGTCAACCAACTGCTGTAATTCTTGATGACTTAAACTAAGCAAAGATCGTCGATATTCAATTTCTTCAATCGAAATATGCATTTGTTTCATCAATGTTTGGTCTGTTGGTTTCATCTTTTACCCAGCCTTCCCTAAACAGGTTTGTTTTTTTATTCAGCTTCCCAACCACATCATCAACAAATAATTATTTTTCTATTCGTTTTCATATAAACCCTAAAAACAGCTATAACTAACATTTTTTGTCATAAAATCAAACTATGTCTCATTTTAAAAACAAAAAAAATCTTTCAAAATCCTTTTTCTAACAAAGAGTTAACAACAAAATATTGCTTTCGCTATATCTATAATAAAGCAATAAATAAGCCATAACTTTAGCAACTTCACTTAAAGCTTAAATATGCTAATAAAAAATATACGAATTTAAAAATGATTTATGGGTTGCTTAATACAATTTTTACGTTTAAAACCGATAAGCACATGACTAAAATCAATAAACTTTTCACTGTTTTTAAAGGAAAAAATAGCTTTCTATTTTTATACAAGCCTTAGAAATAAATTCTTTAAAAGAATAGATGACCCTAGCGTCACGGCTTGATACAACTTGTTATGTCCTTTTTGGATATAGTTATCGTAAGATTAGCAAAGCATTTTGTGTGCGCTAACGCATACACGCTTTATGACATCAACTCAGAATCCTCCACAACAAGGGAGATCAGGCATGATCCACGCTGGCAATGCCATTACCGTCCAAATGCTTGCGGACGGAATTGCAGAATTCCGCTTTGACTTACAAGGTGAGTCGGTTAATAAATTTAACCGTGCAACCATCGAAGACTTCCAAGCAGCAATTGCTGCGGTTAAAGCCAATAACGACATTAAAGGCTTAGTTGTTACCTCTGGTAAATCAACATTTATCGTGGGTGCAGATATTACTGAATTTGGCGACAACTTCGCTGCTGGTGAACAAGCAATTGTTGATTGGCTTATGCCTGTACATGACGTCTTCAATAGCTTTGAAGATTTAGACATCCCTAAAGTTGCTGCGATTAATGGTACAGCGCTTGGTGGTGGTTTTGAAATGTGCTTAGTGTGTGACTACCGTGTCATGTCTGAGCAAGCTCAAGTTGGCTTACCAGAAATCAAACTCGGTATCTATCCTGGTTTTGGTGGTAGCGTACGTTTAAGCCGTTTAATCGGTATCGACAATGCCGTTGAATGGATGGCAATGGCGAATCCTAAGAAGCCAGCTGCTGCACTGAAAGATGGTGCTGTAGATGCGGTTGTTGCTGCTGACAAACTTCAAGAAGCTGCTGTTGACTTAGTTAAACAAGCTATTGCTGGTCGTTTGAACTGGAAAGCAAAACGTCAAGAAAAATTAGACGCAATTAAATTGAATCCACTTGAACAAATGATGGCATTCAATACAGCAAAAGGTGCGGTACTTGCAAAAGCAAACCCTGCTCAATACCCTGCGCCAAAATTATTGCTTGATTCATTACAAGCAGGTGCAAGCTTAACACGTGATGACGCATTAAAAGCTGAAGCTCAAGGTTTTGCTAAAGCAGCAATTACTCCACAAGCTGGCGCATTGATTGGTTTATTCATCAATGACCAAGTTGTGAAGAAAACGGCGAAGAAATATGAAAAAGGTGCTCATCCTGTAAACCAAGCAGCTGTTTTAGGTGCTGGTATCATGGGTGGTGGTATTGCTTACCAAGCGGCGAGCAAAGGCACTCCAATCATCATGAAAGATATTGGTAATCCACAACTTGCTTTAGGTATGAAAGAAGCGAATGGCTTGTTGACTAAACAAGTTGAACGCAAAAAAATGAAACCTGCGCAAATGGGTGAAACGCTTGCTCGCATCCGTCCAACTTTAAGCTACGATGAGTTTAAAGAAGTAGACATCGTGATCGAAGCTGTCACAGAGAACCCTAAAGTAAAAGGTATCGTACTTGCAGAAACTGAGAAAAATGTTCGTGACAATACGATTATTGCCTCAAACACTTCAACGATTTCAATTACGCGTTTAGCAGAAAACTTACAACGTCCTGAAAACTTCGTTGGTATGCACTTCTTCAACCCAGTACACATGATGCCATTGGTTGAAGTGATTCGTGGTGAGAAAACCTCTGAAGAAGCGATCGCAACAACTGTTGTTCTTGCTCAGAAAATGGGTAAAACACCAATCGTTGTCAACGACTGCCCAGGTTTCTTAGTTAACCGTGTATTGTTCCCTTACTTTGGTGCATTCGACCTTCTTGTAAAAGATGGCGCGGATTTCCAACAAGTGGATAATGTCATGGCGAAATTCGGCTGGCCAATGGGTCCTGCATACTTGATCGACGTTGTTGGTATCGATACAGGTGTACATGGTGCAGAAGTGATGGCTGAAGGTTTCCCTGACCGTATGAAGCCTGACTACAAAGGTTCGATCCAAGCGATGTATGAAGCAAAACGTCTTGGTCAGAAGAATGACGTTGGTTTCTACAAATACGTGTTAGATAAGAAAGGTAAGAAAGCGAAAACTGTTGATCCAACAGCTTACGAAATCATTGCGCCTTTCGTTACTGGTGAAAAACGCGAGTTTGACAACCAAGAAATCATTGACCGTATGATGCTTGCTTTCTGTAACGAAACAGTTCGTTGCTTAGAAGACAACATCGTTGCAACTGCTTCTGAAGCAGATATGGCGATGATCATGGGTGTAGGTTTCCCTCCATTCCGTGGTGGTCCATGCCGTTATATCGACCAAACAGGTGTTGCTGAATACGTTGCGCTTTGCGACAAATATGCACATTTAGGTAAAGCTTATGAAGCGCCACAAATGTTGCGTGACATGGCTGCTAACAACAAAAAATTCTACGGTTAAGGAGCGACGTGAATGGCTACTTTAAATCCACGTGACGTTGTGATTGTTGATGGCGTTCGTTCTGCCATGGGCAAATCACGTAACGGTATGTTCCGCAATGTTCGTGCCGACAGTTTATCTGCTGAATTAGTACGTGCACTTGTTGCTCGTAACCAGTTTGATACCAATGAAGTTGAAGACATCATTTGGGGCTGTGTAAACCAAACTTTAGAGCAAGGTATGAACATTGCTCGTAATATTGGTTTATTGGCTGACATTCCAAAAACTGCTGGCGGTCAAACAGTAAACCGTCTTTGTGGTTCTTCTATGCAAGCACTTCATACTGCTGCTGCACAGATTGCAACCAACCAAGGTGACATCTTCATCATCGGTGGTGTAGAGCATATGGGTCACGTAGGTATGATGCACGGCATCGACCTTAACCCTGAAGCATCTAAACACTATGCAAAAGCATCGAACATGATGGGCTTAACTGCTGAAATGTTAGGTCGTATGAACGGTATCTCTCGTGAAGAGCAAGATGCTTTCGGTGTTGAATCTCACCGCCGTGCTTGGGCTGCAACTCAAGAAGGTCGTTTCAAAAATGAAATCGTGGGTGTTGAAGGTCATGATGCTAATGGCTTCAAAACCCTTTGCGACATCGACGAAGTGATTCGTGCTGACGCAAACCTTGAAGCATTCAAAGCGCTGAAACCAGTTTTCGATCCTAAAGGTGGTTCAGTAACAGCAGCAACTTCTTCTGCTCTTTCTGACGGTGCTTCTGCAATGTTGTTGATGTCAGCTGAACGTGCTGCATCTTTAGGTTTAAAACCTCGTGCTGTGATTCGCTCTATGGCGATTGCAGGTTGTGATGCTGCGATCATGGGTTATGGTCCAGTTCCAGCAACTCAAAAAGCGCTTAAACGTGCTGGTTTAACGATGGCGGATATCCAAACGATCGAATTAAACGAAGCATTTGCTGCTCAAGGCTTATCAGTCATGAAAGGCTTAGGCATTTATGACAAACAAGACATCATCAACTTAAATGGTGGTGCGATTGCATTAGGTCACCCATTGGGCTGTTCTGGTGCGCGTATCACAACAACATTGTTGAACGTGATGGAACAACAAGATACTCAAATCGGTCTTGCGACCATGTGTATCGGTCTTGGTCAAGGTATCGCGACCATTATCGAACGTGTTTAATCGACACTGAGATAAAGAGAAAATCCCCGCTATATGCGGGGATTTTTATCTTAATCAATGATATAAGCTATGGTTGTCTAAAATCTTTTAAACCATTTTGAATTTGCTGCTGTAATAGCAAAATATCATTCAAATTGACTTTAATCGAACCATCACGAATGCCATCAATATTGTTTCGATTTATATTAAGTGGCTCTAATATTTTAAATACACCATTAGTTGGATCAGATGATTGAAAACCTGAGGCCACCGCTAGAATATACTCTTGTAACCCAGGTGAAACTTGAGATAAGCCTGACTGCACCTTTGGTTCAAATTCAACTGCACTAATATTCTCAGGAATTTCTGCATTCTGCATATCAGTATGAGTTTTATAAATACGATGCTGAAGTGCTTGACGTACTTTTTTATCTTCTTGAAATGGAGTAGGTCCTACAACTTCTTCACGTAATTCAGATTCAGCCATAATACGAATGGTTGGTAAAGTTTCAACCTCTTCGGCATGTACTGCTGAAAATCCAACCAAAGTAAATACCATCATCAGCGCTGATCGTTTTAGAAAGTTCATCACTTGCTCCAAAAATCATTCACCATAAACATTGAATAAAAATAGCTATAAATTAAGCCTACAATAAAGTGATATTGAATTCTGTATCACTCTGATAAACGGTAAATAGGATTATTTTTTTGAACGTAAGATAAAATGAGCGAATCAAACAATGTGTCTGATCTTTGTAAAATGAATAGATAAAAGAGGAAAAAATCTCGCATAAGCTCGTTTTTTTGATTACTGTGCTCGAGTGAATTTATAAATATTGATTATTTTATATACTTTAAAAAGCGATTAGGAGAAATGGATGATTTCAACTCTAATTAAAATGACTACAGCAATATCGATTACAGGATTATGTTTAGCAGGTTGTGCAACCAAAACCCTTATTACCAAAGACAGTAAAGCTTATATTCGCACAAACAAGGTTACTTTGGTTGAAGATAGTGTCATTGCATTTGGAAGACCTGCTCAACAATCTGCAAATTTACCTAAAGATAGTCTCGTAATCGCAGGGCAAAAGAATAGCTATATCCTTACCCAAGGTGGATCTCAATTTGTGAGTTTAATCACAAAGCTCGACCCCAAAAATATTCAAATTACACGTGAGCTAAGCTTTTATTCTGAAAAAAATGATGGCAATTTTTCAGGCACACTCCCCCTTTCATATATAAAACTAAAAGAAGACTTGAGCAAAAAAGATTTAGAGTTTTTCATTGAGAATGGTGCGAGAGAATGTTCTTCTTCAAGTGATGAACGTATGCAAGCTCAACGCTTCTGTTTCGATATCAAACTCGCTGGTGTTGTTTATCCTACTGCAAATAATCTAAGCTCACTCAAAGCATTAAGTAAGCCTTACCAAATCTCTATCTATACCAATAAAGAAGAAAGTTATAAATCAAAATCAGGTATGAATCCTTTGGAAAAACTGGTATTGCTCCCTTTTGCCGTGGCGATTGATGTGGTGAGTCTACCTTTCCAAGCAGCAGAAAAGATCTTTGATTAAGCTTAAGCTCGAACTCAGTCATGCAATGATGTATACAAGGCATCATTGCATCACGAAATTATAATTCTTCATCTAATACTGCAACATTGTTTTGCTTAATTTTATCCATCTTCTGATTTAATCTGAGCACATCTTGATAAAGCGCATTAAACTTTTTGACTTGTGCTGTTTCCTTAAAAAGAATCTTGTTATCTTCTCTTTGCCAAGGATCAGTTTTTAACATATCAAACATCGCTTGTGCTTTCTCAATCACGTGTTGTTCAATCGGAAAAATGTCATGCGCCTTGTCTGTTTTCAGGTTATTTTGCAGTTTTTCTTGTAAAGATTTTCTCATTTCATGATGAATGGCGAGATTTTTTGCTTGTTCAAGTGAATCTGCCTGTATTTTCTGTCTCTTTATTCCATATTCAGTCGAGATTTTTCGCACATCCTGAAGCATCTTTTCAGTCTCACGATAACTTTTTTGACGGTCTAGATCTAAACGTTCGACATCTAGAAAAGTATCCCAATTTGCTGCTTTGAGTTGTCTTAAATAAGCGTTTCTTGCCTCAACATTTTGCATCCAATAACTAAGTAGAAACTCGGACATCAACTTATAATCACCAGATAAACGATCATCATGTACGTTGAGTTGTATAGGCTTGCTCCAATCCTGCGCTTGATCATAGAGCCCACGCATTTTTTCAGCCATAACAATTTCAAACATTTGTTCGGTATTGGCTGCATTTTGCTTTAAGCGATATTGATAGAAAAAGAATGTACCCAAACAAATCACGACGGCAGTTAAAAATAATAAAAAACGGCGCATATAGCCTCCAAGTATATTTATATTTTTTATGTTTTGACTTTAAGCTTAATCAGTCAAACATAGACTGTTAATTGATTTTTATTTCATTTTTCGTAACGGAGCATTACATTTTCATCGCTTTAAATTTCGTACTTTCGCCCCTATTATCAAATCAACTGAAATTGTAGAGATATGCCATGCGCGTAGATATTTGGTCAGATGTCGTTTGCCCTTTTTGTTATATTGGGAAAAAGCGTCTTGAACATGTTGCTGAACAAGCAGGAATTGAGCTTGATATTCATTGGCATAGCTTTGAACTCGATCCAGATGCACCTGCCAAACATGAGACTTCGAATACGGAACGCTTAGCAAAGAAATATGGGCGTAGCTTTGCTGACATGGAAGAAATGGAACGTAATGTTGCGGCTATGGCAGCGACTGAAGGCATTGATTTTCAATGGCAAAAAGCCAATTCAGGCAACAGCTTTAATGCACATCGTATTATCCATTTGGCTCAAAGCAAAGGTTTGGGTAACGAAGCAAAAGAAGCTTTTTTTCATGCTTATATGACTGAAGGTCTTGCAATTGGTGAACGTGAAGTGGTTGAAGAAATCGCTTCACGGATTGGTTTGGATCATGCTGAAGTCGAGTATATATTGAATTCAGATGAACTGGCAGATTTTGTTCGCCATGATGAAAAAATTGCACATGAGCAATTAAATGTAACGGGTGTACCCTTTTTTGTTTTTAATCAAAAACTAGTACTTTCAGGCGCACAACCACGTGAGATTTTCTTACAAGCATTACAACAAGCTCAATCTGCTTCTACAGAAGAAATTCAGCAAACAGAGGCGGCTCAATGTAGCGATGATCAATGCGAAATTAAGCCCTAACAAGCTTGCTAAAATACAAGCTTCAGCAACTGTCTGAAGCTTGTGTGCAGCGAACTATTCAAACTAGATGTGATGGCTACGTCACCTATTATCTTAAAAAGCATACCGTTTATCTCTAGTGGTAAATTCTGTAACAAACTAAGTATTTTATTGATCAACTTTTAACTAAAAAAAATGTGATTAAAATCACACTAAAGTGATAGATTTATAGATATACTTCCCCAGTGCGATCTATTTATCCGATTTATTGTTTTAAAATGTTGATACTTTGAAAGCCAAAACATGATCAAAATCTCTATTTGGAATAACTAAATGAGATTTTTTACTAACTTGCAGTCTATAGATTTTGCATATTTTTCTTCTATAATCGTCATAAAGTGACATTCTTTTGTTATGAAAATTCAAGAGTTACAAGCCCTGATAAATGGTCAGATTCAACCCGAACAAATATGTATTGAGCAACTTGTAGCCTTGGCTAGACAGCATAATTTGACGAATACATCTGAATACAAACTGTTAGATGATGCTGTGAATATTGTACTTATTCATTATTTAAAACAGGCTCAAGCCTATCTCTAAGGAAACTATCAATGGACGTATTAGAGAAAGCATTATTGGTTGATGAGCTCAAACATCTGATTGTTGGGCTAAACAACGATAAAAACTCACTTTTTGAGATCGCAAAATCAAAGCAACGTATTAAGGATATTTGTGCTTCTTGTGACGATCCATTGTTTCAAGAACAACTCACTCCATTTAAAGAATTTATTCAACAAGAAGAATTTTCGGCTGAAGAATTAGAAAGCTTTGGGTATGCACTCACTTATTGTGGAACATTTAAATTTATGGGGCGTGTTGAACATGCTTTATTTGCATCAGGCGACATGGGATGGGCAGCTTTACGTCAGTCACAGCATTGGCAAATTTGGGTTATTCGTCCTGCATTGTCTTTTATAAAGAGCCCTTGGTTTACATCTACTCGACAAGCACTTGAATGGATTCAAACGAGTACAAGTGATTATATAAAAACAGATGATGAACTCAAAAGTCTTATTCCTGTTTTAGAGCCAATTCATCAAACTTCAACAAATTTATCATTAGATTCAAATCAGACAATTCACAAGGACAGATTATCTGCTATGAGAGAAGAAACTGCGAATTTTGAAGCACAACTCGAAGCAATTATTCAGGAAAGAATTCAATCTGTACCCAATACTCCAACACCAAGTATTCCAACGGTCGCAAAGCCTAAACCAAGTTTTAGACAAAATGTGCGTCCTGTTGCAAATCTAAATAAAGCGAAACCTGTTGCACTAAAAGATTTTAATTTAGATGGACTCGTATGTCGCTTAGAGCGTATCGATCCTAAAACATTTCCATCTTTATATCGTGTAGAGCTACACGATGAGATTAATCAAAATATTAAAATTGATTGGTTATATTTAAAAGCTGAGAATGACGTTCAACCTATTTGGCAAACAGCTCAAATCTTTGTTGCTGAACAGCTTTATGCTCAAGGACAGTTTTCACATTATGTCGTCCTTATTGGTACTCATAGTGTCGAATATGCTGCAACAATCTTACAAGCTTATACAGACCAACGTCATACTCAAACAAGCTCGATTCATCAAACAGACTGGGTTATTTTTAAACAACATTATCACCAACATGAAACACTATTTAATGAATGTATCATGAATGGTAATCAAGTTTGGCAGCGTAGTGAGCGATCTTACCCTTATATTCCTGCTGCCTTTATTAACACGCAAAAGTTTATTCCTTTTGAAGAAACAACAGCGACTTTTCTGACGCCAGTCATCCTACTCAAAGAGCGTCAAAAAATCAGAGTGCTACACGGCGCAGAACGCGTAAAATTATCGAGCGAAGATCAAGCTTATCCGTATCTATTGTTAGATCGTGCAGACGGCTATACATGGCAATTAATACGTCAAGTGATTAGCCGTCTCCCTCAACCAATTTCAGTTCACGATCTCTATCAAGCACTCGAAAATGCGGATGTTTCAGCGACCTAAATATCCATTTTTAAGACACATCTAATCCACCATCAAACTTGTGATTGCTTATTGCAAGTTTCATGGTGGATTTTCACAAATACTCATTCAAATTTTCAAACGTATTGTTAAATTGCTGTTTTTTGTGTCTTTAGCTTGATTTTATTGCTTGAATAATCAAAAGTTAAATGAAGAACAATATATAAGTTTTAACTATGACGACTTTAAATCAAACAGTACCATCATATATTTTATATACGCTCATTGCACTTCCATTCGGTTTATCAACAACTGTCAATGCTGCAACTAAATCGGTTGAACAAACTGAGAATAATATTCCCAAAGCGGAAATATCAAATCAAGAAAATTTCTTAGACTATATTCCTAAATGGGTAGATGCGAGCCCCGCCGTTCTTCCTGAACAATCTGATCAATCTATTGTTCCTCCAACCACTGAAACTGAGAATAAAACTTGGGTTGATCGTAAACAGCGTGATATTCGCAACTGGGCTGATCGAACCTCGGTTAAGATTGATGACTGGTTTGGTGATGTCGACCCTGAAAAACCAGCTTCAGCAACGATTCGTTTTATGTTGGACAATTATTGGAATGAATATGATAACTATGAAGTTAAACCTCGTATTCGAGGAAAAATCAAACTTCCAACTTTAGAAAAAAAATTTAGCGTAGTTTTTGGTGATGATTCTCTAGATGACGAATTTAAAAACAATATTGCCAATACCAATACACAACCAAATCAAGATCCAAATAAAAAACTTGATTCGAAACAAACACGTGACAGCAATGGTTCTATTGCATTACGTTGGTCTAATTTCTCCAAAAAGCTACCATTTGATACAGATGCAGATATTGGTATTCGTTCTGGTGATGATGTTTACTTACGTCTAAGAGCTGAGAAGCATTGGGATTTGCACAATGATTTCCACTTTAATGCTGAACAAATCTATCGATATGGTAGTCAAAGTGAGAACTATTTGCGTACAAATTTAGAATTGATACATGCCCGCCCTAACCAACCTTTTCTTTCAAATCAATTCAGTTTAACTTACGCTGACAAGCAAGATGATGATTTGTTATGGGACAATCGCATTTTCCGCCAACACCAATTCTTTGCGCATAACAATTTTAATTACGGCCTCTATACGGGTGGCTATTACAACAATAATGACTTACGTCTAAACAGTTGGGGCCCATTTGTCTCATGGCGGCAACCTCTGTGGCGTGAATGGTTTTATGTGCAGGGCGATCTGAACTATTTCAATGATCATCGCGAGGATCGAAATCATTATGTGAGTACTTTCGTTCGTCTTGAAACGTTGTTCTGATGAAAATATCAACACAACTGTGGATAACTTAAATGTTATCCATAGATATACAAAACCTCTGCCGAAGCAGAGGTTTTTAGGTCAAATCACTTATTGTAATAACAAGCTGTTGATACGTTTGACATAAGCCGCAGGATCTTCTGGTAGGCCACCTTCAGCAATTACCGCCTGATCGAAGATCACATTCGCGAGATCATCAAACTGTGCTGAGTTTTCTAGTTTTCTTACCAATGGATGTTCAGGGTTAATTTCCAGCGTTGGCTTGCTTTCAGGAACCGCCTGACCTGCCTGTTTCAACATGCGAATCAATTGCGGAGAAAGCTCACCCTCACTCGTTACCAAACATGCTGGTGAATCCACCAAACGTGTCGTTACTCGCACTTCTTTGGTTTTGTCTTTCAATGAGCTGCTTAAACGCTCCACCACAGGTTTAAATTGTTCAGCGGCTTCCTCAAGCGCCTTTTTCTCATCCGCATCCTGTAGATCACCAAGATCAACTGCACCTTTAGACACGTTCTGTAATGGCGTACCATCAAACTCAAAGACAAAATTCATTGCCCACTCATCAACACGATCTGCCATGAGTAAAACTTCAATGCCTTTCTTCTTGAATACTTCAAGTTGTGGTGAGTTTTTCGCAGCCGTTAAATTATCCGCAGTCACATAATAAATCGCTTTCTGTCCTTCTTTCATACGTGCTTTATAGTCGGCAAAAGAAGTACTGATTTCATCATTGCTAGAAGTTGCATAACGCAATAACTTCAAGATACGCTCACGATTACCCGTGTCTTCACCTAAACCTTCTTTTAATACCGAACCAAACTCAGTGTAGAAAGCTTTAAATTTCTCTTGGTCTTTTTCATCTTCCGACTTTGCTAAACCATCCAATAAAGTCAAGACACGACGCGCATTGCCTTCACGAATGGTTTTTACATCACGGCTTTCTTGAAGTAATTCACGGCTGACATTTAATGGTAAATCCGCACTGTCCACCACGCCTTGAACAAAACGTAAATAGTTTGGAATGAGGTTGTCTGCTTCATCCAAAATGAATACACGCTTCACATACAATTTGATGCCCGCTTTTGCTTCACGTGTAAACAGATCTTGTTTAGCCTGACTTGGGATATACAATAATTGCGTATATTCAGTGCTACCTTCCACGCGGTTATGCGCCCATGCTAGAGGTTCTGCAAAGTCATGGCTGAGATTTTTATAAAAGTCGATGTATTGCTCATCAGTGATTTCGCTCTTACTACGTGTCCATAACGCACTCGCTGAGTTAATCGCTTCCCATTCATCCGTCTTCACCATCTGACCGCCTTTAGGCTCTTCACCTTCAGCGACTTCCTCTTCTTGCCAGATTTCTTTTTGCATTTCGATTGGCAAGCTGATGTGATCTGAATACTTATTGATGATTTGTTTAACTTTCCACGACTCTAAATAGTCGAGTGCATCATCACGTAAATGCAAGATGATATCGGTACCACGGGTTGCTTTCTCAATTGTTTGAACTTCGAACTCGCCCGTTCCACCACTGATCCAACGCACACCTTCGGCAGCATCCAGACCTGCACGGCGCGACTCCACCGTGATTTTATCGGCAACAATAAAGCCAGAATAAAAACCAACACCAAATTGACCAATTAACTGTGCATCTGCTTTCTGATCACCACTTAACTTGGACATAAAATCTTTAGTGCCCGATTTTGCAATCGTACCAAGATTCTCTATCGCCTCTTGTTGGCTCAAACCAATACCATTATCGGAAATAGTTAAAGTTTTATTCTCTTTATTCAAGCTCACACGAACATGTAAGTTTGCATCATTTTCATAATATTCAGGGTGATTAATCCCTTCAAAACGCAGCTTATCGCAGGCATCCGATGCATTGGAAATCAGTTCACGTAAGAAAATTTCTGGGTTGGAATACAGCGAATGTGTTACCAAATGTAATAACTGAGCAACTTCAGCTTGGAAACTATAATTTTGTGCGACTTGTTCACTCATAAATCACTCCTTATCTTGAGGCTTATATATTTGGAATGATTTATGAATGGTGCATATCTTGAATATTTCAATCCTTGTGTTTTATTTTTTCAGTTAAAAAATGCACAAAAGAACAATTAGAATGGTCCTTGGCTCAATATACGTGTTTGTAGAAGTTGATCCAATTGCTGTTGTCTTTGTGCATAAGCAAGACGAAGACAAGAAGTATTTGCTGCACATGAATTACGCTGTTTCAACCATTGGAATTGCTTATCTTTTTCTGCATCACGCCCTCCCATAGGTAGTGCTTGCAAAATAATTTGGTAAGTTGTTGCCAGTTTTACATCCGCATCATTTAAACCACGATCATTACAAATCTGTTGTTCCGATTTCAATTTTGCAGCTTTGCATGAGAAACTGGCGGCATGGGTTTGAGATAAAATGAGTAATGACATAAGAAATAATGCTGAGCTTAATAATTTTTTCATCACCGATCACAACTTATTAAAAACTCGTTCTTAGCTTACCGCACACTCTGTTTCAAGCTTGTATCTGTTTTATATTGCGATTGCAAAATAAAAAACCTCACGATTTGTGAGGTTTCTTTAAATCTAAATCGTCTTAGAACTTATAGCTATAGCCCAAAGTATAGACCATAGGATTTAGGTCTAAATCAAACTTCGTACCATTAACCAACTTAACTTCAGGGCTAAGATCTGCATATCGAACATCCATATATACACCCCAGTTTTTAGCGTCAGCAGGTTGGAAATTAAAACCTAACTGACCAGCAAAACCATAAGTATTTTTCACGTCATCAACTAAGCCCTTTTCGTGCCATGCAATGAAGGCTGTACCACCAACACCAATATATGGAGTAAATCGAGTTGAATTCTTAAAGTTATATTTTGCTGTGATTGTCGGTGGTAATTGACGAACACTTGCAACTTTCTCACCATTTAATAGAACATCGTGATTAATTGGGTTAGCAAGCAAAACCTCAGCTGAAAAAGGCGTATCACCAAAGAAATATTCTACTGAAGGTGTAAATGCGAATTCATGATCACCTTTAACTACAACACCTGGAGCTAATGTTGTATCTGCAGTTGGCGCAATAACACTACCACCGACCTTAACCTGAAAACCACCTGCAAACGCAGTTGATGATAACCCCAATAATGTAATAACTAATAATTTTTTTAGCATTTAAAAAAACCTCTTTAATCAAAATTTCAACCTATATTTAATAATAATCATGTCTTTTTATTTTATGCAATACATATTAATTCCGACCAATTTAATTATTTTTACAAATATCTGATTAACAACAATATAAATTTGTAAAGATATGTAATTATTTATAAATCAAACTAATTTACTATGATTAACCAATTGAAAACCAAGTGTTTTTATCAGAATTAACCAGCTTAAATATATATTTAAAATAAATCTTTTAAAGTATAAACTAAATAAATTTAGTTTTATTACAAAATAGAATGAGAACTTAATATAATAAACAGGAATAAAAAGACAAAAAATTTCACTTTATTTCTTCTATGATAAATAAATAGAAACTATTCATATCAAGGTGGTTTAAAATAAATATAGTTATTATTTAATAAGCATAATTATTATATTTAATATAAATGATATTTTATTATTTCTTAATATAAAAAATGGTTCCTTATGGAACCATTCTCTATTCATTATAAAACCATTGCTGCGATCCAGCCAAAAATAAGTAGCGGGATATTAAAATGTATAAATGTTGGCACTACAGTATCCCAAATATGATCATGTTGACCATCTACACCTAGTCCTGCTGTAGGTCCTAATGTTGAATCTGAGGCAGGCGAACCTGCATCACCTAATGCAGCAGCAGTACCAATCAATGCAATTGTCGCCAAAGGTGAGAATCCAAATTGTACGCAGAGTGGCACATAAATCACCGCCAGCACAGGCACACTTGAGAAAGATGAACCAATACCGATCGTGACAAACAAGCCAATAAATAGCATCAAGAACGCAGCTAAAGCATGATTATCACCAATGATATGTACAACACCATTCACTAAATGAGTAATGTCGCCTGTATGCGTCATGACTGAAGCAAAACCTGCCGCAGAAATCATGATAAAACCAACTAAGGCCATCATCCGCATCCCTTGCACAAACACATCATCGGCTTCTTGCCATTTAAAAATGCCAGAAGCGGATAACACAGCAAAACCAACAAGGCCACCTAAAATCATCGAACCTGAATACAACTGCGCAACTAAGGTTAAACCGATTGCAAGTAACGCCATAAGCATGGTTTTTTTGGAAATATAAGGTACATTTCTAGCTTCATGCTTCAACTCTTCAGCATCCGCCTTGAGGTCATATTCAGCTTGTGTTGTTGCTCGTAGTGGTTTATCCAAATCAATGCTTGTAACGGGTGAAATTGATCGATCAACATATTCACGGGGCTTACGATAACTAATAAACACAGCGACTAAAGTACCTAAAACCATACCCAAAACAGGTATCGCCATGCCCATAGGCATCATGCTACGTTCTACATGCAAACCATATGCAGCCCCAATTTTATTGATATTCCCCATCAAAATTTGTTCAAGGAAAATGGCGCCAAAGCCCACAGGTAAGAAGATATATGTTCCAACTAAACCCAACGTCAGTACACATGCTGCCGCACGTCGATCAAGCTTGAGGTGGTTCATCACTTTTAACAATGGCGGAACCAATACAGGAATAAAAGCAATATGAACTGGGATTAGATTTTGAGAGAAAATTGCAGCGATGAGTAAAATCGTTAATAAAAGATATTTCACTTTTTTTTCTTGATTTTTACTGGCTTCCATTCCTAATAAACCAATCAGTTTATGTGCAAGTAAATCTGGTAAACCAGATTTAGATAATGCTAAGGCAAAAGCACCTAGAACAGCATAAGCCAAAGCGACTTCAGCACCATCTCCCAGTCCTGCATTAAAAGCTTCTACAGTTTGAGAAAGGCTCAGTCCAGCAACCAAACCACCAATAATGGCTGATATGACCAAAGTGAGAACAACAGAAACACGTGCCAGTGACAAAATAAACATCACGGCAATCGCAATTACGACAGCATTCATGGACAAAATTTAGGAGCAAAAAGAAAGGCGACATTCTAGCAGATTCATTGTATAGAAGCTGAAAATGTCGCCAAATTGCAATCTGTTTTAAGTGATTTTTATTTTGATTAATCCGCTAAAGCCTTAAACAGTCTGGCGTTTTACAAAATGACGGATTAGTTCAGCAATTTTAGTTGGCTGACTTAGAACCGCCCAGTGATTGGCATCAAGTTCAACATATTCAAAGTTTTCAACCCATTTTGGCATTGATTCGGTAATATACTCAGGGCTAACAAATGCATCGCGTTTTAATACAATCGCCTGTACAGGACATTGAGCATAGCGTTGGCGTGGTTGAGCCAGTGAAGGAATAAAGTTAGCACGATACAAATTAATACCGTATTTACCATCTGACACAATATTTGCATTTAATGGCAAATTTTGTTTTTTCTCTAAGCCACTTAAAATCTTACCCCACTTTTCTGGACTAAAGAAAGTCCATACGGTTGGAGCAACCAATGGCAAATGGAAAGCACCAATATACCAAGATTTAGTCAGCATTTTCAGTACATTACTTGGTGCAGATTTAAACTTTCCACGCAAATATAAAGAAGCATGATCCAAGCAAGGGCCTGAGATTGTTGTATAAGATAGTAAACGGCCTTTTAACTTAGGTTCAGTTACTGATTCCCAAGACTGTAAAGAACCCCAGTCATGCGCTGCCATATGGAAATTGCGGTTGGGTAACACTTGATCAACCACTTCTTGTAAATCCAAAGATAAACGCGGTAATCGATAGTCTTTAATACGCTTTGGAATTGATGACAAACCTGCACCACGAACATCGTAAGTAACGACATAATAGTCATCAACCAATTGCTCAATAATCGGCTCCCATACTTCTTGATTATCGGGATAACCATGTACTAACACCAATGGTGTTTTCTTTTCATCCCCCCATGTTTTGACACAGAGGCTTTGTTGGTCAGAAGTGGTTACTGTTTTTACTTGTGCTTGCATAATTTTTTCCCATTTTGTTTTCTATCGGCTTGGTTATAAAATAGCCATTGCCAGCGATGCACTAAAAATGATACTTATGGAGTATGAATAGCGTTGCAAGAAAAAAAATTGACCATGAAAGACTTTTTCAAAAAAATTCGAACCGTTCCAGCGATTTCTAAATTTATGCTGAATCATTATTCCCCTTATCGTGGGGCAGGCATTGCAATCGAAACATTTGATCTTGATCGTTACTTCATTCGTGTCAAAATGCCGCTGACTAGAAAAAATCGTAATATCGTCGGAACACATTTTGGGGGCAGTTTATATTCGATGGTTGATCCCTTTTATATGCTGATTCTCATGCATCATTTAGGACATAAATACATTGTTTGGGACAAAAGTGCTTCTATTAATTTCCTGTCACCTGGTCGCAGCACCGTCTATGCGGATATACAGCTCAGTGCCACTGAAATTACGGAAATTAAGCAACTGGCTGAAAATCATGAACCTGTGTTTCGAAACTATACATTGAAGATTGTGGATGATGCGGGAACGCGAATTGCAGAAGTTGAAAAGGTTCTGTATATCCGTCTGAAAAAGCCAAAAGCTAGTGCTTAATTTTACGCATATAAAAATGCCTGCAAGGTTTTGCAGGCATTTTTAAATCTGAGAAATTATCTTTTCTTCTCTTGGATTGCAGCACCTGCGCCACCACCGATTGCACCACCAATCGCTGCACCAGTATCACCACCAAAAATAGACTTACCAATCACAGAACCAATCCCTGCGCCAATCGCACTACTTGTGGTTGAATTACTACTACCACCCTTGGCATTTGCACCTACACCAGCACCTGCTGCTGCACCTACACCCGCTCCTAAGCCACCACCTACATGATTACCAACACCACCACCAACTGCACCACCCAATGCTGCTGCACCAATACGCTGATCAGATGCGCTCATGTTTTGGCAGCCTGTAAACATCAAAGTAGATAATACTAATGTTGAAATTAAACCCATTGTTTTTTTCATGTCCAAAACTCCTCAGCTTTATAGTCTAAGCATAATCTGATTTTTGTGAGAAAATAATCAGATTATGTAATTGCTCTAAGTGCATTCTTTTCTTTTTGTAATAAAATAAACTAAATGGAAGAATCTTTGATCAATACAGTACTACACTGTTGATTGAATTAGGTTATTAAACATGAAGTCAAAGTTCCAATCTAATCAGCATGAAAACAAAATGTGTGGCTCAATGTAAAAATATAATTTAACAGGGGCGAAAAAATGATAAGATTTATGCTATCCATGTTGATCTTGATGAGTTTGAATTCAGCAACTCAGGCAAATTTTTTCAAGTTCCAAACATTAGCAAAAGTAGAATCACATAAAAATATTCCTTATGGTCATGATTCCCAACAAATGATGGATATCTATTTCCCATCTAAACCACACACCGATAATAATCTAGCCCCAATCATCGTTATGGTACATGGTGGTGCTTGGAGTATAGGTGATAAAAATAATGCTGCAGTAGTAAAAAATAAAGTCGATTATTGGGGTAAACGTGGGTGGCTTTTGATCTCCGTTAATTACCGATTAATTCCAAATGCAACCGTACAGCAACAGACTCAAGATATATCAAATGCTTTAGTCTATATTCAAAAACATGCAAATGATTGGCATGCAAACTCAAAACGGCTTATTTTGGTAGGGCATTCTGCTGGTGCACATTTAGTCAGCTTAGTTACAGTACGGCCCTCGTGGTTAACTCCACAACCGCAACCTTGGCGAGCAACCATTGCCTTAGATAGTGCTGCTTACGATATCGAAAAAATAATGCAAAATCGGCACGCTCGATTTTATGATCGAGCCTTTGGCCAACAACCTGAAAACTGGAAAGCTCTATCTCCGATCTTACAACTACATCAAAGTTTACCTGCATTTCTCGCTGTTTGCTCAACCACTCGCCCTGATCAACCCTGTATACAGGCTCAACAATTTATTCAGCAAGCACAAAAACTTGGGACATCCGCACAATTATTATCACTCCCACTTTCACATCGTGAAATAAATAGATCTTTGGGAGAAGATAATGCATATACCCAACAAGTGAATCAATTTATACAATCACACTAATTTATATCTATGAAAACTTAGTTTAGTTTTCTAAATACAATCATTTTGCTACTTTCAAACATAAAAAAGGCACCCAAAGGTGCCTTTTTTAATTCGTTAAGACTTAGAACTGGTCTGAGTTCAACGCTTGACTAAATGCTTGGTCAACTTCACTGAAATCGTTATGAAGTTCAAATTCAGCAGCTTCTGCTTCTTGACGACGACGCTCTAAGTGATATGCAAGACCTGTACCCGCTGGGATCAAGCGACCCACAACAACGTTTTCTTTCAAACCACGTAAATCATCTTCTTTACCTGTTACAGCCGCTTCAGTTAACACACGAGTTGTTTCCTGGAACGATGCAGCAGAAATGAATGAGTCAGTAGAAAGCGACGCTTTAGTAATACCCATCAATTGACGTTCAAACTTCGCTGGGAACTTGTTCTGAGCCAAGACAGCTTGGTTCTCTTGAACAACGCGGATGTAATCCACTTGCTCACCTTTGATGAAGCTTGTATCACCGCCGTCAGTGATATCAACTTTACGCAACATTTGACGTACAACAACTTCGATGTGCTTATCGTTGATTTTTACACCTTGGAGACGGTAAACGTCTTGAACCTCGTTCACGATGTAGTTAGTTAATGCCACTTCACCTTTCAAACGCAAGATGTCATGTGGGTTTTGTGGACCATCAGAAATGGTTTCACCACGGTTGACATGCTCACCTTCGAACACGTTGATTTGACGCCATTTTGGAATCAATTCTTCGTAGATCTCTGAACCATCATCAGGTGTGATCACTAAACGGTTCTTACCTTTGGTCTCTTTACCAAAGCTCACGATACCAGACACTTCTGCCAAAATCGCATGTTCTTTCGGTTTACGTGCTTCGAACAAGTCAGCAACGCGAGGAAGACCACCGGTAATATCACGGGTACGTGAAGTTTCTTGTGGTACACGACCAAGTACATCACCCACACCAATCGTTGCGCCATCACGAACGGTTACGATCGTATTTTGTGGTAAGAAGTAGAATTGTTCGCCACCATCTGTTGTATCCAACACAATTGCAGGACGTAAATCTTTACCAGAAGCAGGACGAGCTGTTACAGGCAAGATTTCAACAGTGGTCATACCCGTTGCATCATCAGTTTTCGATGTTGCAGTTACGCCATCAGCGATCTGGCTGAAACGCGCTTTACCAGCAACTTCGGTAACAAGTGGATGTGTATGTGGATCCCAAGTCGCCACGATACCGCCCGCTTCTACAGCTTCACCATCTTTCAACAAGATGGTTGCACCGTAAGGAAGTTTATAACGCTCACGTTCACGACCTAATTCATCCGCAATACCAATTTCACCTGAACGTGAAACTGACACCAAGTGACCTTTGGCATGTTGTACAGTTTTCACGTTGTGGAAACGTACAGTACCTTTGTTACGGACTTGAACACTGTTTGCAGCAGACGTTCGGCTCGCAGCACCACCCACGTGGAACGTACGCATCGTTAACTGTGTACCTGGCTCACCAATTGATTGTGCAGCCATAACACCCACTGATTCACCTGGGTTCACCAAGTGACCACGTGCAAGGTCACGACCATAACAACGCGCACATACACCGAATGTAGATTCACATGCAATAACTGAACGTACTTTGACTTCATCGACACCCGCTTCTTCAAGCTGAGCAGCAATTTTCTCGTCAATTAACGTACCACGTGGAAGTACAACTTCATCATCAGATGCACGACGTACATCTTCAGCAGTTACACGACCTAATACGCGATCGCGTAATGGTTCAATCACGTCACCACCTTGAATGAATGGTGTCATCACTAGGCCACCCGCTGTACCACAGTCAGATTCAGTAATCACCAAATCTTGTGCTACGTCTACAAGACGACGTGTCAAGTAACCCGAGTTCGCAGTTTTCAATGCAGTATCGGCCAAACCTTTACGCGCACCGTGTGTTGAAATGAAGTACTGAAGTACCGTCAAACCTTCACGGAAGTTTGCTTTAATTGGGGTCTCAATGATCGAGCCATCCGGCTTCGCCATCAAACCACGCATACCAGCAAGCTGACGGATCTGCGCCGCACTACCACGGGCACCCGAGTCAGACATCATGTAGATACTGTTGAATGATTTCTGCTTCTCGTCTTCACCTTGCTTGTTTTTAACAAGTGTGTAAGACAAGTTATCCATCATTGCTTTCGCAACCTGGTCATTGGTACGCGCCCAAATATCGACCACTTTGTTATAGCGCTCACCCGCAGTTACGAAACCTTGCTCAAACTGTTGTTCGATTTCACGAACTTCTGTTTCAGCTTTGTCAATAATGACTTGTTTCGTTGGTGGGATCAGCATGTCTTCCATACCAACAGATACACCTGAGCGCGTCGCTTGACGGAAGCCCAAATACATCAATTGGTCAGCGAAGATAACAGTATCTTTCAAACCAAGCTTACGGTAGCAAGAGTTGATTAACTTAGAGATGTTCTTTTTAGTCATCTCAAGGTTGATCATATCAAAGCTTAAACCTTGTGGAACAACTTCCCAAAGTAAGCAACGACCAGGTGTTGTATCAACAATAATGGTTTGCTTTTCACGCTGACCGTTTTCATCAATTACAGTTTGATGTACACGTACTTTTACACGTGCATGGATCGCAACTTTACCCGTTGCTAATGCACGGTTAACTTCATGCGTATCGGCAAACACCATGCCTTCACCTTTGGCATTTACCGCATCACGTGTGATGTAGTAAAGACCCAAGACAACGTCCTGAGAAGGAACGATGATCGGCTCACCATTTGCAGGTGACAAGATGTTGTTGGTCGACATCATCAACGCACGTGCTTCTAACTGTGCTTCCAATGTCAATGGAACGTGTACCGCCATTTGGTCACCATCGAAGTCGGCGTTAAACGCAGCACATACGAGTGGGTGAAGACGGATTGCCTTACCTTCGATCAGAATAGGTTCAAATGCTTGAAGACCTAGACGGTGAAGTGTTGGCGCACGGTTCAACATGACTGGATGTTGACGAATGACAGAAGCTAGAACATCCCAAACTTCTGGCGTTTCGCGCTCAACCATTTTCTTCGCAGCTTTAATGGTTGTTGCTTGGCCAGATGCTTGTAGTTTCGCGAAAATAAATGGCTTGAATAATTCAAGTGCCATCTTCTTCGGAAGACCGCATTGGTGAAGACGTAAAGTAGGACCTACGGTAATGACCGAACGACCAGAATAGTCAACACGCTTACCAAGTAAGTTTTGACGGAAACGACCTTGTTTACCTTTGATCATGTCTGCCAAAGATTTCAATGGACGTTTGTTCGAACCTGTAATTGCACGACCACGACGACCGTTATCAAGCAACGCATCAACAGACTCTTGTAACATACGTTTTTCGTTACGTACGATGATGTCTGGCGCAGCAAGGTCAAGAAGACGCTTCAAACGGTTGTTACGGTTGATCACACGACGATATAAATCGTTCAAGTCTGAAGTCGCGAAACGACCACCTTCAAGTGGTACAAGCGGACGTAAGTCTGGTGGAAGTACTGGAAGTACATTCATCACCATCCATTCAGGCTTATTGTTTGAATCTTTGAATGCTTCCATCAATTTCAAACGCTTAGACGCTTTTTTAAGTTTCGTCTCAGACGTTGTTTGTGGAATTTCTTCACGTAAACGCGCAATCTCAGCTTCAAGATCGATATCTTTTAATAAATCCTGAACTGCTTCTGCACCCATTTTCGCAGTGAATTCATCACCGTGTTCTTCAAGTGCATTGTAGTATTCTTCGTCTGTTAAAAGTTGATACTTTTCAAACGGAGTCATACCAGGATCAGTAACAACATAAGATTCGAAATACAATACACGTTCGATATCACGTAATGTCATATCAAGCAGTAAACCGATACGGCTCGGTAATGATTTCAAGAACCAGATGTGTGCAACTGGAGAAGCAAGGTCAATGTGACCCATACGCTCACGACGAACTTTTGCAGTTGTTACTTCAACGCCACATTTTTCACAAATGACGCCTTTGTATTTCATACGCTTGTATTTACCACACAAGCATTCATAATCTTTTACTGGACCAAAGATTTTGGCACAGAACAAACCGTCACGTTCAGGTTTAAAAGTACGGTAGTTAATGGTTTCAGGCTTTTTAACTTCACCGTGAGACCATGACTTAATCATCTCTGGTGACGCAAGACCAATACGGATACGGTCAAATTCAACAGGTGCATGACCTTCTGAATCCGTTTTCTTACGCATGATATCGAGCAAGTCTTTCAATTTTTTTCTCCGTGTGTCGGGGAGCTACGCTCTTCCGACTGGGTCACAAATATTGTTTTTACTGAAATTTGGAATCTCCCCTAACCCCTCTTTAACAAAGAGGAGAACTTCCCCCTTTAATAAAGGGGGATCGAGGGGGATTTAGTCACCATTTTTCAGTTCAATGTTGATACCTAAAGAACGGATCTCTTTGGTCAATACGTTGAACGATTCAGGCATACCCGGATCCATATAATGGTTTCCATCTACAATATTCTTATAGATGCGTGTACGACCTTCGACGTCATCCGACTTCACTGTAAGCATTTCTTGGAGCGTATATGCAGCACCGTATGCTTCAAGTGCCCAGACTTCCATCTCACCGAAACGCTGACCACCGAATTGTGCTTTACCACCAAGCGGCTGTTGAGTCACAAGTGAGTAAGAACCTGTTGAACGTGCATGCATCTTGTCATCAACCAAGTGGTTCAATTTGAGCATGTACATGTAACCTACAGTTACAGGACGGTCAAACTGTTCACCTGTACGACCATCAAACAATACTGTTTGACCTGTACGAGAAATGTCTGCCAATTCAAGTAAGTCTTTGATCTGGCTTTCTTCAGCACCATCAAATACAGGAGTCGCTAATGGAACACCAGCACGTAAGTTGCCTGAAAGCGCCAAGATTTCTGCGTCAGTCAAGCTATCAAGCTCTTCCTGCTCACCACCAACCTTGTTATAAATCTTGTCTAAGAATTCACGCAGTTCAATCACTGTACGTTGTTCTTTCAACATTTTTTCGATCTTATCGCCAAGACCTTTCGCCGCCATACCCAAGTGAGTCTCAAGAATCTGCCCCACGTTCATACGTGACGGTACACCTAATGGGTTCAATACGATGTCGACTGGTACACCATTCGCATCATGTGGCATGTCTTCAACTGGTAAGATGTTTGATACAACACCCTTGTTACCGTGACGACCCGCCATCTTATCACCAGGCTGGATACGACGTTTAACTGCAAGGTAAACCTTAACAACTTTCAATACGCCAGTGGTTAATTCATCACCTGTAGACAGTTTACGCTTCTTCTCCGCAAACTTCTCGTCAATCTCGTAACTCTTCTCTTTCAAGAACACTTGAATTTGAGTTAAACGCTCAGCAATTGCTTCATCATTTGGCTGGATTTCAAGTAAATCAACAAGCTCTAAACCAGACAATACATCTTCAGAAAGTTTATCACCGCGTTTAGTTGAACCACCACCGTTAGATTCTTGACCTTTCAACAAACGAACAATACGTTCACGTGCTGCTTCTTCGAAGATTTTGTATTCTTCTTTCAAGTCTTTACGGTATGCATCAAGCTGAGCTTTTTCAATTGCTTGTGCACGTTCATCTTTTTCCAAACCATCACGCGTGAAGACTTGAACATCGATAACCGTACCTTTAGTGCCAGACGGAACACGTAAAGATGAATCTTTTACGTCAGCCGCTTTTTCACCAAAGATTGCGCGAAGTAATTTTTCTTCAGGTGTTAACTGAGTTTCACCTTTAGGTGTCACCTTACCAACAAGGATGTCACCTGCAGTCACTTCAGCACCGATATAAACAATACCTGACTCATCCAATTTAGACAGTGCAGCTTCACCAACGTTAGGAATATCGGCAGTAATTTCTTCTGCACCTAACTTAGTATCACGTGCGACACATGACAATTCTTGAATGTGAATTGACGTTAAACGGTCTTCTTGAAGTACACGCTCAGATAATAAGATCGAGTCTTCGTAGTTATAACCATTCCATGTCATGAACGCGACACGCATGTTTTGACCAAGCGCAAGTTCACCCATGTCAGTCGATGGACCGTCAGCCAAGATATCACCACGAGCAACTTTGTCGCCTAATTTCACGATAACATTTTGGTTAATACAGGTATTCTGGTTTGAACGTGTGTATTTGATCAGGTTGTAGATATCTACACCCGCTTCACCCGCGATCATCTCATCTTCGTTGACACGAATAACGATACGAGATGCATCAACATATTCAATCGCACCGCCACGGTTTGCGATCACACACACACCTGAATCACGTGCTACGTTTGCTTCCATACCTGTACCAACAAGCGGTTTGTCAGCACGCAATGTAGGAACAGCTTGACGTTGCATGTTCGAACCCATCAAGGCACGGTTCGCGTCATCGTGTTCAAGGAATGGGATCAATGATGCCGCAACTGAAACAACCTGCTGTGCAGAAACGTCCATATGTGTGACGCGCTCAGGCGACATACGTACGAATTCACCTTGATGACGGACAGAAACCATTTCTTCAGTCAGGTTGCCATCTTTATCAACAGCGGAGTCAGCCTGTGCAATGACAGTCCCTACTTCTTCAATTGCAGATAAGTATTCAACTTCATCAGTTACACGACCATCTACAACTTTACGGTATGGTGTTTCCAAGAAACCGAAGTCATTCGCTTTTGCATAGACAGAAAGCGAGTTGATCAAACCAATGTTTGGACCTTCAGGCGTTTCAATTGGACAAACACGACCGTAGTGAGTTTGATGTACGTCACGTACTTCGAAGCCCGCACGCTCACGAGTCAAACCACCAGGACCAAGCGCAGATACACGACGTTTGTGTGTAATCTCAGACAATGGATTGTTTTGGTCCATGAATTGAGACAATTGGCTTGAACCAAAGAATTCTTTGATTGCAGCAGCAACAGGTTTTGCGTTGATCAAATCTTGTGGAGACAAGTTATCTGTTTCTGCTTGGCTTAAACGCTCTTTAACAGCACGTTCAACACGAACTAAACCAACACGGAATTGGTTTTCTGTCATTTCACCAACAGAACGTACACGACGGTTACCTAAGTGATCGATATCGTCGACTTCACCTTTACCATTACGAATTTCTACTAATGTACGTAATACATCAATAATATCGTCGTGTGACAGAATCCCTTCAACTTCACGTGACTTCTGGTCAGTACCCACTTCGTAAGGACGACCCAAACGACGGTTGAACTTCATACGACCCACTGGAGAAAGGTCATAACGCTCAGAAGAGAAGAATAAGTTGTTGAATAAGTTCTCAGCAGCTTCTTTCGTTGGTGGTTCGCCTGGACGCATGACTTTATAGATTTCAACAAGTGCTTCTTCACGACCTGTTGTTGTATCCGCACGCAATGTATCTGCAACGAAAGGACCACGATCGATGTCGTTCGTGAACAGGATGTTAAACTGTTTAACACCACCTTCAGCGATCTTCACCATGATGTCATGGCTAAGTACGGTATTCGCAGGAATCACATCACCACTTTTCAGTGTGATATCTTCAGCTGTAATACGCTCATATAAATATTCATCAGGTACAGAAAGCTTGGCTAAGTTCGCAGCTTCCATTTGACGTACATGACGTGCATTAATACGTTTACCTTGTTCAACGATCGCTTTACCATCATTATCCAAGATATCGAATTGTGCCATTTCACCACGTAAGCGATCTGGAACAAGATCAATCTGATAGCTACCCATATCAAGATATACAGGTACTTTTTCATAGAACAAATTCAAGATTTGTTCATTGCTGTAATTCAAGGCACGCAGAATCACCGTTGCAAGCAGCTTACGACGACGGTCAATACGTACGTATACTAAATCTTTAGCATCAAATTCAAAATCTAACCATGAACCACGGTAAGGGATAATACGTGCTGAATACAACACTTTACCACTTGAGTGAGTTTTACCCTTATCATGATCAAAGAATACACCTGGTGAACGGTGTAATTGAGATACGATGACACGCTCAGTACCATTGATAACGAAAGTACCGTTATCGGTCATGAGTGGCATTTCACCCATGTAAACTTCTTGTTCACGAACGTCTTTAATTGATTTCGTTTCACGATCTTTAATGATCAAACGAATTTTTACGCGCATTGGTGCTGCATAAGTTGAACCACGTAAAATACATTCACGCACGTCAAACTCAGGCTTACCAAGGCTATACTCAACAAATTCTAAAGCAGCATTGCCAGAATAACTTTCAATAGGAAAAACTGAACGAAATGCGGCTTGGAGACCGATATCTTCGCGATTTTTTGGAGTTTTACCGCCTTGTAAGAATGTACGGTACGAATCGACCTGAATCGACAGTAAGTACGGTGCTTCCATTACGTGGGGCAATTTACCAAAATTCTTACGGATCCGTTTCTTTTCGGTATATGAGTATGCCATCTGGAGTCCTCGGAAAGTAAACTAAACCCGCCTGCAGAACGGGTCTAGAAGGAATTACGCAGGCCGATATGGCCACCACTGTTTACAAATGCTGCAATTTTTAGTGGTATTAAAACGCTTAACAATATTTTTATAAGCAAAAAAATATTGGTAAGCGTTTGATTTCATGAATTTTGTTTAAATAATACGCACAATAAACGTAAAACTATCAAAAAACGAGCCGATTATTGTAACGCAAAAAGGCTGATGACCCAAGAGCCATCAGCCATTTTTTGGAGCCGATTTTGAAAAAATCGACTCCCTACAGCATTACTTAAGTGTAACTGTAGCACCAGCTTCTTCAAGCTTCTTCTTAAGTTCTTCGCCTTCTTCTTTAGAAACGCCTTCTTTAAGAACTGCAGGAGCGCCTTCAACAAGATCTTTCGCTTCTTTAAGACCAAGACCAGTTGCTTCACGAACTGCTTTAATTACAGCAACTTTGTTCGCGCCGAAAGAAGTCAACTCAACGTTGAATTCAGTTTGTTCTTCAACAGCAGCAGCAGCGCCTGGAGCAGCAGCAACAGCAACAGCAGCAGCAGATACGTTAAATTTCTCTTCGAAAGCAGAGATTAATTCAACAAGTTCAAGAACAGTTTTTTCAGCAACTGCGTTTAAGATTTCTTCGTTTGTTAAAGCCATGAGAATAACTCCAAATGGATATTGAATGGTGTGAAAATAGGATTAAGCCGCTTCTGACTCGTTTTTCTCTTTGAGCGCTGTAATAAGGCGACCCAATTTCGAAATAGGAGCTTGAAGAACAGACGCAAGCATAGTAAGCGCTTTTTCTTGGTTCGGAAGGTTTGCAATTACGCTAACGTCAGCACCTTGATAAACCTTACCGTCAAATGCGGCAGCTTTAAGTTCAAATGCTTTGTTAGTTTTCGCAAATTCTTCGAACAAGCGTGCAGCTGCACCCATGTCATCTTCAGAAGTTGAGAAACCGAGAATGGTTGGGCCAACAAGGTTGTCATTTAAGATATCGAATTGAGTACCTTCTAATGCGCGCTTAGCCAAAGTGTTACGTACGATACGCGTTGTAACACCCAACTTACGAGCTTCAACACGAAGTTGTGTCAACTGCTCTACGCTTGAACCTTGATAGTTAGCCACAACAACAGAAAACGCTTTAGAAGCAACTTCGCTTACTTCTGCAACGATCTGTTTTTTGCCTTCGATAAGAAGAGCCATTGTAAAACCTCCTAACGGTGATTTATGCACCTATACAGGCACACTCCCAATTCGTAAGCCTTTCGACTTACACGTGGAGGAGGAACAAATCACACCACCACGTCTACTCAGACTGGATTTTTAAGAAAAGTGTCCGAAAACACTTCTCGCCTGAGGTCTTTGACGCTGATAAATATTCATTTACCAATTCAAAGTTTGCCTAAGTTCGCAAAATACGACAGCGCGTTTCTTGCGTAAAAATCAAAGCAGCACTTTGATTTTTACTCAGGGCTTTAAAATTCTGTCTAATTACTTAGAAACGTTGTTTACGTCAACAGTAAGACCTGGGCCCATAGTAGAGCTTAAAGTGATCTTCTTAACGTATACACCTTTAGAAGTTGCAGGTTTTAAACGTTTTAAATCTGCAATTAAAGTCTCAACGTTTTGACGTACAGCTTCTTCGCTAAAGCCAAGTTGACCGATTGCAGCATGGATGATACCCGCTTTGTCTACGCGGTAACGTGCCTGACCAGATTTGGCATTCTTAACCGCGTTCGCAACGTCAGGCGTTACTGTACCCACTTTCGGGTTTGGCATTAAGCCACGTGGACCAAGAATTGTACCTAACTTACCAACAACGCGCATTGCATCAGGAGCAGCAATAACCACGTCGAAATCAAGATTTCCACCTTGAATGCTTTCAGCAAGGTCATCAAATCCAACAACATCTGCACCAGCTTCTTTTGCAGCTTCAGCAGCAGCACCTTGAGCAAATACTGCTACACGTACAGTTTTACCTGTACCTGCAGGTAAAGTCGTCGCACCACGAACAACCTGATCAGATTTACGTGGATCAACACCAAGGTTTACAGAGATGTCTAATGATTCTTTGAACTTCGCAGCTGGAAGGCTGTTAAGAACTTGTACTGCTTCTTCCAAAGTATAAACTTTGTTTGCTTCTACAGCAGCAGCAATGGCTTTTTGACGTTTAGTTAACTTTGCCATGTCTTATAGCTCCACTTCCAAGCCCATAGAACGTGCAGAACCAGCAATGGTACGCACACGAGCGTCTAAATCAGCACCAGTTAAATCTGGTTCTTTAGTCGTCGCAATTTCTTCTAATTGAGCACGAGTCAACTTACCAACTTTAGTTTTGTTAGGTACAGAAGAACCCTTTTGAATACCAGCAGCTTTCTTAAGAAGAATAGATGCAGGTGGAGTTTTCATGATGAATGTGAACGACTTATCGTTGTACACAGTGATCACGACAGGAATTGGCAAGCCAACTTCAAGTTTTTGTGTAGCAGCATTGAATTCTTTACAGAATGCCATGATGTTTACACCACGTTGACCTAAAGCAGGACCAATTGGTGGAGATGGATTTGCTTTACCAGCTGGAACTTGCAGCTTGATATAGCCGTCAATCTTCTTAGCCATTGAAAATTACCTCTGGGTACAAACGCCGTCAGGCTCCCCAAAAAATTAAACAACACCGAAGTGTTAGAACAACAATGCCCGATCAAATCGGGCGCTGACCAACCAACTCAAATTAAATCGTTTTTTCGACTTGTCGAAACTCGAGTTCAACTTGCGTTGGTCGATTAAATACATTGATCGTCAACGTTAAACGTGACTTTTCGTATTGCACTTCCTCCACGACCCCTTTAAAGTCAGTGAACGGACCATCAACCACGAGTAATTCTTCACCAGGCTCAAACATTGTCTTAGGACGAGGTGCTTCACCTGTATTACGTACACGCGCAAGAATTGCATCAGCTTCACGTTGAGAAATTGGTGCTGGTTTTTCTGGTGTACCACCAATAAAACCTAGAACCTTTGGACACTCTTTAACGATGTGCCAAGTATCATCATTCATTTCCATTTCAACTAATACATAGCCAGGAAAGAATTTACGCTCAGACTTGCGCTTCTTACCATCCTTCATTTCTACTACTTCTTCAGTAGGAACAAGGACTTCACCAAAACTATCAGCAACAGTGCTGCGCTGGATTCGGTCATTAAGTGAACGCATCACTTGTTTTTCAAAACCAGAATAGGCATGAATAATATACCAACGTTTCATCGCACTCTTACCCGATAATTAACCTAATAAACCAACCTAACCCGTAATCGAAACACCATAAAACCAATGATGCAACAACCACAACCAAAAGTACCTGCCACGATGTCGTGATCGTCTCTTGTTTTGTTGGCCAAGTCACTCGACGCAGTTCAATTCGCGCATCTTGCAACAAACGCACAAAGCCTTTGCCTTGATGGGTGGCGTATAATAAACCTAAAGCGACGACGACACAAGCCAAAATTACCCCAACGCGCACCCAAATATCATTTGCAGGTGCCCAATAGGCTGGTAAATGTTGATTTACCAATGCTGAACCAACTAACAAAACAATTGCAATTAACCACAAGACAATATCAAGTGGAGAATTTGCATTTATAACTTCTGCAGCATTATTTCTTTGAGGGATTGGCGCGTCGCTTAATGCGTCACGCGATTTATCATTCGACATTTTTTTACTCGTCGTAGAATTCGCGAATTATTATATGACAACTTAGCCAGAATTAAGCTTTTTTATTTAAAAAAAGTGGCAGGCCAGGAGGGACTCGAACCCCCAACATTCGGTTTTGGAGACCGACGCTCTACCAATTGAACTACTAGCCTATGAAGCAAATCGAAAGCCGAAGCTTTCGATTTGAATGCAATATAATATTGGGCTTATGCAGTTACTTTAGCAACAACACCAGCACCTACAGTACGACCACCTTCACGGATCGCAAAACGTAGACCTGGGTCCATTGCGATCGGGTGGATTAACTCTACTGACATTTCTACGTTGTCACCAGGCATTACCATTTCTACGCCATCTTGTAATTTGATCGCGCCAGTTACGTCAGTTGTACGGAAGTAGAACTGTGGACGGTAACCGTTAAGGAATGGAGTATGACGACCACCTTCTTCTTTAGAAAGTACATATACTTCTGCATCGAATTTAGTGTGTGGCTTGATTGTACCTGGTTTAGCAAGTACTTGACCACGTTGTACGTCTTCACGCTTAGTACCACGTAGAAGAACACCACAGTTCTCGCCCGCACGACCTTCGTCAAGAAGTTTACGGAACATTTCAACGCCAGTAACTGTAGTCGTTTGAGTATCACGGATACCAACGATTTCAACAGACTCACCAACTTTGATGATACCAGCTTCTACACGACCAGTTACTACTGTACCACGACCAGAGATAGAGAATACGTCTTCGATCGGCATCAAGAATGCTTTATCGATTGCACGCTCTGGTTCTGGGATGTAAGAGTCAAGCGCTTCAACAAGTGCAAGAACTGATTT